>DATLWF010000574.1:0-6336 GCA_035576605.1 Blastocatellia bacterium | reverse complement strand
CAACGCTGTCCAATCGCGGCGCGGTGGCAACATCGTGGATACTCGCGAGGTACAAAGAGAACGGCGTCGAGCGCGTGATAACCGGAGCTGACAACAACCCCCTCCAACTGATTCCGCAAGATATACCCGAACCGCTGAACGCGCCTTTAAGCCTGCGCACTCCGTGGTCACCCGAGATCGGGCTACAGTTGAATCGAGTCAACTTCCAGATAGAAGGCGTAGGTCCCGACGAGAAAACAGTCACGCTCGGCCCTGATGAGTCGCGGAAGATCACTTTCACATACACCTCGCCCTCGATCACGGCGACCAAGTCATTCACCTTTCACGGCGGCAGCTTCGTGTTCGACGTTACCGCAGAAGTGAAATCAGTCGGCAGCTCGCAACCGGTCGAAATAATTGTGGGGCCCCGATTCGGAGATCAGAGCGACAGACAAACCGGGAGCTACAGCACTCCTCCTCAAGTCATCGCTTATACCCGAGATGGTAAACGCCAGCAGATTCTCGGGGCGGCGATAACGCCGCCTTTCGCGACGATCACCGCCATCAGCCTGGATCCTAATCAAATCGAGATTGATAAGCCGCTTGCAGAAGGCGTAAGCGAGATCAAGTTAACCGCCGACAAAGGCGCCACGTTCATAGGGTATGCGCGCGTGGTCAATCGTGAAGCGAACGGCCACCGACTCACGCTCGACTCGCTGCCGGCGGGAATATCGAGGGGCAACGGCGTGGCGCAGGGTGCAGACACGCTCAGGAACGTTTACGGATGGGCAGGAGTCACGGATCACTACTTCGCTATGCTCGCGGTGCCGGGTCAAAATCAAGTAATCCCAGAGATCACCCTGACCAACATCCAGGTGAAGCGCGAAGAAACGACGCTCGATTATCCGTCAGCTGCCATTCCAGTCAGCTCGCCTTCGCCTACTCACATCTTCGTCGGGCCGAAGGACCGAGAACTGCTTGCGCAGGTTGGGGGAGATCTCGGCGCGAACCTCAGTGCTTTGATTGACTACGGGCTGTTTTCATTTGCGGTCAAGCCACTGGTACCGGCGTTGGCGTGGGCGCTCAACGGGTTCCGCAGGCTGTTCGGGAACTACG
This sequence comes from Blastocatellia bacterium, assembly GCA_035576605.1. Classification (GTDB taxonomy): domain Bacteria; phylum Acidobacteriota; class Blastocatellia; order UBA7656; family UBA7656; genus Onstottus_A. Next base: position 5,241 of record DATLWF010000574.1, on the reverse strand, counting down.
GCTGGGCGATAGTCGCGGTGACGGTGATGATCAACCTGGCGCTGTCGCCGCTCCGGTTTTACAGCTCGAAGAAAATGAAGAAGGCAGCCAAGCACCAGCCGCGAATGAAAGAACTGCAAGACCGGATGAAGAAGCTTAAGGAGAATCCGAAGAAATACGAGCGGGAGTTACAGGAGCTTCAGCAAGAGCAGCTCGCTTTGATGAAGGAAGCGAATCCATTGGGCGGGTGCATGCCGCTCTTGCTTCAGATGCCGATCTTCTGGGCGGTTTATTTGTATCTCGGGTCTTCGCTCGATGTGCGTCACGCGCCGTGGGTGTTGTGGATCCATGACCTGTCGAGGTCCGATCCGCTGAAGATACTGCCCATCGTCATGTGCGTGACTATGATCGCTTCGACGAAGCTGACGCCACAGCCGGCATCGGCGGATCCTTCGATGAAGATGCAGCGGATCATGATGACCTGGCTGATGCCGATCATGCTGACGTGGCTCTTCTTCTTCTCGGCGCCCAGCGGTCTGGTTCTCTACTGGATGGTCAGCAATATGGTTGGAGTCTTGATTCAGTTGTGGATCAATCGCAAGACGGCGGACCTCACGGCTGAAGTAGCCGCAGCGGCAGCCGGATCTGGCGGCGGCAGTAAAGGCGGCCCGCGCACTGCCGAGAAAGCATCCGCTCAGAAGGGGGCGAGGGATAAAAGCGGCAAACGAAGGTCCGAGAGGCGAGGTGGCGCCGAAGAAATAGCATAGATTTTAGTCTGGGTGGAGTATCAATCGATGTCAGAAGAAGATGTCAATCTGGTTGTTGACTTCACGAATCAGGTTCTCGGATCATCGGGGCTCGATCTGAAGGCTGCCGTGGACCAGGACGAAGAGGGCTTGAGGATTCAGGTCGGCGGAGACGACGTAGCTTTACTGCTGGGTCACAATGCGGAGTTGCTGGACGCGCTGGAATATCTCGGCAACCGCGTCCTCGCGCGCTCATCCGGCGAAGAAAGGAGACTGGTATTCGATTCACTCGGCTACCGCTCGCGGCGCGAAAAGGAATTGCGATTGATGGCAGAGAAAGCGGCTGAGAAGGTCCGCCTATCGCGCATACCATTCAGCTTCGATCCGATGACTCCCAACGAACGGCGCATCATCCACCTCGCGCTGGCAAACGATGCTTCGGTGACAACCGAGAGCCAGGGCAACGGCGAGAACCGCAAAGTCACCATTCGACCCTCAAAATGAGTTTCCGGTTTCTGGTTTCTAGTTTCTAGTTCGGAAGCGACTAGAAACCAGCAACCGCAAACCAGAAACCATCATGTATTCCGACGACACCATAGCCGCCATTTCAACGCCGCCGGGACGCGGTGGCATCGGAGTTGTGCGACTCAGCGGACTGGATTCCCTCAAGATAGCAACATTACTCTTTCGTCCTGAATCAGCGGCTGAAGCTGGGGTACCAAACCGCGCCCGATTCGGGCGTATCATCGACCCTACTACCGCCGAGGTCTTAGACGAAGTCCTCCTCACCTACTTCAAAGCGCCGCGCTCTTACACTGGCGAAGACGTTGTAGAAATCAGCTGTCACGGCAGCCCCATCATCCTCGCGCGCCTGCTTCAGATTGCAATTGAGAGAGGAGCGCGCGTCGCCGAACCGGGGGAGTTCACGTTTCGCGCATTCTTCAACAAGCGCATCGACCTCGCGCAGGCCCAGGCGGTGCGGGATGTCATCAACGCTCAGACTCAATATCAGGCGCGAGTCGCAACCAAACAGCTGGAGGGCGAATTGTCCCTTCGGCTCACTCCGCTGAAAGACGCGCTCGTCGAGGTCATCGTTCACCTTGAGTCTTCCGTTGAGTTCGTCGAGGACGACATTTCGCCGGAAACTGCTTCAGCTCTGCGCGCGAGGCTGGCTGGTGTGATCGAGGCGTTGACTGCGATAGCGAACAGCTTCACGTTCGGACGCTACGTAAGAGAAGGATTTGATCTGGCGATCGTAGGGCGGCCTAACGTCGGCAAGTCATCGGTGTTCAATCGGCTTGTCGGCAGCGACCGCGCGATAGTGACTGAATTGCCGGGCACCACTCGCGACGCGCTATATGAAACGACCTCGATAAAAGGCGTGCCGGTTCGATTAATCGATACTGCAGGCATTCGCGAAACTGTTGATCTGGTGGAAAGCATCGGCATCACTCGAAGTCGAAGCGCCATTGCGGACGCCGACATCTCGCTTCTTGTGGTCGATGCGTCTTCTCCACTTCGAAAAGAAGATCTTGAGCTGGTCGACAGTGTGCCGGAGGCGAGACGGATAATCGCATTGAACAAGACTGACTTGCCGAATCTGCTGGACGAGCAATTGTACGATGAGACCGGCGTCCATTTCGCCGAATTGCACGACAACGTAGTAAGCATCTCGGCGCTGACCGGAAGCGGGTTTGAGGAATTGACCGCAAAGATATTCGAACGACTGTCGGGTGAGGCCGCAACAGAGCGTGATGACATAATGCTCACCGACGCGAGACAGCACGCGGCTATTCGAAAAGCAATCGAGCTGCTAGACGACGCGAGCGCGTTGGTGACCCAGCGCGAATTGGAGGAAATCATCCTGCTCAGATTGCACGGCGCTCTGGTTGCTCTGGGCGAGATCACCGGTGAGACTCTGACCGAAGACATACTCGGTCAGATATTCTCGACTTTTTGTATTGGAAAATAGCCCGGTGTATCACTACCCCCCCAGGGCCAGGTCATCGTGTATAATGACAACCCGAGTAAGGTGAATGCATGAGTACTACGCTAAGGTCTGAAGCCCTGGGCACCCTGCCGGGAATGGTCATCCGTCTCGGCCCACTGCGGTCGCGACTCACCGATGAAGAGTTCGAGAAATTCTGCAATGGATCTTGATACTCAGTTCGATGTAATCGTAATCGGGGCAGGTCACGCCGGCTGCGAAGCCGCTCACATCGCGGCGCGCATCGGCGCCCGCACGGCCCTGGTCACCCTCGATACGAACTCGATCGGCCAGATGAGCTGCAACCCGGCAATCGGGGGCATCGCCAAGGGACATCTCGTCCGCGAAGTCGACGCCCTCGGCGGAATAATGGGCGAAGTCATCGACGCCACAGGGATTCAGTTCCGCTTGCTCAATCGCAGCCGTGGCCCGGCAGTGCAATCGCCTCGCGCGCAAGCCGATCGCAATCTCTACCGAACAGAGATGCGCCGGCGGCTTTCGAACACAGGGAATCTGTCGATCATTGAAGGCGAAGTTGCCGAGATCAAGTTCAACGGCGACCGCGTAACCGGCGTCGAGCTGGCTGACGGAACGATGATCGAAGGCCGAACGATTGTGCTCACTACTGGGACTTTTCTGAACGGCTTGATTCACGTCGGCAAGAAAACGTTTCAAGCAGGCCGCAGCGGCGAGCCCGCCTCGATCAAGCTCGCGGACTGCGTTCGTGGGATCGGATTCAAGACCGGGAGGCTCAAGACCGGGACGCCGCCACGACTCGACGGGCGCACGATTGATTACTCCAGGTTTGAGCGGCAGCCCGGTGACGACCGCCCTGTGCCGTTCTCATTCAAAACCGACGCGATAAATCGCCGGCAGATTGAATGCTTCATTGGCTACACCAATGAAGAAGTGCACGATGTGATTCGCCGCAACCTCGACAAGTCACCGCTGTACAGCGGGGACATCAAGGGCATCGGACCGCGCTACTGCCCGTCGATCGAAGACAAGGTCGTGAAGTTCTCGGAGAAGCTTCGGCATCAGATATTCCTCGAGCCCGAGGGATACGACACCTATGAGGTTTATCCGAACGGCATCTCCACCAGCATGGCCGAAGAGGTACAGCACGAGTTCGTTCGCCGGATTCAGGGTCTCGAGAACGTAAAGCTGCTTCGGCCGGGCTACGCCGTCGAATATGACTTTGTCGACCCGCGCGAGTTGTTCGGCACGCTCGAGACAAAGCGAGTTGGCGGGCTGTTTCATGCAGGACAGATCAACGGGACGTCGGGCTACGAAGAAGCCGCGGGGCAGGGAATCGTCGCCGGCATGAACGCCGCGTTGGCATCTCTCGGCCGGGAACCGGTCGTGTTCGATCGGGCTGAGAGCTACATCGGCGTGATGATCGACGACCTTGTGACCAAAGGCGCGGATGAACCTTATCGAATGTTCACCTCGCGAGCCGAGATGCGGTTGTCGCTGCGGTACGACAACGCCGATCAGAGACTGACCCCGTTCGCACACCGCATCGGCTCGATTGCCGAAGCGGACTACGAGGCGTTTGAGCGCCGGCAGCGAGACGTGGAGAAGGTGAAGGAGTATCTGTCCAATGCGAAGGTCACCGATCTTGGCGATGAGCTGCTCGATGAGCTGCAGCTCGAAGGATCGGCTGACAGCTATCGCGGCCGGAAGCTAGACTATCTTGCGCGCCGCCCGGATTGTAGCGCCGAGAAGTTGATCGAGATCGTCACAGCGGCAATCGGCGACGAGACAAAACGGAAGGAGATCGTGGTCGCGTTGAATGACATTCGCTATTCAGGCTACCTGAAGGATCAGCTAACGCTGGCTCGCAAGCGCGGCCGCTACGAAGATCTTGAAATACCATGCGGCGTAGACTTCTCAAGCATCTCGGGTTTGTCGAACGAAGTAGTTCAGAGACTCGGGAACGTTCGGCCCCGCACAATCGGCCAGGCCGCGCGCATTCCGGGCATTACGCCGGCGGCAGTTTCGATACTGCTGGTCGAAATGCTCAGAAACTGAGTGCGCTCAAGCCTCTGAATACCCACCTCGTCAGTTGGTGGATCGTTCATACTCAGTCTACAGGGGACTGGCGCGCGCCCGTCCCGAATCCCACCAACGCAGTTGGTGGATTGTTCATACTCAGCCTGCGAGGGCGCTGGCGCGCGCGCCGCAGATCCCAGAGATGCAGTTCGTTGGATTGTTCATTGAGCCCAAAAAGTAAGTGAGGTCGCTTTGGCAGGTTTGGTCCAACTCATTCACCAACTGCCTTGATTCTTGGCGTCCCCCAGCAGATTGACGATAAGGACTAAAGAACAGCCCGGATAGCACACGCAGGCTGAGTATGAACGATCCACCAACTGCGTTGGTGGAATTTGGGAGCGGCCTTAAGCGCAAAAAGCTGACGCCCAGCCCTTTTTCAACGCCAACCCCTTTTCGATGTTGCGGTACTTGACAAGTCTGGGTAAACTTATTTTGGCAGCACAAGAACTGCCATCTCTTCTCCAAGAGTGAGCG
>DATLWF010000573.1:0-2023 GCA_035576605.1 Blastocatellia bacterium | reverse complement strand
CCTCGGCGGAGAAGCGGCTGGCGTGAAGTTTGAAGCAAAGGGCACAAAGAAGGTCAAAAGTCGTCCGGCCTACGTCGTCGAGATGAAACAAGGCAAAGGCCAGCCCGTTCGCCTGTTCTTTGACGCTGAGACCTTTATGTGGGTCCGCACCGAATACGGAAGCGTGCGCATTACCAAAGATATGGGCACATTTACCAATGACGTCACCTCAAAGGATGAGGAATCAACCATAGACTTCTACGTCGAAACCTCAGACTTCAAGGAGGTGGATGGTGTGAAGCTGCCCTTCAAACTCGAACTTGTGGCGACTAAGCCTATTCTGAAGCAAAGAGATGTCGGTACCATAACTACGACCATTAGTGAGTATCGCCACAACATTAGCATTGATCCAAAAATGTTTCAGTAAGCGCGCCGCTTCTCGAGTCAAAGCGATGCGCAACCAGTCTCTCCTATCTGTGCTTATCGGGCTGATCCTTCTGGCAGCGCCAGAAGCTGCGTTTCGTCCCCAATCCCGCAAGGTCAACTACATCACCTACGAAGAGGCTCGCCCGATCGTCGAAGCGCTCGGCGACGTCTTGCCTGTCGAACTGCGCGGGACGGTCGCAAAGGACTTGCCGTCCATCTGGACGAATTGGGTTGTGCGCCGTGACGCGGAGATTCGTGCCCGCGTGGTTCAGGGTGACGAAGATTCGCTCGTGAACTTGCTCCTGTTCGGAACCTCCTTCACACGCACGCCGCGCATAACACTGAGCGATCTTGCGACGGCCGGCGCGAAGAATAGCAATTCCCCTGAAGCGGTCGCGTTCGTCAAAGCCATGCAATCGCGCGCTGATGATTTGATTCAGGGGATGGCTGCGCCAGGACAAAACGAGCGGCTGCTGTTCGCGCGCCGACTGGTAGAGAGCAAGGGCCACGAGCTTAACACGACGCAGGGCCGCGAGCGCCTCAAGCAGTATTTGATTGCCAATCTCGCCCGCCTGCTCAACGAACACGCCAGCTATGCCAAAGTTCTCGAGTCCGCCAAATTGCTGGGCGATCCGTCCGCTGAGTTTGCCGAACGCTCGAAGCTATACGCCACACGCGGTCTTTCTTCGGACACTTCGCTGCTGCCGAACTTCGCAATAGAACGAGCGCTCGCGTCGCTAAAGGCTCAGCGAACATTGGGCGCGGGAAGCGTGCGACGAGTAGGCATCATCGGTCCCGGACTTGACTTCACCGACAAGCAGGACGGATACGATTTCTATCCGCAGCAAACTATCCAGCCATTCGCCGTCATCGACAGTCTGCTGCGGTTGGGACTCGCGCGAGCCAGTGAGTTGCAGGTGACGACCTTTGATCTCAGCGCGCGGGTGAATGATCATCTGCGCCGAGCGACGGCCGGCGCGCGCCGTGGGATCGCTTATACAATTCAACTGCCCAGGGACGCGAATGTGCAATGGAACCCGGAAGCAATAGACTACTGGACGAAGTTCGGCGATCGTATCGGCACACCGGCGACTCCGGTCGTGCCGCCTGCAGGAGTCGGCGACGTCAAGGTCCGGGCTGTTCGCGTTCGCCCGGCCATTGTTGCTTTCATCACACCCGAAGATACTAACATCGTGCTGCAGCGACTGGAAACTCCCGGCGGGCAAGGCTTCGATCTGCTGATCGCCACCAACATCCTTGTCTACTACGATGTGTTCGAGCAAAGCCTCGCGCTCGCCAACGTCGAAAGGATGCTGCGGCCCGCGGGCCTGCTGTTATCCAACAATGCGCTGCTTGAACTGCCCGGCTCGCATATGCATTCCGGCGGCTACGAAACGGTGGCCTACTCAGACAGGCCTGGCGACGGTGACCACATAGTTTGGTATCAACGCGCGCCTGACAAATAACGGGTTGCAGCGCGTTAAATCCTTCTTCGCGTCGCCGTTCTGTGGTAACATTCAATCGGTTTTTCGACCATCCCGCACGATCATTCAAGCTTCATTAGCTCGCACTCAAGGAGGTGAAACATGACGATCTCTCCGCTCGCACAGTGGCGCCC
>DATLWF010000572.1:0-8812 GCA_035576605.1 Blastocatellia bacterium | reverse complement strand
ACCCGGCCGTAAGTGGGTCTGAGTCCCGCGCATCCGCATCGAGTCGACGGCGAGACGATTGACCCGAGCGTTTCAGTTCCGATTGAGAACCCCACGAGTCCGGCGGATGTCGCCGAAGCAGGTCCGGCTGAAGAACCGCTCGAGCCGATTAAGTTTTCGTCTACCTGCCAGGGGTTGCGCGTAACTCCCCCGAACCATCTCCCGCCTTGCGCGAGGGCTCCCATCGACAGCTTTGCTACCAGCACCGCGCCGGCGTCGCGCAGTCGTTCGACCACCGTAGAGTCATAGTCGATCATCTGATCGCGATAAGGCTCGGCGCCCCAGGTTGTCTTGATGCCTTTGGTTGCGAACAGGTCTTTGATGCCACAGGGAATGCCATGCAGCGGGCCGCGATACTTGCCTGTCTTTATCTCACGATCGGCTTCTGCAGCCTGTTTCAAGGCGAGCTCTTCAGTCAGCGTCACAACGCACAGCAGTTTCGGCCCATAGCGTTTCAAACGCCCGAGGTACATCCTGGTGAGGTCGACAGAGGAGACTTGCTTCGTGCGCACGAGCTCGGCAAGCTGCGTTGCCGTGAAGAACGCGACTTCCTCGAGCGAGCCGTATTTCGGAATCTCCTGTCTGGTCAGCCTGAACTTGATGGGCTTCCAATCAAACTTCTTACCAGGAAGCGCCGGATGAAACGCGGTAGCGGGCTCGGTATCGAGCGGGACCTCGATCTTGCGGAGCGTCTCGTAGCCCGCAAGCGCTTGATTGACGCCTCGAAGCGCCATCGTTTCCTGCGCGTCGTTCAACTCGATGCCGATCAATTGCTCGGCGGCGTGTAGCATTTCTTTGGTGACCCGCTGAGTCGGCGGCGGCTGTTGTTGCTGTTGTGGCTCCGCAGACGCCAGGAGCAAGTCAGGAGCGGCCACCCCGACGGCGCCCGCGGCCGGCAGCAGCTTGACGAACGTCCGCCGGTTAATCTGTTTGGATTCTTGCTCACGTCCGGCTTCACGACGCTGGCGATTTCTTGTCTTCATAGTCTCCTATCACGATTAAGGCTGCGCACCGTTATTGGCGAACCCCGGGTGGCACGGCGAAATAAAACCGCGGAATAAGAACCACGGAAGGGTAGGAGTTTTTCTACGTGTCCACTGAACCCGCGGTCCTGCTAGGGTCGATCTGCACGACCGGCCGTATAAGAGGCGAGCCGGCTCTTGATGGCGGCAGCCAGTTCATTGGCGCCGGCGGATTGCGCCGCATTCATCGCTTCCTGTGCCGTGGCTGCCGCATCCTGAAAGCGTCCGGCCGAGGAGTAGACCGACGCAAGGATATCGAGCGCGACGGGTTGCCTGCGAGTAATCTTGACCGCCATCTCTGCGAGCCGGATCGCTTGATCCGTGTCCCGCAAATCACCAGCCTCGCTATTCGCCAGAAGAAGCGCAAGGAAGCACAGCGCCTGTGGCGAGTTGGGGAATAGGGTCAGATCATCCCGATAGGCAGCGGCGGCCGCGGCGAATTGTTTCTGTTTCTCCAGCGCAAGACCGAGCTGGGTGTATGATTCACTATAGCTCGGATTGACCCTGATCTCGTTGCGATAGTACGCCGCAGCTTCGACCCACTTACCCTGACTGGCGGTGATCTGCCCAAGGTTGAAGTTCGCCATCTTCACCTGAGGCCAAAGATGCAACGCCTCTTGATAGTGCAGCATTGCCTCGGCCGGGTGTCCTGTGCGAGCCAGTGACATACCCAGATTGCTGTGCGCTTCCGGATAACCGGGATTGTACTCGATCGCCTTTTCAAATTGAACCTTGGCCTCATCGATCTCACCGCGTTCGGATAAGTATAGACCGAGATGATTGCGGCCACGCGAGTTGTCAGGCCGCTTCGTCACCACATCTGCCCACATAACCAGTTTGCTCTCGTAGTATTCGTTGCGGGCTATGGTGAGGGAGCCAAACCACGCAGCGATGACGGCAACCGCGAGTACGCCGGCCCACCTCGCGGCACGTTGATTGTCACGCAGACTGGGCAAGATGAGAGGCGCGAGTCTGTGCACTCCAATGACAATTAGCGTCACCACTGCCGCGAGGGGCAAGTACATTCGATGCTCGACTGCAAGATCGACAATCGGCATCACGCTCGAAGTCGGCGCCAGGATCAGGAAGAACCAAACGCCCAGGAAGCCAACTTCGCGGCAGCGTTTAAGCGCGAACAGAGTCAGCAAGCCGAGCAGCCCGACGATCAAAGCGTAGGGCACTATGTCTCCAGCTGCCTTTGCTACCGGCCATTCATAGTCCAGGCACAGGTTTGTTGGCCAAAGAGACAATCGAAGGTAATGCACAAGTACGCCGAACTGGGATCTAAGATATTCCCACGGCGTGAGGTGCGCGAGGCTGAATCCCGCCGAGATCTGCGACGTGCTGGATGCACGCAAAGTCGCAGCAAGGATGAGCCATGTTGCAGCGAGACCTGCGTAGAGCGCGGCACTCTGCCTTAGCGTTTTCTTGAGCGAGCCGGTAAAAAAAATCAACTCATAGATCAGAACCATGATCGGAGCGGTGGCCATAACGGGTTTGCTCGCCATTCCCGCCGCGCAGCTCGCAACAGCCGCCGCGTACCATCCTGCTTTGTGTTCGCCGGACAAACCACGAATCACGCAGTAAAGCGTCAATAGATAGAACAACCCGGCCATCGCTTCGGAGCGCTGGATGAGGTATGTGACCGATTGAGTCTGTAGAGGGTGGACCATCCATATCAATGCAATCGAGAAAGCCAGTCCGGTCGACGCTTTGCCAAATCGTTCCCTGAGCCTGTCGGTCATCAGCGTGCGGCGAACAACACCGAAGAGCACCAGCGCTGCAAGCACGTGGATTATCAAGTTGAACAGATGATAGCTCCAAAGATTCGTTCCGCTCACAGCATAGTTAAGTGCCAGCGACAGGCCGACCAGCGGCCGCGCAACTTGCAGCGGCGAGGTCATAGCGCCCCACGGCGGCCACAGATGCCGGATCGCTAAGTCTTCGTTGATGGCGACGTCGTCAAAGACAATTTGCCCCTTAAAGCTATTCAGGTAGACAAACGCGCCGATCGCGACCAGGGCGGTTTGGAAGATCCACAATTGGGATGATGGTTGAGGGGAGCCGTCTGTGGTTGAGTCCGGCATTGCTCTCGTCACCGCATCACTCTATGCCAACGGCGGGGCCGTTGCAACGGTTTATTTATTGCTATTTTCTGCTGTGTTTCTATTGTCGAGCGCCCTTTTGAATCGACGTGATCCCTGGTACTGAGCGCGATACTTGGTGCTCGGCTCCGGCCACGCCTTATGCAACAAAAAACGCCAAGACGCGAAAGAGCTACGGAGCCCGGTCACGCCTTGGCGCCTCAGGATTAATTGTTTCTCCGCTACTCCTTCCTGGCCTGCTGGGCCTTCGAGCCAATCTCCTTCAGCAGCTCTTGCACGGCTGTCTCGATTTGCCGGTCGCGGCCTGCAAGGTTGTCTTCCGGAGAGTTCTCGACGAAGATGTCCGGTTTGACGCCGTAGTTCTCCATGTTCGTCCGGTTCTTGTCAGCCAGAAATACACCAACGCCTGGCGTTCGGACGGTTGAGCCGTCGATCAGCGAGTAGCTGCCCGTTCCGATCACCGCGCCCGTCGTAGGAGTGCCGATCACTTTGCCCAGACCCAGAGCACGGAAGCCGGCCGGGAACATCTCAGAGTTCGAGGCCGAACGCCAATTCTGCACTACGACTTTCGGTCCGAAGAACCCCGCGAACGGGCGGCCCGTAGCCTCGGTCCCGCGCGGCTGCCAGACCTGGTATTCGCGCTGCACGAGTATGGCCAGCAGCTCTTGCTCGATGTTGCCGCCGCCGTTCCACCGCTCGTCGATGATCACCGCTTCTTTGTTGTGGTTTTCGCGCAGCTCTTTTTCAAAGCGACGCAGCGAAGGCGGATTCATCGCTTGAATGTGCAGGTAACCGATGCGTCCGTTTGAGAGCTTATCCACAAGCGCGCGGCGATCCTTTACCCATCGCTCGTAACGGAGTTGCGAGTAAGCCTGCCCGGTTACGGGCTCGATGCGACTCTTCCACGCGCCGTCTTCGGAAGGCTTGTTGTTGAATGTGACTTCGACTTTGCGATTTAGGCGGTGATTGAGCATCTCCCAGTAGTTGTCTCCGGCTTTGACCTGCTTGCCGTTGATCGCTATCAGATAATCCCCGTCGCTGACCTTCACCCAGTCTTTGTCGGCAGGGCCTTCTTCGTAGACGTGAGTCACCTTGTATCTGCCCGCGGCGTCGTCGGCTTGAAGCTCGACTCCCAGGTGAGCAGTTGAGACTCCGGCGCCTTCGCGACCGCGGGGCGGCGGAGCGGCGCCGGTGTGCGAAGCGTTCAACTCGCCGATCATCTCGTTGACGATGTTCAACAGCTCCTGCCGGTCGCCCACGAATTCGACAAGCGGTTGATACTTCGCGCGCGCGCCGTCCCAATCCTTGCCGTGCATCGCCGCATCGTAGAAGCGATACTTCATCGTGCGCCACGCGTCGTCGAACATCTCCGCCCACTCGGTGGACTTGTCGATCCTCACCCGAGCGGTGAAGTTCACACGGCGCCGCGCGCTCTCACGTCCGCCGGACGCCGCGGCTGCCGGCGCGCCCGCAGCGGCTGCTGCCGGAGCAAGCGCGACCGTGTAGACGGAACTTCCTTCCCTGAAGAAAAGCGTGCGGCCGTCGCGCGAGATATTGAGGTTGTTGATGCCTCCGCCAAATCCGCCGCCGCCGCCGCGGCCTCCTCCGGCTTCGTCTGCGGCGGGTGGCTCGCCCGCAATGACGCGAGTCAATCGCCGGCCGTCCTCCTGAATCGAGTAGACCACCGGTACATTCCGAATGCCTGCCGGCTCTGTCGTGACAAACACGATCGTGCGATTGTCAGCCCCGATAGCGTAGTCGAACACCGCGAACGGCATTCGCGTAACCTGCCGCGTTCGCCGCTTAAGGCCTGCCCAGTCGATGTTGATGTCTTTCGGGGGAGCATTGCGCTGAGCGCCAGCGACGCGGCGGGTGACTGCGTCGTTGGTTTGATCCTGCAAATCGCCTTGCTCGGGCCGGTCTTCGGGATCGGAAGGATCGCGATCTTCACGTTCGAGCGCGACGGAGTAGATTTGAGATGAACGTTGTTCACCCGCCCCTGAATCGGTGCGAACGAAGAAGAGCTTGCGGCCATCGTGAGTGAACTGAGGATTCCCTTCGTTGAACGAATCGAAGGTAACCTTTCGCTCTTCGCCTCCGCTGGCAGAAATCAAATAAACGTCGGAAGTTCGGACATAGTCGGGCTTCGAGAACGCGATCCATTTGCCGTCGGGCGACCAGACGGGGGCTCCGATGTTGCCGTGCTTCGAGGAGGAGAGCTCGCTCGTCTGTTTGGTGTCGACGGAGTACTTGCGCAGCTTGCTGTCGGACGCGGTGAATGCAATCTCCTTCGAGTTGGGCGACCAGGCGAATGAGAACTTCAACGTGTCGAGATCGGTGATCTTCTGAGGCTCTCCAGTTCCGTCTGCCGCAGTTATGTAAATCTCTTCACGCCCGCTGCGGTCGCTGATGAAAGCTATCGACTTGCCGTCGGGCGAATACAGCGGTTCCTTGTCGCGCGCCGGGCTGTCGGTGATTTGCCGCAGGTCGCCTTCCTCGGTCGGCGCGGTAAATATCTCGCCGTGAATCGAAAAGGCTATGCGGCGGCCGGAAGGCGCGACGTCGTAATCGTCGGCTTGCGAGTTGAAATCGCGGACCTCGGCGAGGTTCTCTTGAGTCTCGGCGGCGATGTCGAGCTTGATCGGCGAGGCCTTTCGGCTGGCGACGTCGAGCTTCCAGACGCCGAAGTCGTGCTCGAAGACGATCACTTTTCCGTCCGCGCTGATCGCGGGGAAGCGCACGTCACCGGCCTTGAACGAAGTGACGCGGTCGGCTTTTCCGCCGGCTTCGGGGACCCTCCAGATATTTGTGAGCCCGTTTCCTTCGCGGTCGCTGACGAAGTAGATGAAGCCGTCGGTGCTCCACATCGGCCACGAGTCTATCCCGTCGAAGTCGGCGGTCAGATCCGTGAACTTCTTCGCCGCGATGTCCATCACCGTAACATCGGTATTCAGCGCGCCACGATAATACTTGCGCCAGTAGACCTGTCCCTTGCGATTGATCGCGAGCTTCTTGCCATCGGGCGAGTAACAGGCATTCACTCCCATATCGGCGCCGGCGTTGCGCTCCATTCCGCCTTCGATCGAAACGGTATAGAGCTTGCCCATGAAATCGTCGCCGCGGCTCGAAGCGAACAAGACGGCGCGAGAGTCGGGGGTCCAGCCCAGCACGGTGTCGTCTGCGGAATGAAACGTTAGCTGCCTGGCATTGCCTCCTTCGCTGGGCACGATGAACACGTCAAAGTTGCCGTTACGGTCCGAAGAGAAGGCAATCCATTTTCCATCGGGCGAGAAACGCGGGTAGACATCGCGCGCCTTGTTCGCCGTGATGCGCTTGATGTTTTTTCCGTCTTCGTCGGCGGTCCATATGTCGGCCAGGTAAGTGAACGCGATGCGGCCGTGATTGTAGTGCGGGTAGCGAACTAGCTTGGCTTCACGTGCCGCTGCGGTGAGCGGCGCGCACAGCGCAACCAGGAAGGCGAGAGCGTAGAGTCTTTTCATAGGATCTCCTTTTATAGCAAGGCGGCACGACGGTTGAGGTGTTCGGAGTTCAACCTTCAGGTTGCGCGAAACCGGCAAGCTAAAGCTTGGACTCTGAACCTCGGATGATCGCGACGAACTGCCAGCATAGTCCAGAATTGATAAGGTTGGCGAATGGCAAGGACGGTTTTGCGCCGAGCCGGGTTACACGAAAGCGCAGCGACCTCCGGGAGTTGTAAGCAGTACGAAACAACATGAAACTCCTTGCTCACGCGCAGGCAATATGTCACTATTTGGTCACAATCCTGGGTCGCTCGTAAGACGAGCGGAAACCTTTCTCAGGAGAAAGAACATGAGCAGCGACGACCTTACACGCGATTTGAATAGTGATGAAGAGGACAACACCACCAAGCCGACGATTACGGCGGTATTCAGACTTCTTCGTGAGGTACACGACGGGCAAACGAGCCTCAACGCCCGATTTGATACGTTAGAATCGAGCTTCAACTCTCGATTTGATACGTTAGAATCGAGCTTCAACTCTCGATTTGATGCAATAGAATCTCGACTCGCCGGCGATTTCGAGGGTGTTGATGCTCGCTTCGCCGGTATTGATGCTCGCTTCGCCGGTATTGATGCTCGCTTCGCCGGTATTGATGCTCGCTTCGTCAGTATTGATGCGCGCTTCGACGAAATGTCGGATGAGATGAAGGCAGGGTTCCTGCGGCTCTCCGATAAACTGTGCGACAGAATAGATCGCAGCAGATTGCACGCCGAATCGGACTACGAGGATCTCCTTAGGCGGCTTCGGAAATTGGAATCCAAAGCTTCATGAGACCGGGCGGGGATCATTCCCCGCCGAAACCAGGGCAGCTCGATCAGCGCAATGACAATGACGGCATAGCCCCGCGCGAATCCACATCATCAGCCAAATCAAAGTTGTACTGACACCGGAACCCAAGCTATGATAGCGCGGGTTTCGATCAGGTCAACCATAGAAGCCCGCTACTCATCACTCGACAAATCAGCCGCTGGAGGCAGTCTCATGAAGCCTGTATGCCGCGTGGTCGTTAGTTCGTTCGCGCTGATGCTTGCGTATCCACTCTCCCTTTCAGCGCAGTGGAACAAGAAACCTTATACCGAATGGTCTGAGAAGGAGGCGACGAAGCTGCTCAACGACTCGCCGTGGGGTCAAACGCAGGCTCTGACCGACACGTCGCAGATGACCGGTCAGGCCCGCGCGGACTCCAACCAAAGCCGCATACAAGAGGTTCTTAACATCAACCTTCGAATTCGCTTTCTCTCAGCGAAGCCGGTGCGGCAGGCGCTCAGCCGCCGAATGGAAATCAAAAACGCAGAGAAGATCAGCGCAGAACAAGCTGCGCGGCTCAAGGCATTCGCCGCCGCCGATTTTCCCGACTATATCGTCATCACCGTCTTAAGTGAATCCGACAAAGCCAGCAGTCTGCTGCAACAAACACAGCAATCGTTCTACAAACGCACGACCAGTGAGCTGAAAAACAATACGTACCTGTTAGCCGGCGGCAAGCGTGTCTTCATCAAGGAGTATCAACCGCCCGGCAGCGACGGCTTCGGGGCGCGATACATCTTTCCCCGACTAGTCGACGGCAAACCTTTCATCACTCCGGAAACAGGGGATATCCTTTTCCATTCTGAACCCGGTGGTTCCACCGTGCTGAACATGCGCTACAAGGTCAAGGAGATGATGTTCGACGGGAAACTGGAGTATTGAGAGTTCTCTTCTCCGCGGCCCGATCATTAAGCGGATACCTTCAACTTCCATCTCTAGAGGATTGATTACATTTGCCGGCAATTCAAACAGCTCGATTGAAGATGTATTACGAGATCGCCGGCGCCGGCGAGCCGGTGCTGTTGATTCGAGGCCTTGGCAGCGCGTGCGATGGATTCAAGGCTCAGGTCGAGGGGCTGGCGCCTCACTTTCGGGTTGTCGCTTTCGACAACCGATGTGTCGGCCGCTCCGATCAACCTCAAGAGCCCTTCACGATTGCCGATATGGCCGACGACACGGCCGCGCTGCTGGATTCTCTGGACATCGAGAGCGCGCACGTGTTTGGCGTGTCGCTCGGAGGAATGGTCGCGCAGGAGCTCGCGCTTCGTCACCCGGCGAGAGTCCGGAGGCTGGCGC
>DATLWF010000571.1:0-3608 GCA_035576605.1 Blastocatellia bacterium | reverse complement strand
GCGTGTCTTGGGGATGCCGCTTGACGAGTTCATCCATGAGCGGCTGCGCTTGAGATGGTTCGCCACTGAGCGCGAGCGCGAGTGCAACGCGCGTGAGCGTCACCTGATTGCGTTCGAGAGCGAGCGAGTTGGCGGCAGCGGCTTTGGCTGATGCGAACTGACCGAAGACGGCGGCGCGCAACGCTTGTTCCGCCTCATACCGCGCGGCGACTTCTTTCGTGTCGCCGCGCGCGGCCAGGTCAATCGCGCGGCGCGCAAATTCCTGCGCTCTGCGCCACTGCCCCGCGAAGGCCGCTCCGCCGGTTTGCCAGTCGAACGCCACGTACTCATCCGGTTTCCCGCTCGCCCAATCAATCTGCTGCCGCATTCCCGCCGTGTCGCTGCCCATGAAAGCGATCTGATACAGGAGAGAGTGAAAATATGCCGCCTCGAGCTTCTGCTGAAGAGCTTGCGCAAGATCATCTTTGGCTTCCGCGAAACGATTGAGGCGGGCGAGCGCCAACTCCAGGTTCCGGTGTGGGGCGGCAAAAATGGGGTTGAGGTGGATCGCCTCGCGAGCCTCCAAGATAGCTTGGTCGGATTGCCCGATCTGATTGTAAGTGTTGCTAAGGTCTTGAGGCCCCGACCCCACGCGTGGATACATCCGCTTTTGCAGCATCAGCACTTCGATCCGTTTGTTCAGATCCCCGGTGACATGAGCGTGATAGCTAGCAGTGATGCGGAGCTTCTCGAATTCGCCAACTCGATCCTTGAGCGCATACGCCTTCTCCGCGTACTCAGCGGCCCGCCTTAGCCGACCAGTGGCGAAATGCATGATAGAGAGCATGCTATAAGCCATGGCGAAGTTGGGATCCATCTCTATCGCACGTTCATAAACCGGAATTGATTCCATAAACCTGCCGCTGATTGATAGCTCAATGCCTAAAGCGTAGGCCTGGAACGCTTCCAGCTTTGAAGTCGTGGTCTCCTCCAGCGGCTTATCGAACCGTTGAATCGAACTGAGTGACTCGCCCAACTTCTCGCGCAACTGCGTCGCCGCCTGCGAGAGCGCCTGGAGCACTTGATCTTTCCCTTCGGCCACCGCCTGCGTCAGCGCAATCGTTTCGCCCGTCTGACTGTTGATCGCTTCGAGTGTGAGCGAATAGTTGTGCTCGAATTTCGCAATAGTCCCGGTAATCACCGCCTTGAGTCCCTGCCGCAGAGCAATCTCGCGCCCAACCTCGCGTGTCACGCGTTCATCGGGCGGCTTGTTCATCTGCCGCAGCAATGGCTGCACGCGCGTGTCGGGGAAAAGGTTCAGAAACGGCGACTGTTGCAGTTGCACCGCGAGCCCCTGCTTGAGTGTCCCTCCGTCAAAGACCAGATCGCCCGTCGTGTTGACGAAATCCGCCAGCAGGATCGTGTCCTTTTCGGTCAATATCGGCTGGCCGTGAAAGTAGAAGTAAGCGGATACGGCGGCGATAGCCATCGCTGCGAGCGTGAGCGAAACCCCAAGCTTGTGGCGCTTGATTTCACCGATCATGACCCTGGTGCTGGAGGTCGTGCGCGCGTTGAGTTCTTCGCCGGTGCGAACCGTGTCCAACGGCCCGGTCTGCGCTTCTGCGGGACCGCCGCTCTCGGCTTGTTCGTTTGCAGTCGCTCTATCGCGAACTGCCGAACCGATCGAACGTTCGAGCTTCGCTTCAAACTCCAGTTCCTGTTTAAGCTCGCGCAGATCAATCAGCAGGTCCTGGATTCCCTGATAGCGTGCCTCCTTACCCTTGCTCAGCGCTTTGCGGACGATTCGCTGCAGCTCATCAGGCACGTCAGAAAGATAGCGCGCAAGCGGCGCCGGCTCCGTGGTGAGGATCGCCGAGATCGTTGCCGCCGGGCTTGCCTCGCCGAATGGATGACGTCCGCTGGCCATCTCGTACAACACCGATCCGAAACTGAATATGTCCGTACGGGCATCCAGAGGCTCTCCCCGCACCTGTTCGGGAGACATATAAGCGGGCGTGCCCATAATCATCCCTGGCGTGCTTAACAGAATTTCAGTCTCTACGGCACTGGTAAGAGGATCCTGCTCGATTACTTTAGCCAGCCCAAAATCGAGCACCTTCACCTGCCCGCGCGTATTGATGATTACGTTCTCGGGCTTGATGTCGCGATGGATGATGCCATGTGAGTGAGCCGTAGAGAGCGCGTCTGCAATCTGAATAGCTATGTCGAGAGCATCGACCAGAGGAAGAGGCTTTCTATGGATTCGGGCTGCCAGGGTTTCGCCCTTGACGTATTGCATTGCGATGAAGCTGATGTTGTCTTGCTGGCCGACTTCGTGGATGGCACAGATGTTTGGGTGATCCAATGTCGCTGCCGCCTGTGCCTCTCTGACGAGCCGCTTCTGGGCTTGCTCATCTGCTATCGATCGTAGCGGGAGGAACTTGATAGCGACTTTGCGTTTTAGCCTGGTATCCTCGGCCAGATAGACTTCTCCCATGCCGCCAGCGCCGAGTTGCGACAGAATCTTGTAGGAGCCGAGTTGTCGTCCAACCATGGAGTTGACTTGATCCTCCGCCATCCGCTTAGCGGCGACTTCGAACGCAGGCGCTTCAATGAACTGCTCGGCTTTCTCCTGGTAGCCAAGCAGCGATTCGATTTCAGATCGCACCGCGTCTTCGCCCGCGCAGGCTTCGCGAAGGAAGGCCGCGCGCTCCGCAGGCTTGCGTTCCAGCGCGGCGTGATAGAGCCGTTCAATCTGTTGCCAGCGCTCAGGTTTCATCCGGCTCCTCCGCGCTCAGTTCTCTGAGCAGCCATACCTTTGCCAGCCGCCAGTCCCGCATCACCGTGTCAGGAGAGACCTTCAAGACTTCAGCGGTTTCCTCTATGTTCAGGCCGCCAAAAAAGCGGAGCTCGACCACCCGACTCTTGCGCTCATCAATCGCAGCCAGAGCATTGAGCGCCTCGTCCAGCGCCACCACATCGGGGTCTTGCTCGGGCGTGATCGCGAAAACCTTATCCAGCGAAACCTGCACTGCGTTGCCACCTCGTTTCAGGTAGTTGCGAGAGCGGGCGAAATCCACAAGTATGCGTCTCATCAACTGCGAGGAAACCGCGAAGAAGTGCGCCCGGTTTTGCCATCGTACATGGCTTGAATCAACCAGCCGTAAGTAAGCCTCATTGACCAGCGCCGTGGTTTGCAGCATATGACCGGGACGCTCCTGATTCATGTATCGATGGGCCAGGCGATGCAGTTCGTCGTGGACCAGCGGGATCAGTCGTTCGAGAGCCGATTCGTCCCCATTGCTCCAAGCCACGAGCATTTCGGTAACTTCTTGCGTTGAGGGTACGCTCATAGCCCTCCCTCCAGGCGAAGACCAAGTCACAAATTCGCCGCATTATAGCACCTGAACACCAATTCATCGTGTCGCACGAACAAGATTCGCTTACTGTTAAAGGTTTTCCACCTAGTTCGCGCCTTATTAAGTGAGCGCGAATCAAATCCGCTGTCTTGGATAATGGTGGCGAAGCAATTGGTCGCAGGATCGATTCCACCGAGTTCACACGTAGGCCGGCCAGCTACACCCGGGACCTTAGAGATACCAAGAGGAGATGTTATGAAAAGGCAAGCT
>DATLWF010000570.1:0-12049 GCA_035576605.1 Blastocatellia bacterium | reverse complement strand
GGTCGCCGCGCCTCGGGCGAAGCAGTCGTTACGGTTCGGGCAGCGCGCTTCTTCGCAGACGGTGTGCAGCCCGCGAGTGCGCAACATCTTCTTCAGTTCGTGATCGGCTTCCACACTGCGAACCGGTTTGCGCAGCCACTCCGGCAATCTTGGGCCAGTCTCACGTTTCAGTCGTTCGACTTGAATAAGCATATGATTGGTTTCGCGCCAATGCTCGATTCGGTGATCGCTTCCGCGCCAGTGAATTATTGGTTTGGCTTCCAGGGGAGAATCATGATGCCCTTGCGTTCGTTCGACAGCAGGGTGGCTACTTTCTCGGCGTCGGCCTTATCGTACGGGCCAATGTTTATTCGGTAGAGCGTGTCTTGATTGCTCGGCATTTGTACGTAGGCCGCCCGATAATTGAGCTTCTGTAGCTCGGCTTCGAGTTGTTTAGCCTTTTCTAAGGTTCCAAAGGACGCGACGAAAACCACATATTGGCTGGGGTTCTCGGCCGACTGGCCGGATGTGTTGGTGTTGGTGTTCGTTGAGGGCTGTTTGCCCGAGGCCGCCGGTTGGGCGCCGCGAGCCGACGCGCCGGATTGATTTGTGTTGGCAGCCGTGTCTTGTTTTACGACGTAGAGGCCTGCCCAAAAGGCGCCCAGAAGCAACCCGACGCCGATGATGAAGATCGCGATGACTTGTTTGTTGCTCATATTTGTTTTCCTGGGTTCTGGTTTCTGGTTCGTTCAGAGTACCGACTTTTAGTCGGCTCGTTTGAAACTGGTCACGAAAACATTTACGACTAAAGTCGGTACTCTGAACCAACTTGAAACCAGAAACTACCTCGTTGGTTGATTCGGCGCGACCTCCTCAGCCTTTGTCGCGCTCACATTGAAAAACGCTTTGATCATATCGAGCGGGATCGGAAAGACTACCGTGGTGTTCTGTTCGACCCCAATCTCAGTGAGCGTTTGAAGATAACGCAGCTGAACCGCGACCGGCTCGACCGCGATCACGCGCGCCGCCGCGAGGAGTCTCTCCGACGCTTGATACTCGCCTTCCGCGTGAATGATCTTGGCCCGCTTTTCGCGTTCCGCTTCTGCCTGGCGCGACATCGCGCGCCGCATCTCCTGCGGAAGGTCCACGGCCTTGATCTCGACCTGAGACACCTTGATACCCCACGGATCGGTGTGCTTGTCGAGGATTTCCTGCAGACGGGCGTTGAGCTTGTCGCGCTCGGATAGCAGATCGTCCAGCTCCGCCTCACCCAACACGGAACGCAGCGTGGTCTGAGCAAGCTGCGAGGTCGCGTACAGGTAGTTCTCGACTTCGACAACCGCCCGAAGCGGGTTGATCACTCGAAAGTAAACAACCGCGTTGACTGACACCGTAACGTTGTCGCGAGTGATAACGTCCTGAGGCGGCACGTCGAGCACGACGGTCCGCAGGCTTATGCGAACGATGCGGTCGATCGGCCGGAAGACCAATATGATACCGGGACCCTTTGGCTCAGGCAGCAATCGACCGAGGCGAAAGATTACGCCGCGCTCATATTCCGGCAGGATGTTGATCACGCTCAGAATGTAGAGCAAGGCGATCGCTACGGCGATGATGGGGACTGTGAAGAGGTCTGGCATTTTGGTCTCCTATTCTAGTTGCTTGTGCTCGCAAGCGAAAGCTAAGGGCGACCGGCGACGGGCGACCGCGGACCGAAGACGGGCGACCGCGGACCGAAGACGGGCGACCGGCGACGGACGACCGCGGACTGCAGACGGGCGACCGTAGCCCGTCGGTCATCAGTCGTCGGTCATCGGTTGTCGGTCATCGGGTGCCTGGGCGAGCAACTCTTGGGTCGGCGGCACGAGGCCAAGCTGCTGAAATACTCCGAGCGAGTCTACTAACACCCAATCCTCAGCAATGACGCCATCCGCAAATCGGTGCACGACGAACATCTGAATCGAGACGACCTTTCCCGTGGCCGGAATTCCCAGCCAGCTTCCAAGGTGCGTACCGCGCGCGACGCATTGCGTCATCACACGATCTCCTTCGGCAAGCATCTGTTCTATGGTGAAGCGAATATCGGGGAACGCGGCCAGCCAATCTGCGATGTGATGTTTCATGGCTGCCGGCCCACGTGGCGCGCCGGCTGGGTCATTCCCGAATCGAAGCTGATGAGTGATGCAGTCTTCGGCGAAGAGCTCATCAGCCAGCTCGATCTTGCGCTGGTTCCAAAGTTCTTCGATGAAACGTTGTACAACCGCCTTGTTTGCTTCCATTGTTCTTTCTTCAGCGATTTCGGTCGGCTCGTGGCTTACGTCGTCCACCTTCTTTGTTCCGCTTCTTTTCTGGCGGAGTGGTGCCGGCAAGCTTCCCGGCATCCTCGCGTCGCAATTCGTCGAATACCTTGATTGAGTTAACCAGCATGATCGAATCAATCTCATCGTTGAAATTCAGTTCTTCGAGGTCCGAAACCTCCTGGCTCGGTCCAAAGCTCATCATAGTGCCTTTGAATCCCTTGTCGGCGTACACAAGCACGAAGGCCGTTGGCCCGACACGAAGGCTGCTGATGCTGTCACCCCAGTCCAGGCTGGCAAACTCGAGTGCGGCGCATTCAACGGGACCTTCGATTCTCATGTACTCTCCCTCAAAGTTCTTGTCGCTCCAGACTTCGATGTAGCAGTCTGCGCGTTTATCACGGGCAGACCCTTCTCGAAGAGTTGCGGGATCAGCATCACGAGCTTGCGACGTCACTTTCATTTCCCTTCTTCTTGCGACCTCTTCTTCAGCAACCTGACGCGCGAAGGGGGTATGAGTCTGCGGAGATGCTCCTAACATGTTGACGAGGTCTTCGTCCGATAGGCAAGAAATGGTTTCTCGAATTCGCTTGTTCAAAGATTCTTGCTTCGAACCCAAGACTCCTCCCGGAGAAGATTATTCCTCGCAGCCTATCATTTATTTACTCATCGACTTCAGGATCCGTGAGGCAGACTACTCGTCAATCGCGGAGGCTGTTCTCGGAGTGACCGCCTCCTCCTTCTCCGCTTCGACATCGAGCGTGAGCCCATCCATCCCAGTCACTCGTACGCTCTCGCCGGGCGCAATGCTCATCTGCGAACGCGCGCGCCACAACTCGCCTCGCACGAAGATCTTTCCCTCAGGAGCGATCGTCGTCGTTGCTCTTCCCGTTAGCCCAATCATCCCCGAACCGCCCGTAGTCACCTTCGATCGCCGCGCGCGAATCGCGAGCCGCAGGATGAAAGTGAATATGACGCCGAAAGGGATTACGACCGCCAGCACTAGTCTGAGTGGCAGACGCAACTCGGGATTCGGAGCGTCGATCAGGATCAACGAGCCTACGATCGCAGCGGCTATACCGCCCAATCCCAGTACGCCGAAGCCACCCACCTTTGCTTCCAGGACGAATAGCCCGATCGCCACGACGATCAACAACAAACCCGTCAGATTGATCGGCAGCATGTGAAAGCCGTACAGCGCAAGCACCACCGACAAGATCCCGACAACGCCCGGCACTATAGCGCCGGGATGTTGGAACTCGAAATATACGCACAGCGCACCGAGCGCGAAAAGCACAAACGCTATGCGCGGATCCGCCAGGGCCATCAACAATCGCTGCCTGATAGTCGGAGTAATCTCAACCAGCTTTTCACCTGCCACTTGCAGAACGGTCTGGCTCCCATCCACCCGAGTGATCGTCCGGCCCTCCAATTGCGAGAGCAAATCCTGTTCGTCGCGGGCGATGATTTCGATCAGGTGTTTATCGAGCGCTTCACGCTCGGTGAATGACTTGCTCTCTCGAATAGCCGACTCGGCGGTCTGAGGATCGCGCCCACGTTTCTCGGCGTGACTACGCAGGAACGCCGCCGCATCGTTGACGACCTTTTCGGACATGGTCTTGTCCAGGTCCCCGCCGCCAGCCATCACCGGATGAGCTGCGCCGCTCGCTGTGCCGGGCGCCATCGCGGCGACGTCGGCGGCGATGAGAATGATGAACCCGGCCGAAGCTGCTCGCGCTCCGCTTGGCGCGACGTAGATGATGATGGGTACTCGCGAGCCGTCCATGCGTGAGATGATTTCTCGCATCGACGTATCAAGCCCGCCCGGCGTGTTGAGCGTGATGATCAGAACTGAAGCGCCTTCGTGTTCTGCGCGAGTGATTGCTGAGGTGATGACTTCGGCGCTCGCTGGAGTTATTTGATCGTCGATTTTGAGCTCGAGCACATCGCCTCGCGCGCTGGTTGTGGACGCGACTACGACGAGCAGCAGAGCGGCGATGATTATGGTGTGTCTAAGCGCGTTCATGTCATGGCTCAAGCGAAGGCTCGTAGTTGGTGATGAACTCCAGGAACTTCGACACCTCGATGATGTCTTTGCCAACGAACCGTATGCTGTGCGAGTCGGTGCGTTGAACGATCGACAGATAGCTCAGCAACTCTGACGGGCGATATGCCTTGAAGCGCACATCGAGCTGCACCGGCTCTTTCACTTTGTACGGCTTGAACTCTTTAATCCGCGCGATGGCTTTCCTGGTCTTCTCGCGAATGAGATCATATGCAGTCTCAGGCGTGAGCGTCCTGGCAGCGTGAAAGCTAACCGCCCACTTCACGACTGCGCCTTCGATGTTGCCCAGGAGGTCGGTCGCTTCTTTCACGATCGCGTCGTCGCCGGAGATCATGATGACCGGAACATTGAAGTGACCGGCGATCGCCGCGTTGATTCCGGCTTCGGGCATTGAAGTGCCATTCAGCCGGATATCCGCAAGCCGCGCGCTCGAGATCGTATGGGCGCGCACACCTGTCATGTTGTTTGTGCTGGTGTGATAGCCGATGAAGATTACGCCGTCGAACGTCTCATCGATGCCCTGCATCATCATCAGCGGTCGAGGCCACGAGCGAACAATGGTCACGTTTTTGGGCAGCTTGTCTATCAACAGATTTTCGCCGTTGCCGTGCGAATCGCTGATTACGATTTCCGTAGCGCCCGCCTCGAAAGCGGCTTCCGTAGCCGCTTTCACCTCTTCGGTCATGAATTCGCGAAAGCGGTTGTATTCGAAGCCCTGAGGGCTGAGCTGATCGCCGGTGACCACGCCGACGACGCCTTCCATGTCTGCTGAGATGTAGATTTTCATCTTCCTCCTCTGAGCCGGTGACGTCGCTGAAAGACACGTGACAAGCAACAGGGCGAGACACACCAGACGGGTTCTCATTTTTCTACTCCTCCTGAGTTCAGAGTACAGAGTTCAGAGTACAGGCTTTAGCCTGCCGCTTGAGCATGCCGTCGTTATTCAAACAGAAAGCCGCAGGCTAAAGCCCGTACTCTGAACTGTGAACTAGAAGCCAAGTTCCCCTTCAATCTCCCGAATGCGCGTGACCAGCTTTAACACTTCTGGCTCGCTCACCTTCACTCCTTGTGCGATCGCTTCGCATCGCGAGAGTAGTCCGGCCAGTGCTCGCTCATCAAGCCTGGCACGGCGCGCGGCCGCGGCAGCCAGCTTTCCGTTTTCGATCTTCGCCGGGACGCCGCTGAAACGGCAGAGCCGCTTGCGAAACTCAGAATAAATATTCTCCATTGCCAGATCGCTGGCATGCGCGAGCCGCGTGATGTTGGCCATCGACGAAACAAACTCGAGGTTAGTCGTGCGCCGTTCCTGCCGCAGCGGAATCGGGCGGCCGAACCTCCGACCGTAGCTGTAGACCACCAGCGCAGCGATCAACCCGGCCTGCGCCATCATCCAGGGAACGGGAGTGCCACGAAAGTAAGACAACAGACCGCCGCCGGACGACGAGGCGCCGTAGCCGTGATGGTATTCGTCGAAGGCGACCTTTCCCGCCGGGCGGTCGGTCAACAGGTTTAACGCGAGAATCACATTGTCAGCTTGCGAGATGCCGTTGTTGGCGACCACGTATTGATCGGTCAGCAGCACGACTCGCCCTTTGCCGACCTGCGCATCAGCGAGAACGGCGGCTTGATCGTCTCCGATGTGATAAGTGACCGAGCGGCTGTCTACCTTGACTCGGGTCGCATAATCCGAAAGCTCAACGCGCTGTACGCCGCGAGTAAAAGGGGTGGGTTGGAGCGGATGAACTGCGCTCTTCGATTGCGCGAGCTCGGTATTTATGGACGCATCGCCGACCGGCACGCGAATCTCCCGGTCGATGATTATGAGCAGGCCTCCGGCTTCCACCCATTGGGTCAACGCGGTGAGCTCTTCTTCATCAGGGTTATGCACGTCGGGTGGCGCGATGACAATCAACGTTCCAGGCTCGTGATCTTTCAACTCGGTGAACGGCTTCTCAAAGCGGGTGACGTTGTAGCGGCCTTCTTCGAGCAAGGTGTAGAACGCGAGGGTGCCGTAGGGAGTCGAGCGGTACGACGAGCGATCTCCGCTAAGTTCGTCTTCCTCGGTCGCGCGGTTGTCGGCAAAAAAGGCGAGGTTGAGCGCAATGAGGACGACGAACAAACCCCCGACCAGCAGGATAGCTCTTGCGTTTCGTTTCATATTGGTTTCTGGTTTCTAGTGGCCAGTAACATTTAATTCGATAGCGTCATGGGAACAGGCCAACATCTCGTTGAGGCTGATCTGATTCGTCTTCCTCTCATTAACACCCCTCTTCAGAGGGGTGATTTGCAGAGAGCGGATCTCCGAATTGTTTCAACAGTTTTACGACCTACATCCGGCAAACCGTTAAACGGTTGGGACCGAGCGGTGACTCGGCGACACCCAACTGAAGTTGGGTGTTAATGAAAAGGCCGCTATCGAATTGAATGTTACAGGTCACTAGTTTCTGGTTCTGTCAACCGAAGCTCAACCAGAAACTAGAAACCTAAGCTATTTCACATTGAAAAGCTGATGAGGCACGTCTTCAAGTAGCCACGTATTCCCCGCGCGACTCAAAACGAACAAGGCTGTTCCGGCCTGGTCTTTGCCCTCGGTCTTGACCTTCAGTCCAACATCCAGCGCGATGCGATTGGCATCGACTTGATCGACGTGAAGGATCTCCGTCGACCAGGCTGCAGGTCTTGAAACCGTCAGCCCCTGTACGAACCGCTTCAGGTTGTTCTTAACGACAAGGGCAAAGAGCCTGTCCGACGCCGGCTGCTTGATCGCCGCGTCGAGTTGGGTGATGAAAGCTCGCACCGACTCGTCGGCCTGAGGAGTAACGCCGGCGGCCCGCTCCGCTTGTATCAGTCCTTCGTGAGCTGCAATCTGGGCCGCAGCTTCATCGGCTTCGACGACGGCTGCTCGAAACTGGCGCGCTGCGTCGGCGGCTTGATTGCGCGCCATCGCCACCTGGCCTAGCGTTACGCGAGCCCAGGCCAACGCCGGTCCAGCCGGCGGGTCGATCTTGATTGCTGCGGTTGCTTCGCCGGCAGCTTCGTCCATTTTCTTTTGTGCCGCGAGCGCCCTGGCAAGCCAGGCGTGCAACACCGCGTTGCGCGGCTCGGAGCGCAAAGCCTCTTTCAGCTTTACCTCGGCTTCCGCGTATTGCGTTTTGTTGAAGGCGCCGATGCTTGAATTTAACAGCGTCTGAGCCGAGATGCGCGTGGTCTTTGAATCAGCTTCTCTCGCGTCGTTGTCATAGTTGGTTTGGATGATGAATTTTTCGGGGTCCAGTTCAACCGAAACGATTTTCTCAGCGGTTGGTATCTCGGCCGATACGATGTTCTCCGACGGGACCGTCACCGATGTTGTGACTTGCTTTCCCGAGGCGGTAATCGCAAGCACTTTGACAGTCACATCTCCCGTGCCGAGGTTACGAAGATTGATGGCCTGGACCCCCGGTTTGTTCGAAGGCAGGGGCGACCCGATGATTAAGTCCGGCTCGATGATTGAATCGATCCATTGCTGAAAGACCTTTTCTACTTCTGGCGGCGCTCCTTTTGTCAGGGCCGTTTTCAAATCTTCAGTTGTGATTATCTTTGTCTGAGGGCCGGAAAACAGAGATCGAATCGCAGCTATGAGCTTGTCGCGGCCCGCCGTTTCCGCAAGCAGCCGATAGACCAGAGGTCCCTTGCTGAACACCGCGGCCGAGTAGTTAGGCTGCAGCAGGGTCTGAACTCCTAACTCCGCGTCACGGCCCGATTGCGCAATCGGCGTGTAGCTCCATCGCATGCTTGTGAACAAATCGCGCGCCGCATCCTTGCCGAAGCGGTCTTCGAAGTAAAGCCCGGCCAGATACCGTGGGAGTGAGTCCCTCAGGAACGCGGCGCTGCGAGCCTTCACTATCGGACGATTCTCCTGCGCTGATCGAGCCTCCTGCCCACGAAGTCTGACTCGACCGTCAATCCATATACGCGCGACGGCGTCGGCAAGCACCTCGATGACGCTCGAGCTAAGCGTGTCGCGGCGGAACACTTCCTCATTGAGCACCAGCACTCCCGGCTCGGCGAGGTTACCGGCGCGAACCGAGGAGATTATTCGGAACGTCGCGCCTGCGGGCGGAGGCCCGACCGTCCGCGTGAGAAAATCGATTACCCGCCGGGCTTCATCGCCAAGACGCGCGATGATCGCTTGCGGATCCGCCGGCTTGGTGTCCGCCGGCACGGCGACGATACCGGGCTGAACAAATATCTCGACCTTGACGCCCCCTCGATCCGAGATGACCGGTTGATCGAAGCTTCCAGCGACGACCAAAGGAAGTGAATTAAGCGGCTGTTCAAAAATTGAATTCTGACCCTCGTTCTTGAGCGTACCCGATGAAAGCGCCCGGAAATTGCCGGCCGGAGATACGGCGCTCACCGTCAAGGTGATGGGCGCCGTCGTCGGACCGTATAAGGGGGCGAACATCGTTGAGGGCATCGGCGCCCACACCGCTCCGGGCGTCAACAGAACTTCGCCGGGATAGATATGAATCAACGGCGTGGACTCGGGCGCCTCTATGCGATAGCTCACTTCTACGGTCGCCTTCGCCCCGGCTTCTATCGGTGATTGCGGCGTGATGACTATCTGATTGAGAGTTGTAACACGCTTGTCTTCGACGGTCTCGGCCTGGGCGGCCGCGCCGTTGACCGTAACGGTGCTGACTTTGGCCAGCCTGGTCAGTCTCAGATAGAGCTTTGGCTTGGAGGACTGGCCGAGGTTCGAGATGGCCAGGGCCGCGCGCACATCAACCGCGCTGGCGGCAGTGTCGATGCGGGCGTTGATGTTGTAGCGATCGACTTCGACTTCCTGCGCCGCGGCGCTGAAGGCTAAAACTGCGACGACGATTAGAGCGGGTAAGATTCTTTTGAGCATCAGAACGACCTTTTTGATTACTTCCAACGACGCATCAGTTCTTAGTTTCTGGTTTCCGGGTTCTGGTTTGTGGGTTCTGGTTTGTGGTTTGTGGTTTCTAGTTGCTCTTCTCGTTTGGTCAACCAAGTCAAGCAGAACCAGAAACTAGAAACCGCAAACCAGAAACTAGAAACCAGAAACTAGAAACGAATAACCCTTCTTCTGCTTAGTGCGACTCATCGCGCACGAGTTTGTGAATCGCTTTAAGCTTCTCGAGGAGAGGTTCGAGCCTCTCGAGCGGCAAACTGTTCGGGCCGTCCGAGAGCGCGGCTGCCGGGTTGTCGTGCACTTCCATGAAGACGCCATCCACTCCGCAAGCCACCCCCGCGCGCGCCATGTACTCGATGAACTGCGAATCGCCGCCCGTACTGCTTCCCAATCCGCCGGGCCGCTGCAAACTGTGTGTTACGTCGTAGACTACCGGGTAACCGAAGCCGCGCATGATAGGCAAACCGCGAAAGTCCACGACCAGATTGTTGTAGCCGAAGCTTGTGCCCCGCTCGGTGATCATCACCCGCTCGTTGCCCTGGGTCGTCACCTTCTCGATCGCGTTCATCATGTCGTGAGGTGCGAGGAACTGACCCTTCTTGATGTTCACCACGCGTCCCGACCTCGCTGCTTCGACGATGAGGTTGGTCTGTCTCGACAGGAACGCAGGAATCTGGAGCACGTCGGCGACCTCGGCCGCGGCGCGCACTTGCGAGACTTCGTGCACGTCAGTGAGCACTGCTACGCCCACATCGTTTCGAACCCGGCCGAGGATGCGCAGCGCCTCATCGATTCCAGGCCCGCGATGTGCGTTGATGGAAGTGCGATTCGCTTTATCGTACGAAGCCTTGAAAATGTAAGGAATGCCGGCTCGCTCGGTGATCGAGCGGATCGCGTGAGCCATCTTGAGCGCGTGTGACTCGCTTTCGACGACACACGGGCCGGCGATCAGGAACAATTCCTCGCCGCCAACTTCGACGCTTCCGACTTTGAAGGGCTTAACTACAACCGGCATAAATGAACGGGTATTCTACACGGCGGTCGTTGGAATGCGAAAGAGAGATGCGCAGTGGTATAGTCATCATCAGGCGGGCTATATGTACAACGAGCTGGAACAGAAAATGCGCGAGATCATTTGGAGGAGATGGACGTCAGGCGATTATCCAACACTTGACGACCTCCATCCGAACATTTACAGCGGCGAGATATATGATGAGCTCATTGAATCAGGAGTGAATGTTCCCAGCGGAGCGATGGAACAAATACTAAAGTTCTGGATGGCACAGGGCTATATAAGAACAAGAGCAATAGGCGGCGGCCCCGACGAGAAGCAATGTCATGGAAGTATGAAAATCGTCGCGGTTTATGAATCCCTGGGAGAGCCCTGATCTGAATCGCGTCGCTACGAGTAGTCCATAACAATCGACACTACCCTCGTAAGTTCGGCCATCAAGCAGGTCATCATTGATAAACTCAAGCAAGCTCCGCCAGCGCCGCCCAGCGATCAACGTCTTTCTCCAACTCTCGATTGAGCGATTGCAGCTCGATGTAAGCTGATTCAACCGCCACGAAATCGCTCGACGAGGCCGCCAACACCCGTTCGAGTGCGGCTTTCCTCGCTTCAGTAAGCGCGATTCTCTTTTCCAATTCTTCAAACTCGCGGCGCTCCTTGTATGAGAGCTTGCGTGGCCCGTCGGATGTTCCAGCCGAGGGCGCGGACCTGGGGCCGGTCGCGCTTGCTTCGATGGTTTCAGGTGCTTCTCGCTCTCGAGATTCGAGAAAGGCGCTGTAGTTGCCGGGATGCTCCTTGATTCGCCCGTTTCCTTCGAAGCGAAAAATGCTCTCGACTGTGCGATCCAGGAAATAGCGGTCGTGGCTGACCACGACCAAACATCCAGCGAAGGAATCGAGATAATCTTCCAGACGCACGAGCGTCTGAATGTCGAGATCATTCGTCGGCTCGTCCAGCATCAAGAGATTCGGAGCGCTCATCAACACCTTGAGCAGGTACAAACGGCGCTGCTCGCCCCCCGACAGTCTCGAGATCACGTCGTATTGCATTGCCGGCGGAAAGAGAAACTTCTCCAGCATCTGGCTCGCGGTGATCTCCTGCCCATCGGCGGTCTCGATTCTTTCAGCGACTTCGCGAACATAATCAATCACTCGCTGTGCGCCGTTCAACTCGCGGTTGTCTTGATCGTAGTAGCCGACGACGATCGTTTGCCCTCTATCAGTGCGACCCGCATCCGGCTCGACGCGCCCGGCGATTATGTCGAGCAGAGTTGTTTTGCCAGAACCGCTCGGGCCAATGATGCCGATGCGATCATTGCGCTTCAGGGTGTAGCTGAAACCGTCAATCAGTCTCTTGTCATCATAGGACTTTGATATGCCATCGAGCTCGAGGATCTTTTTGCCCATCCGGCTGAAACCTATCGAGATGTCCAGCTCGGAGGTGGCTGACCTGGTGGGTTGCTTTTGGAGTTCTTCGGCTCGTTTGACGCGCGCCTTTTGTTTTGTGCTGCGGGCCTTTGCGCCCCGTCGGAGCCAGGCCAGCTCGCGCCTGAGCAACGCTTCCTGCTTGTCGCTGGCGGCCGCGTCCTGAGCTTCCTGCTCCTCCTTCTTCTCGAGATAGTAAGCGTAGTTGCCGGCGAAACTCTGGACACGGCCTCGATCTATTTCGAGGATCCGATTGGTTACGCGATCGAGAAAGTAGCGGTCATGAGTGACAAGAAGAAGAGCGCCCACATAGCGCGCAAGATATGTCTCAAACCACGCAATCGTATCGGC
>DATLWF010000569.1:0-3628 GCA_035576605.1 Blastocatellia bacterium | reverse complement strand
ACTCGCACCAAAGCTACCGCGCGAGCCATCGGTCACGTAAGCCCAGCCTTTGAGGAACGTGAGGCGTTCGCCTTCGACCTCGGTCGAGTGAAACCCACCCTCCAACCCGACATAAAGATCCGCGCTGCCGCGGCGATCCTCCAACACCAGCGCCTGAACAGCGAGTGCCCGCGCCCTTGCTCCGCGCATCAGTTCTTCGTCCGTCAGCGGCATTGCCGGTGCATCAGTCTCCACATCGCTCGCGATGAGCGCGACGTCACCCCAGCGTGCATCGATTGATGCTACGCGTGCGGCGGCCGCGCGAACGGCTGCGACTTTGGCGGCTCTCGAAGAGCCAAGCGCGATTCTCATCGACTATCCTTTTCCCTTCTGGTGGTCTCAATAGAATATGATGACCGCTAATCTCGCACTCGACGGAGCATGGAGTCAACAGGTGTTGCCCACACGTGATGCGCTGCCTTATAGTGCAAGCCTGAGGCGGGCATCGCAAACAAGCCACGAGCAGCCCTGACGGAACAAGTGATTGAGCAAACCGAAAAAGCCAAGCCGGACCTGTCTGCGTTGCGGATTCACCGCGATGACGATGAGGGATCAGGCACCCGGCGCGGCTTGCGAGTCGTGCTTCTGGGAACGGTGCTCATTCTGGTGGCCGCGGCGCTGCTGGTTGGCTACCGGATGTGGGGCGCGGCGACAATGCCCGAAGTGGAAGTCGCCCGCGCGATTGTTGAATCCGGAAGCGCCGGCCTCGAAATCCTTACTGCGACCGGGTACATCGTCGCCGATCGCAAGGCCGCGGTGAGCCCAAAGATTTCCGGCCGCCTGGAATACCTCGGAGTCGACACCGGCAGCCGAGTCAAGCCCGGCCAGATAATCGCTCGCCTCGAGCATCGCGACCTCGACGCCCAGTTGAGTGACGTGAAGAGTTCGCTCGCGAATTATCAGTCGGCGCATGTTCAAGCCGAAGCCGAGCTGGAGCAAGCGCGCGCGAGTCTCGCGCAGGCCCAGGCAAACATGCAGAAGAGTCGCCTCGAGCTTGCGAGACAAACGAATCTGCTTGAACGCGGAGTCACATCCAAAGCCGATTCCGATAACGCGACGGCTCAGGCTCGCGTCGACGAAGGACAGGTTCGGTCCGCCGAAGCTCAGATAAGAGCCATTCAAGCAAAGATTGAATCCTCATCTCAGGCAGTGCACTCGGCTGAGGCTCGCATTCGACTCGTGGAAGCCCAGATTGAATACACGAGCATTCGCAGCCCGTTCGAGGGGCTGGTCATTTCCAAAGACGCCGAGGTTGGCGAGACGGTTGCGCCTGCAATCTTCGGCGGGACGTCGACGCGCGGGTCGGTGGTGACTATCGTTGACCCGAACACGCTTGAAGTCGAAGCCGACATCAATGAATCCAGCATAAGCAAAATCACACCGGGACTCACGGCTGAAGTCACGCTCGATGCGCTGCCTAATGAGAAGCTGTCCGCCGAGGTTCGAAAGATCATACCGACGGCGGATCGTCAGAAGGCTACGGTCAAGGTGAAGGTGCGCTTCAAAGAGATCGACCCTCGGATTCTTCCGGATATGAACGCAAAAGTGACGTTCATTCAGAAACCGGAGCAAGGCGCAAAGACCGAAGCCTCTCGGGTCACTGTTCCGAAGGCTGCTGTTCAACAACGAGACGGAAAAAGCATGGTGTTTGTCTTCAACGATGGCCGCGCGGTATCGCAGGCCGTCATTGTCGGCAGCGAGTTCGGCGACCGTGTCGAGATCAAACAGGGACTGGCCGGCGGAGAGACAGTCATAGTTCACGGGGCTGAGAACTTGACCGACGGCTCGCGCGTAAAAGTGAAAATGGGAAGTGAGAAGTGATGCGTGATTCGTGAAAGTGTTGGTGGAGGAACGAAATGGGAAGGGTATTAGGTCGGGAAGGGTGGCTTGCCCCCGCTCTCGAAATCATCGGACCGTTGGATCATGTGTACCGACCAGAGCGGGAGCAAGCCACCCTTCCCGACCTGATACCGTCCGCATGATTCCTTGATGTTTCAGCTCTGCTGGACCACGAATTACGTATCACGTATCACGAAACACGTATCACGAATCACGTCACGTTCCGGAGAGACAAATCACATGGCAGAAACGCTCATCAACCTCGTTCAAGTCACCAAACACTACCGGCGCGACACAATAGATATTCCGGTGCTCGACAACATCGATCTCGAAATCGCTCGCGGCGAGTTCCTCGCATTGATGGGCCCTTCGGGTTCAGGCAAGACGACCTTGCTTAACCTGATCGCCGGCATTGACAAACCCAACTCCGGCCGGGTGGTAATCGACGGCAAAGACATAGCGAAGTTCAACGAGCAACAACTGGCCAAATGGCGGGCCCGTCACGTCGGATTCATCTTTCAGCTTTACAATCTGATCCCCGTTCTGAGCGCCTTCGAGAACGTCGAGCTTCCGCTGCTGTTGACCAGCCTTTCCAGAAAAAAGCGGCGCGAGCATGTTATGACCGCGCTCTCGGTGGTTGGCCTCGAAGACCGCGAGCATCATTATCCTCGCCAGCTTTCAGGGGGACAGGAGCAACGCGTAGCCATCGCGCGAGCCATCGTCACCGATCCGAGCCTGCTTGTCGCAGACGAGCCCACCGGCGATCTCGACGCGAAGTCCGCTGAAGAGATTCTCGATTTGATCAAGCGACTCAACGAAGAGTTTCATAAGACGATCATTATGGTCACTCACGACCCGCGCGCGGCCAGTCACGCTCACGCGGTGTTGCAACTGGAGAAGGGCCTGCTCAGCAAGTCAGGAGGCGTCTATGAAGTTCCTGCGGCTCATCATTAAGAACGTCGGACGAAACAAGCGGCGTACCGTGCTGACGGTTCTCAGCGTATCGGTGTCGGTTTTTCTGCTGGCAACGATGCAGGCTGTGATATCGGCGCTTGGCGGAATCGGGCAATTGACCGGCGGCGAGTACAGAGTTGTCGTCAGACGCAACACTTCTATTGCGGACTCGATGCCCGAGGCCTACCGCCAAAAGATCGAGCAGGTGCCAGGCGTGGTCGCGGTCTACCCCTCGAACTGGTTTGGCGGCATCTACAAAGAGGACAAGCCGAAGTACACGTTCGCGCAGTTTTACGTCGACACGAAGAATCTCTTCGATGTTCAATTTGAATTACAGATCTCGCCGGAAGAGAAAGCAGCGTTTCAGCAGGAGCGAACAGCCGCAGTCGCCGGGAAGAAACTCGCGGACAAGTATGGGTGGAAGCTTGGCGATGTGATTGAGTTGAAAGGCGCGATATACCCGTTGGATCCGAGGCTCACCCTCCGCGGCATCTACACCGGGCCTCAAGAATCGGTCTTCTACTTTCATCGCGAGTATGTTGAGGAAGCCTTCGGAAGACCCGGCAAGGTCGGCCAGTATCGTGTCAGGCTCGATTCGCCCGGCAGCGCGGCGCGGGTGATGGAAGAGATCGACAGCATGTTCAAGAACTCGGCCGCGCCCACCAAGACCGAAACCGAGGCGGCGTTCGCGGCGAGTTTTATTTCGATGCTCGGAAACGTGAAAGGCTTGATAAGCGGCATTGGATTGATCGTCGTGTTCACCATAACCCTGATCGGCGCGAACACAATGGCGATG
>DATLWF010000568.1:0-5362 GCA_035576605.1 Blastocatellia bacterium | reverse complement strand
CTGATGCTGGTGATGGGACCGTGGAATCACGGCGGGTTTGCGCGCGGCGACGGCGACAAGCTCGGCAACGTGAACTTCGGGTCCAAAACCGGCGTCTACTTTCGCGAGAAGATTGAGTTCCCGTTTTTCCTTTATCATCTGAAGGGCAAGGGGGACGTCAAGTTCCCTAAGGCCTGGCTCTTCGAGACCGGCATGAATCAGTGGCGCAAGTTCGACGCGTGGCCGCCACAACAAACGCCGCCCAAGACCATCTATCTCGACGTCAAAGGCAAGTTGGCGTGGCAGGCGCCGACCGAGCAGGTTT
Organism: Blastocatellia bacterium; assembly: GCA_035576605.1. GTDB lineage: Bacteria > Acidobacteriota > Blastocatellia > UBA7656 > UBA7656 > Onstottus_A. The sequence continues at coordinate 5,058 of DATLWF010000568.1, read as the reverse complement.
TTGACGAGTATCTATCAGACCCGAACCGGCCCGTGCCTTATGTGGGCGTAGTTTCGCTGGCGGTGCGCAATGACTACATGACCGAGGACCAGCGCTTTGCTGCGACTCGACCCGATGTGCTGGTGTACCGCACCGAGCCATTGGATCACGACGTCACAGTGTTTGGTCCGATCGCGATTGACCTGAAGGTTTCGACAACCGGGACGGACTCGGACTTCGATGTCAAGCTGATCGACGTGTATCCGGGCGACTATCCCGACTTCAACAATCCTCCGCCGGCTGCGGCGCCGGGTGCGCCGCCCGCGCCTGTGATTTCACAGATGGGCGGCTACCAGCAGTTGATACGCGGCGAGCCGTTCCGTGGCAAGTATCGCAAGAGCTTCGAGCGGCCGGTGCCCTTTGAGCCGGGCAAACCGGATCGCATTGCGTTCATGTTGCCGGATGTCGCGCATACGTTTCGCGCCGGACATCGAATCATGATCCAGGTGCAAAGCTCCTTGTTTCCGTTGACCGACCGCAATCCGCAGAAGTTTATGGACATCCGGAAGGCGCAGGCCTCCGACTTCGTGAAGGCAACGCAGCGGGTGTTTGTGGGTGGAGCGGATGGATCGAGGATTCAGTTTCTCGTCGTGGAATAACGTTTCTGGTTTCTGGTTTGTAGTTTCTGGTTCGCCCTTCACCTTTGCGTCTTGTCGGATCTTTGCGTCTTTGCGCGAAACGGACGTACCGACACGGAGGTTAGGGAACGGAGGTAGCCAATTATGAGCGACGTGAAACCGATACCCGACAGCTCCTCAGTTGTGATACCGATGTTGGTGTGCCGTGACGTTTCGACTGAGATCGACTTCTGCAAGACTACGTTTGGCGCCGCGGAGCTTGGGCGACGCCCGGGTCCCGACGGGACCGTGGTTCATGCGTTGCTGACGATCGGCGGCGAGATGTTCATCATAGAAGCAGAGTGGCCAACCCTTGCGAGCCGTGCTCCACAGCCCGACGGTAGCTCGCCGGTGGTTATCTTCGTCTATGTCGAAGATGTGGACGCAGTGATTGAGCGCGCGGTGGCCGCCGGCGCGACGGTACTACTTCCGGTGAAGGACCAGTTCTGGGGCGATCGCACCGGGCGGATCATCGATCCGTCGGGGCACGTGTGGACCATCGCAACTCGCATCGAAGAGACTTCGTCCGCGGAGAGGGACAAACGCTGGTCCGACATCGTCAAGAGTTGATGTAGTCACAACCTGTGCTAAAGCGCCTTGGGTCTTGATAGTTCTTAGCGACTTGGCGGATTTTTGCGTCTTTGCGCGAAACTCCCCTTGCAGTTCGAATCTACTGCGAGAAACGCTCCGCAAGTAGTCTCCTCCTCAACAACGTGATAGTGTTCCCTTCCCATTCCACCCAAAGGAAGAACCTCGATGACACATTCCCTGGTTTTCGCAACACTGGCTTTTCTCCTGGCCGCCCAGAGCCCAACTCCCGCGAGCAAGCAACCATTCAACGTCGTTGAATCAAACATCCGCGAGATGCAGACAGCTATGCAGCAGGGCCGCATCACCTCGCGAGAAATCGTCCTGCAGTACCTCACACGCATCGCAACCTACGAAGACAAGCTCAACGCGGTCATCGCCGTGAATCCTCACGCGCTCGAGGAAGCGGAAGCGCGGGATCGCGAACGCACCGCGGGCAAGATTCGCGGCCCGCTTCACGGCATCCCTATCGCGCTCAAGGACAACATCCATACGACCGACATGCCGACTACCGGAGGCGCGCTCGCTTTTGACGGCCTTGTTCCGCCCTACGAGGCAACGCTTACAAAAAACCTCCGTGATGCCGGCGCCATCATCATCGCCAAGACCAACATGACTGAGCTCGCCAATTGGGTGGCGACCGGCATGCCGGCGAACTACAACGGGCTGGCCGGCCACGGGTTCAACCCATATGATCCGCGACGCGATCCGCGCGAGGCGACATTCGATGGACGGCCGGCGCTCTTCACTGGAGGGTCGAGCTCGGGCGTCGGAACCGCGGCGAATTTCTGGGCGGCGAACGTGGGCACGGAAACATCCGGATCCATACTGAGCCCGTCCAATCAGAACATGCTGGTCGGCATCAAGCCGACCCTCGGTCGTGTCAGCCGCTACGGCGTGATTCCCATCACCGCGGACCAGGACACGCCTGGACCAATGACGAAGACCGTTACGGATGCCGCGATTATGCTCGGCGTCCTCGAAGGCGCGGCCGCGGACCCCAACGATTCCGCGACCACGAAGTGCACGAGAATTCCTGGCGGCGATTACACGCGGTTTCTCAATGCCGGGGGATTGAAGGGCGCGCGCATCGGCATACCTCGAGCATTCTTTTACGAGAAGATCACACCTCCGGGCGCAAAGGAGCCACGCGGAGGGCTCGACCCGGCACAGACAAAGGTCATGGAGGAAGCTATTACAATCCTCAAGCAACAAGGGGCAATCATCGTCGATCCGGTTGAGATTCCAAGCATCGTGTCCAGTGATCCGCAAGAAAACTTTCTGCTCTGGCCCACCTGTTCCGGCTTAGACAATTCCAGGGGCAAGGACGCCGCGTGTTCGATCGTTTTCAAATACGGAATGAAGCGCGACTTCAACAAGTGGTTGGAATCGCTCGGTCCGGCAGCTCCGGTAAAGACGCTCACCGAACTGCGCCAATGGAACGTGGCGCACCAACGAGCGGGGTCAATCAAGTACGGACAGGCGCTGCTGGACATCTCGGACGAGATGAACGTTCAGGCGGATCGCGCACGCTACCTGGCGGATCGGGAAAAAGATCTGCGGCTCTCAGCGGCGAACGGGATTGATGCGGTAATGATGAAGTATCAGCTCGACGCTTTGTTATTTCCGGGCCCGAGCAGTGCGGCCATCGCGGCGAAGCCTGGATACCCGACAGTAATCGTGCCGTTCGGCCTGGTCCCTAACGCTCCGACCCCGCCGGCCCCGCCGTTTCCCGATGGCTTCGCGGCAAAGCCTTCGCCTTTCGGAGTGGGTTTCACGGGGTTAGCTTGCAGCGAGCCTCGCCTGATCGAGCTTGCGTATGCGTTTGAGCAGGCGACCAAACGTCGCGTTCCTCCACCGTCAGCGCCGTAGCGGAACGTGACGCCTTTGTTAGTAATCCGTGTGAATCCGTCAAATCAGCGTTATCCGCGGTCTATTGGGCTCGGAAGGCATAGGCCACGGATAACGCTGCTTCGACGGATTCACACGGATAAAATCTAGGCGTTGAATTAATCTATCCTCTTGGTTCGGCGTGGTTCGGATCGGTTTGTCTGGGACGAAGTTGAGAGAGAGAATGTAACCGTCAGGCGCACAGCAGCTGACACCCGGAACAGAAATCCTGAAGGAGAGAACTACCATGAGAACGCGTTTCCCCGGCCCTCGAATCCTGTCTTTATTGATTGCGATTGCGTGGCTGCTCGCCACACCTGCGCCTGGGCGTGCACAAGACAAGGCCGCAAAGATCGATGAGTTGATGAAGGTCTACAACAGCTACCAGCAGTTTAACGGTGCGGTGTTGGTGGCTGAGAACGGCAAGGTCATCTTCAAGAAGGGATATGGGATGGCTAACATGGAGTGGAACATCCCGGTAGAGACCGACACCCGGTTCCGTCTGGGCTCGATCACAAAGCAGTTCACTTCAATGCTGGTTCTGCAACTCGTCCAGGAGGGCAAGATCAAGCTGGAAGGCAAGCTCACCGATTATCTGCCCGACTATCGCAAGGAGACCGGCGATCGAATTACCATCCATCAGCTTCTGAACCACACCTCCGGCATCCCCAGCTACACCGGCCTGCCCAACTTTTTCCAGGAGGTAAGCCGCAACCCCTACAGCGTCTCCGACTTCGTAAAGAAGTTCGCCAGCGGAGACCTCGAGTTTGAGCCCGGCACGAAATTTAACTACAACAACTCAGGCTATTTTCTGCTCGGCGCCATTGTCGAACGCGTGGCTGGCAAGCCCTATGAGAAAGTGCTAAAGGAGCGAATCTTCGACCCCGTGGGCATGAAGAACACAGGTTACGATCACCACGAAACGATCCTCGCCCGGCGCGCGGCGGGTTACGAGAAGCGGCCCGGCGGATACATCAACGCCCCTTACCTAGACATGTCTCTGCCTTATGCCGCAGGATCGCTCTACTCCTCGGTCGAGGATCTCTACCTTTGGGATCAGGCGTTGTATACCGACAAGCTGCTCTCGCCGCAGCTCAAGGAATTGATGTTCAAGCCGGGCCTGAGTGACTACGCCTACGGCTGGGTTGTGCGGAAGGCCCCGATCGTCGCCCAGGCCGACCCGGTCGCGATAATTCAGCACGGCGGCGGCATCAACGGCTTCAACACGCTCATCACGCGTTTGCCCGAGAGCAAAAACCTGATCGTGCTCCTCAACAACACCGGCGGCGCCAAACTCGACGAGATGACCGAAAAGATCGCCGCCATCCTTTTCGGCAAGCCCTACAAGACACCCATGCGCGACATCGCCGATACGCTCTTCAACACTGTTATCGAGAAAGATGTGCAAGCGGCGATCAAGCAGTATCGTGAGCTGAAGGCAACTAAGCAGGACGCCTATGACTTTAGCGAGCCGCAACTGAATCGCCTCGGCTACCAGCTCCTGCAGATGAACCGTGCCAGGGATGCGATTGAGATTTTCAAGGTCAACGTTGAGATGTTTCCCCAGGGCTTCAATGCCTACGACAGTCTCGGCGAAGCCTACATGGTGAACGGCGACAAGCATCTTGCGATTCAAAACTACAAAAAGTCGCTGGAGTTGAACCCCAAGAACGCGAATGCTATCGAGACGCTGAAGAGGCTGGAAGCTGCGCCGTAGTCTGGAAGCTGCGCCGTAGTAAAGTATGGAAGAAGAATAGAGGTCAGGAAGGGTGGCTTGCCCCCGCTGTCGCCGGAGGTTTAGTTTCCGGAAGAGCAGGGGCAAGCCGCTCAATAGGATTTCATTTTCGGCTGACTGCTTCGTTTGTTGTCGCGATTGTCCTCACCTATTTCAATTCCACCAGAATAATCTCCGCAGGCCGGCCCG
>DATLWF010000567.1:0-17498 GCA_035576605.1 Blastocatellia bacterium | reverse complement strand
CCGCGCGGACCGGGCTCCTGTTCTATCAACTAGGCTGATCGAAAGTGAAGGGCGTAACTGAATGAATCCGAGTGAACTCTACTCCACGCTGAATCGCGAGCTTCAGAACATCAAAGAAGCAAAGACCTTCAAGTACGAGGTCCCACTCGAAAGCGAACAGGGGGGCGACGTGATGGTCGGCGGCCGCGAGGTAGTGATGCTCGCGTCGAACAATTATCTCGGGCTCTCCAATCACCCGCGCATCAAAGCTGCCGCGCATCGCGGGCTCGATGAGTGGGGCTACGGGATGGCGTCGGTCAGGTTCCTGTGTGGGACGGAGCCGATTCACGTCGAGCTCGAACAGCGAATCGCAAAGTTCGTAGGCTGTGAAGCGGCGATTCTTCACTCCTCATGCTTCGCGGCGAATGAAGCTTTCTTCACCGCGCTGCTGGCGAACGATTTCGGTCAGACCGGCTATCAGGACGTGATCTACAGCGACCAGCTCAATCACGCGAGCATCATCGACGGCGTTCGTCTTTGTCGCGCGGTGGCCAAGCAGACTGTCTCGCGGCTGTATCGCAACGGAGACGTGAATCATCTGCGCGAGATGCTCGAAGAAGACCGCGATAAAAACTATCGCATCAAGATCATTGCTACCGACGGCGTGTTCTCGATGGAAGGATTGCTCGCGCCGCTGGCGGGGCTTCGCAGTCTGGCGACCGAACACAATGCGCTGCTGTTTGTCGACGAATCGCACGCAACAGGAGCTTTGGGTAAGACCGGCCGGGGCACAATTGAAGAGCTCGGCGTGTTCGGACAGGTGGACGTAGTAACGGGGACATTCGGCAAAGCGCTGGGCGGCGCCTCGGGAGGCTTCATCGCGGGCCGCGCGCCGTTGATCGAGTTTCTCCGTCAGAAGTCGCGGCCTTATACCTTCTCGAATACGATGCCGCCCTCGGTCGTCGTCGCCTCGATCGAAGCGATAACGATCATCGAGGAAGATCCGTCGATCGTTAACCAGCTTCGCGAAAACACCGCCTATTTCCGCCGTCGCATCGTCGAACTCGGCTTCAAGATCATCGAGGGACGCCACCCGATAGTCCCGGTGATGCTCGGTGAAGCAGCAATCGCTCAGGACATGAGCCAGGAGCTGTTAAAAGAAGGTGTCTACATCAAAGGGCTCTGGTATCCGGTCGTGCCGAAGGGCGAGGCCCGTTTGCGCGCCCAGATATCGGCGGCCCACACGCGCGAGGATCTCGACCGGACGCTGGGAGCGTTTGATAAGGTGGGCCGGCGGCTCGGCGTAATCTCGTGAGCGTCTGAGCTCGGGGCCTCTTTCTTGTTTGTTTCCCGCCACTCTGGCTGATTCAAATTCTTGAATCGCGTCGGCGCGTCCGACATCCAGCGAAAACAGACCTTCAAACCAAATCAAATCGGATTTCGCTGGAAACTTCGTCGCTTTTCCTGTCGTTTAATCAAAGTCTATCCGTTCAATATCAACAAACCGGCCTCGATGTCGGATTTGAAGTGTGCCTCAACAACCGTTCCTCTAAAAGGAGTAAAGGATGAAACCCAACTACTCGCGCGGCGTCTTTGCCGTTTTGATCCTTATCACGCTCGCCGCTTCCAGCGCTTTCGGTTTCAAGGAGACCAACAGCAAACGGAAGATCGAGTTCTCAACTGACTCCAAAGAAGCGAAAGACTACGTTGCACAGATCGTCAACCGGATCGAAACGTTTCAATTCGGTCCCGACCTGAATGCTCTTGCGAAGAAATCGGTCGATGCTGATCCCAACTTTGCGTTTGGTTACTATCTTCTGGGCACGACGGCCGCAACGCCGGAGGACGTGAAGAAGTACAGCGACAAAGCCGCTGAACTTGCGAAGACCGCGTCGGATGGAGAGCGGCGATACATCGAGGCCGTCCTGCTCACTCGAGCCCAGAAGCCGGCCGAAGCCCTCACGATGTTTCTCGACCTGGCGAAACAGTACCCCGATGACCGGATGGTTCAGATGCTGCTCGGTCAGGTGTACACCAATCTAGGCAAACTCGACGAAGCAAAGGCCTCCTTTGAGAAAGCACTCCAGCTCGATGCCAGCACTCCCCGGGTCTACACATTTCTGGGCAACACTGAATTGTTGAGGGGCAACTATGCGAAGGCTCGTGAGCTTTTCAACACCTCACTGGCCAAACAGGTGAAAGGCAGCGCGCCGTTCGGCCCCAACTACGGACTCGCGTTCGCGTACATCTATCAAGGCGACATCAAGGCGGCGGTCAAGACGCTCGAGGCTTACGCAGCCGACTACCAGACCTCAACGCAGCAGCAGAACTTCCCGGCGGTGTTCATCTGGAATTCAATCGCGCGATTGCACCTCGAGTACGGCAAGGCCGAGGATGCGATGAAGGCTTACGAGAAAGGATATGCCACGATACCAGGCAGCAACCTTGACGAGATGCAGAAGAAGATCTGGCTGGGGAGGCTTCATCACGGCACGGCTCGAACGCTTGCGAAGATGGGCAAGCGTGAGGAGGCCTGGAAAGAGGCCGACCTGATAAAGAAGATGATCGAAGACGGCGGCAAGGATGGCGAGCAGTTCTGGCCCTCGTATCATTATCTGGCCGGTTACTTGAAGCTCGAGGCAGGCGATTATGCCAAAGCCGTCGACGAGCTGAAGCAGACTGACCTTACCGATCCGTTCCACAAGCTTCTGCTCGCTCGCGCTTATGAGAAGAGCGGCGATGGCGTCAGTGCCCAGAAGATGTACAAAGAGATCACCGAGTTCAACCAGCTCACGCTGGAACGGGCGCTCGCATATCCGGAAGCCAAGAAGAAGCTAAAGGCTTGAAGGGGCGTATAGAGTCTCGAAGACTGCTTAGCGTCTTGGCGGGTCTTTTGCGTCTCCGCGCGAAATAGCCATCCGCAGTACCGGTTTCGCGCAAAGCCGCAAAGACCCGCCAAGACCTGCAAGACTCAGACGCGGCGTTGTGGACTTTCCCAGCACGCCCGTTTTGATTGCACCCACGAGTCCTCCACACGAAGACAGCAACATTTGAAAACGCAAACCTCGGCGCGTAGACTGTCGATACTCCGTGAAGAGACTGCTGAGCACCGTTTCATTGATCGCTGTCATTGTCGCCGCGGTTCCGCCCGCGACGAGAGCGCAAACCTTCAAGGTCCCGTTCTCGCAGTTTTCACTCGAGAACGGCCTGCGCGTCGTTCTCTCCGAAGATCACTCGGCGCCGGTTGTCGCGGTTGCCGTCTATTACGACGTCGGCTCGCGCAACGAGGTGAAGGGCCGAACGGGGTTCGCTCATCTTTTTGAGCACATGATGTTTCAAGGCTCCGAGAACGTCCCAAAAGCAGCGCACTTCAAATATATTGAAAGCAACGGCGGCGTGTTGAACGCGGCTACGCATCCTGACTTCACCAACTTTTACGAGTTCCTGCCGTCGAATCAACTCGCGCTTGCGTTATGGCTCGAGAGCGATCGCATGCGTTCTTTGAAGATCACCCAAGCAAATCTCAAGAACCAGAAGGACGCCGTCAAAGAAGAGAAGCGCCTGAGTTATGACAACCAGGCATACTGGCCGGCCCTCTTGAAGATGGACGAGATGGTTTTTAGTAACTGGGCCAACGCTCATTCGACGATAGGCTCGATGAGAGATCTCGACGCCGCGACCGTAACCGACGTTAGCAGCTTCTTCGCGACTTATTACGCTCCCAACAATGCGGTGCTTGTGATCGCCGGCGACATAAACACCGGCGAGGCTGAAGCTTTAGTTCGCAAATATTTTGACTCGATTCCCCGTCACAAGCCGCCGCCGCCGATCGACGTCTCGGAGCCGTTCGAAGTGGCCGCGCGCACAGCCGCAATAGATGATACTCACGCTCAGATGCCAGCCGTCTCGCTGGCCTGGAAGGTCCCCGCTCGCCGTTCGCCGGACTTCTACGCGCTTGCGATGCTCAAGTCCATCTTGTGCGACGGCCAAAGCGCGCGGCTCTATCAGAAGCTTGTCAAGGAGCAGGCGGTCTCTCTGGAAGTGCAGGGAACCCTGGAAGTGCGCCGCGGACCGGGACAGGTCGCGGTTTTTACAATCCACAAACCGGATATAAGAAGTGAAGACGTGCGGGCGATCGTCGAGGCTGAGATCGAGCGGATCAAGGCTGAGGGAGTGACCGTTGACGAACTGATCAAAGTAAAGAATCAGTATAGACTGGATCGCTTCCTGGGCGGCTCGGAGGGCGAGCACTCAAGCCTCCAGACAGCGCTTGGCCGAGCGCTTGCTCTTGCTGAGTTCACGATGTTTGATGGAGATCCGTCGCTCATCAACGCTGAAATAGACCGCTTTCTTGCAGTCACCGCTGAGCAAGTACGCGATGCGGCTCGGAGGTACTTAGTGCCGGCAAACAACGCGGTGCTCACTATCCGCGCAGTGAGTGGCCAAACTTCGGGAGCGCCGCACAGCAAAACGCCGTGACCAATGTCCGCCCAAATCAGGAACAGCAGATGACGCGAGCCCGAACCAGCTTTTTTGCGCTTCTATCGCTCGTGTTGCTGATTGAGTCCTTCGGCACTTCAGCGGTCGTCGGAAGCCCGCAGAGAGCGCGCCGCTCGAAGCAACACGACGCCTGGCGCAAACACCCTCCGAAATCTGATGCGCCAAGACCCTTCACACTGCCGGCGGTCCGCGAAACCAGGTACGAGAACGGCCTGACAGTTCTCTTCGTTGAAGACCACAGATCACCGATCGTCACGATTCTCGTAGGCATGCCGCCGGCGATTGCGCCCTCAGGAGGCATCGCCGAGTTGACGAGTCAGATGGCGCTTGCGGAGGCGGCGGCTGAACTGATCACCGAAGGCGCGGGTTCCAGAACCAGCGAACAGGTGGCTCGTGAAGTGGAGACACTTGGTGGACGGCTCTCATCATCAGCGAACGACGACTACGCTGAAGTGTTACTGTCGGTCGTGGCCGAGAACGCCGAGAGAATGATGGATTTGCTTGGGGACGTGCTGCTGCGTCCGGCTTTTCCCGAAAGCGAGGTGGCGCTATACAAGCGGAATCGAATTCAGAACCTTGCAGTCCAGCGGCAAGACCCCGCGTTTCTGGCCGGCGAGCAATTCGATCGAATCGTCTTCGGCTCACACCCCTACGGAATATCCGCTCCGACGCCCGCGTCGATTGATGCGCTTGATCGAGAGAGGATCGCGCAGTTTTACACGTCTAACTTCGGGCCTGGCGGCTCGGTAGCGATCATAGTTGGCGACTTCGACGCACCCAGGATGGAAGCGAAAGCGCGCGAGGAGCTCGGCAGGTGGGAGACGCAGAAGAAGGTATCAACATTCATAGGACCCAACCGCTTTCCCCAGGCGACGGAAAGTCGCGTGTACCTTGTTAACAGACCGGGCTCTGAACAAGCCGATTTTCGGATCGGTACGCTGGCGGTCAAACGGTCATCAGCCTCCTACTTTCCGCTTCTCGTCGCGAACTCAATTCTGGGAGCGGGCACCGGCTCACGACTCTTTCTGAACATCCGCGAACGAAAGGGCTACGCTTACGATGTATATAGTTCGGTTGGCGCGCTTCGAGAGGCGGGAAGCTTCTTTGGCGGTGCCGAGACTCGCACCGAGGTTACAGCTCGCGCCATAAGAGAGATGCTTGCGGAGTTCCATCGCCTGGGCGCGGTAAAGGTGGGACCGCGCGAACTGCAAGGCGCAAAGAACTATCTGAACGGACTATTCTCGCTCTCGCTCTCGACACAGGGAGGCGTTGCCGAGAGGATAATGCAGAGCTACATGTTCGACCTCGGGCGCGACTATCTTGAGGGATATCGCTCTCACATCGAAGCGGTTACCGCCGAGCAGGTTCAGAAGGCGGCGCGGAAATACATCCTGAGCGACCATCCCGCAATAGTGGTTGTCGGCGACGCATCGAAACTCGCGAAGGATCTCAGAACAATCGGGCCAGTAGAGGTGCTCGATATCGAAGGAAAGGCCGCGAAACAATCCGCGCTGCAGCCCGAACGATAACTTGACCGAATCTGGGAAGCATATCTTGATCGAAGACATCTCGAATTCGGTTGCGAAAGAGCATATTTGACTCAGCGCGGTTGCCAAAGAAACCCTCAAAGAATAAACATAGAGGTCGGCTTGTTGCTTTAGAATGATCTGCCCGATCCGTGTGAAACCTTGCTTGAACATTTTCTAAGTCGCTGGGCCGGAGGCGAATGACTTATCGTGGATTGCCAACGCGTTTTCTCAACCCGAGGCCCGCACGCTTGTTTAGATTCCGCCGGTGGTGCTCAGACGCCCTTGCGACGCGATCAAAGATGCAAACAAAACGTAAGGTCGTCTTCGCTGTTGCTATCTTTCTGTGCTCGTTCTCGCTAAATGCGCTGCACGCCGTCGATCTGTCTCGCTTGATGTACACATCGGATCAACCCAAAGGGGAAATGACCGATCACTATGACACGCGGGCGGTTTCGATCGTCGAGGGCCATGGTCTCCTGATCCCCGATGACCGGAGGAAGATCGACACCTCGCTCATGGCTTTTTCCCCAGGATACTCTCTATTCGTCGGCGCGGTATATCGCTTATTCGGTCGCAACTTCTTCAGCGCCCAACTGGTCCAAGGGCTGCTGTGTTCGCTGTGTCCGGTACTGGTGTTTCTGATAGCGGGTGAGTTGATTAGCTGGCGCCTTGGAATAGCTGCGGGCCTGTTAGCGGCTTTCTATCACGGGATAGCGTTCTTTTCGAACTTCATTTTGCCAGACCCGTTGTGCCCGTTGCCTATCCTACTCGCCACTTACTTCCTGGTTCTGACGTGGGTTAAGCGTAATAGCTCTTACATGCCGTTCTTGGCCGCTGGATTGGCACTCGGTCTTTCAGTATGGCTGCGGCCAAACGCTCTACTGCTCGGGCCATTCTCCATCGCGATCCTCGTCTTGTGCTATAAGAGGTGGCGATCGATTCTACCCAGGGCCGTGGCAATGGTAACCGTAACCTTTCTCGTAGTCTCGCCGATAACAATTCGGAACTACATCATGTTCGGCCGCTTTGTGCCCGTCTGGATAGGGCTTGGAACCGTGCTCTGGCAAGGCATCGGCGAGTCGAGCGGCGGTCAGTTCGGAGCGCCGCAGAGCGACGAGGAACTGGGGTTGCAAGAAGCAGTGATTTACGACAACCGGCACTACGCGTGGTGGGCAACACCCGACGGACCTGAGCGCGATCACGCCAGAATCAAGAAAAGCCTCGACGTCATGGTACGCAACCCGGTGTGGTTTGGTGGAGCGATGATTCGCAGAATGTGGGCGATGAAGCAGTGTTCCGAATGGGCCCCGCTTGTTGATGTGCACCCTGGAGAAGGAGTCCCAGTGAATGCGTCGGACACCGTCCCGAGCAAGGCCCCGCTGGCTCCGGGCGCGGCCCTATCCTGGCTTCGCCAGCCAGCCAAAAGACTGGAAAGGCTAGCGAAAGAGACGACGCCGACGTTCGCGATCCTGGGAGGGATAATCACTTATTTCATCAGCAGGCGACGGTGGCTCTTTATCTTCACCGTGCCGGCCTATTACCTTATCTTTCAGTCCGCGATGCATACCGAGTTTCGCTATATACTGCCGATGCATTACTTCTTAGCAATCTTCGCGGGAATGATCTGGTGCCTGATAATTTACAGCGCCAGGTTGTTGGCAATGCGCATGATTGCGGAGACTCGGTTCAAAGAATAGAATGCCCAAACTTGAAGAATTCCCCGGAGGTGTCTGCGTGAAGCTAAAAGTTCTGTGTGTTATCACAATGATTGCTACAGCCGCTGTGGCACGACAACAGAGCGGGCCAGTCAAGTCCGAGGCGGCGCCCGTGAAAACCGTCGAGATCACGTCTAATGTTACCGAAGCCGAGGTCGGCCAGCAGTTGAAATTGACCGCGGTAGCTAAAGACGAGTCAGGCAAGACACTCGACGTCAAACCGGCCGTCTGGTTCGCTGCCCCGTTCGATGTGGCCGCCGCTGACAACTCGGGAACGATTTCATTCTTCAACCCCGGCGAGGCGCAAGTTGGCGCCGTGGTCGCGGGTAAAGTCGGCACAATTCGCATCAAAGTCAAGCCGGCGCCGGTGACAACCGTAGATCTTCCCGCAACGAGCCAGGTCGTGGTGGGTGGCGCGATGAGACCAAACGCAACCGCTCGCACCTCGATGGGCAATCCGCGAGCCGATGTCGCGATTTCGTGGTCCTCTGATAATCCATCGATCAGCTCCGTTGATGCCGCCGGACTGGTTGTCGGTTTGAAGCCGGGCAAAGCGAATATCACCGCGGTCTGTGAGCGAGCCAGCGCGAAAATGGTGGTCGAGGTGACCGCAAGCCCGGTCAACTCGCTTAGCGTTGTGCCCAGGTCCACGAACGCGCGGACCGGAGACGTAGTTCGTTTCTCCACTAACGCGACCGATGCCGCAGGAAAGTCAATCAGCAGTTGTGAAGTGCGCTGGGCGCTTGGCGGTGAAGGCGCGATGATTGAGCCCGACGGCGCGTTCGTGGCTGAAAAACCAGGCGCGTATGTCGTCAGCGCATCGGTCGGCGATCGCCAGGCGCTGGCTTCAGTGATCGTGACGCCTCGAAACGTCGAGCGAGAATTGGAAGTGGTTGGGCATGCGTTAATCAAAGACTTCCAATCGGCGGAACAATGGATCATCGGGAATTTCGCTTATGTATCGACCGTATCCGACAAGCTGCTGGCTTATGATATTTCGGATCCTGCTCACCCTAAGCTGACGGATACGGTTAAGGTTGATGCTCGGATCACCAACGATGTGAGCACGACGCCAAATGGCAAGATCGCAGTGCTCACTCGTGAGGGCGCATCAAATCGCAAGAACGGAATCGTGTTTCTCGATACATCCGACCCCGCGCACCCGAAAGTCATTTCAGAATACACAGCAACGGTAACCGGCGGAGTGCACAGCGGGTTCATCGACAGTCATTACGTTTACCTGACCGATGACGCAACCGGCTCGATGCGGGTCATCGATTTTCAAGACGTAAAGAACCCGAAAGAGGTCGCGCGCTGGCAAGTGGAAAATCCGCTGGTGCGTACAGTGACCGAACCCACCGGGGAGCAGGTGACGGCCGGTCGATATCTTCACGATGTTCAGGTCAAAGACGGGCTGGCCTATCTGGCTTATTGGAGAGACGGCCTGGTGATTCTGGACGTTGGCAGCGGCATCAAAGGCGGCAGTCCGGAGAAGCCACAGTTAGTCAGCCAGTTTCGAATGAATTACCACGAGCTGTACGGCGACGGGTGGCTGGCAGGCGCGCATGCAGTCTTTCGCTATAAGAACTACGTCTTTGTCGGCGATGAAGTCTTTCCGGCCATGTTCGATATACAGTCGAAGAACCGGATTCCGGTGCGCGGGATCGTTCATGTTGTGGACGTAAGCGACATCCATCATCCCACGGAGGTCGCGAACTACACGGTACCCGAAGGTGGTGCGCATAACATTTGGGTCAAGGACGATGTGTTGAGTATGGGCTACTACTCGGGCGGCGCTCGCGTCGTGGATGTGTCGGGTGAGCTGAGAGGAGACCTGTACAGACAAGGCCGCGAGATCGGGCGGCTGTGGACCGGGGATTCGTCGGGGTTCAGACCTAATCTGCCCTTTACCTGGGGTGCGCAGCCGCACGGCGACTTGATCTTCTTCAACGATATAAACTCGGGCCTGTGGATCGTTAAGATCGGTAAGCCAAGGCAGAAGGGTTCTACGACTGCGCCAGGAGACTAAACGGAAGTTGGTTGATAGTACCGCGTCTTTGCGGATCTTGGCGTCTTTGCGCGAAACTTTCTTCCGGTGGCTATTTCGCGCAAAGACGCCAAGACCCACAAAGACGCTACCTGGCAGGTTCGATCTTGAAGAAATCAATGCCGGCCGCTTGCTCTGGCAGGTCCACCGTCGCGACCGTTTTCAGAGAATTCAAATCTATTACTTCCATCGTTCCCGGTTCCGAGCCTACCCCTTCGACCGAGATGAATGCGTATCGGTTATCGGGCGAGACTACGGCGCCGTGTATGACCCGGCGTTTTGTAGGAATTCGCGCCAGCTCGCGGCCCGACTTCAGCTCGTAGACCGACACGGACTGGTCCCGCTTGTTGGTTGAGATGAGCCTGCCATCCCGGGTAACCGCGAGATTGTAGACGCCGTGTCGGGCGGGGATTCTTCTCGCAACTTTCCAGCTCGCGGCGTCGATTTCTACGATCTCGTCTGACTTGTTGCAGGCAACGAAGACAAACTTTCCATCGGCTGACGGCTGAGCCCACGTCGGCGAGCAAGAAGTGTCGCCGGGTTTGGGTGGTTCCATTCCGTGGCCACCAACGTCGTGCGAAGAGTGCTCGCTCATCGCGTGCGATGCGGGCGAGCCATTCATCCCACTCTCTTTCCCTTTGGTCACGACGAAATGGCGAGACACCTGGAGGCTATTGGTATCGATCTCAACCAACAAGTCGTCCATCATGCAGGCTGAGTATTGCTTCGTGCCCTGCGGGTTGATGCGCGAGCCGTGAGGCATGGTGCACGTCGGAACACGGGCCACTTCAATCATCTGTTCGGTGGCGACGATGGAAACCGAGGACGGAACCATATCACCGTGAAGGTTGAAATTGACGACGTAAAGAAGCCCACCGTCAGTGGAAATATCCATAGTAGCCGGAAAGAACCCGAGGGTTACCTTGCCAAGAACGCTGTTGTCTCTTGTCGAGTATTTCCAAACTGAACCATACGGGCGGCCGTGACCGAGTGACACGTAATAGAACTCTCTGTTTGGCGAGACGACTATGCCGTGGGGACCGTCGATATCACTGGGCATGGAGCCGGTGTCAATGAGCTTATCGACTTGCGCGCCATGCTGGCCGAACCGAATCAACGCGATCTTATCAGCCGACTCGCAAACTACATAGACCAGATAGTCTTGCCTTGTCGCTTGCCCGGCGGAACTCCTCGCAAGTAAGCACGCAGGTGATAGCGCTAAGATGAGGGTGATAAAACAGGCGCGCAATCGATTGATTTGGCTCTCGCTACTTATTTGAGTCATGGTTAGGAGCGTTAGCTAACCCGAATGCGATGTCAAGGGAGACGATCTACGTTTCCTTTTTTGCTTGAGGATATTCTGATGTGAGTGAACCTACCGATCCGATGGGCGGCTGAAGTTTTGGGAGCGACAGACTGGCTGTCGCTCCCAAGCGCATCGCCCTAATGAGTTCCCAGTTGCCAGGTGTGATACACCTCAGGACTGGCTTGTTTGATGATGTCCTCCGGCATAATTTAGTGTGGGAGAACAACCTTTTTCGGTTTAGCCGGATACCAATTTCAGTTGCCCGTACCGCTCGCAGCCAGGGTCGAGGTGATCCACCGATCTATTGACCGCCAGCCGGTCTTATTGTCCAGGTGAGCGTTGAACGCATGCCCGACCGCGGGCAGGCTCTGGACCGTAACGCTCGACGCGTTTGTCCAGTACGCAGCTTCAGCGCCCGCGTACAACGAGGGCCACAGTGCGTCGTGTTCGCCCAATTGCACGAGCACCGGTCCGGTCACCGAACCCACATGGTCTGCCGCCGGATTGAACACCGCGGCAAAGGTAGTGAACAACTGGCCCCTCGTGAGCAGGTCGGCGAGGTTTAGGTTATCGTAGTCGATAACATTCGGGTCGGCCGCATCCCCGAAAAAGAAGAGCGCACTACGCGCCCACGCAGGCAAAGGGAAATACGGAAATTGCGCCAACGCGGAAATCAACTCGCTCGGTATCGGAAGTTGGTGAGGAACGTGACCGAGCGCAGTTACCACCAGGGCGTCTGCGTCATGATATACACCTTGAACCAGGATTGAGTTGATGCTGCCGAATGAGTGACCCACCAGGACGATCTGCCGGAATGCATAACCAAGCGGGTTGTTAACTCCGCGCATTTGCACCAACACCTGATGAAGACTGCTGGCCGTTTCGTTGAGAGTCACAAAATCGCCGTCAGGCTTGCTGCTCTCGCCGGTGCCGAGCTGGTCGATGGCGAGCAGCGCGTACCCGTTCTCGGCCATAAAGCGGGCGTATGAGTAACTGTTGCCATTAATAGCGGGAATGTCCCAGTACTTGTGATTGTATGTGCCTCCGTGAACCAGCACCTGAAGCGGACGATTGCGATAGGATCCGTTATAGTAGAGAAACCCTGCAATCGTGTAAGTATTGCCGTCCGACAGCGACACCGAGAAATCCAGGCGTTGCACTTTGAACTGTTGGACATCATCCGCTTTGATGATGGCCGGCGTGAGCATGAACACCAACGCCAGGGCGCCAAGGCGCACCACATTGCGTAGGCTACAGAGTAACTGCGAATACCAAAGTCTCATAGTTTTCTCCTTTCAAACAAAGGTGACGAGACATGAGAAAACATCACACGGAAGTTTGATTAATCACCGAACGATTTCCAGGCGCCGAACTGTAACTCTGAATATTGGCGGGGGAAGCCGGGGGCAGAACTCTGTTAAGAAGTTCGATGGGGTATATTAGAAACGCCGCCGATCTGAATTACTCGGTCATTCTCAATGTGAAAGTTTGTGTGACTTGAACCATAAATTGGCCATTGTGGCCATATTATGCCTCCAAATCTTGATGCCAGGATATGCTTCTCATGACTAACTAAATTCGTTCAGCAAGCTTTCGAATGTTGCCAGAATTGCTCGATCAGAGGGCCGGATTATAACTTGAAGCTCAAATTCACCGATTATGCTGCAAACGGCACCTATTACAAACGGGACTCTCGTCGCACTTCTCGGAGAACCTCGCTGATTAAGTTCCGATTTGCACCCTGAACTTCCAAATAGCCTGCGACACGCCTCGTGGAAGGGTACACGCCGTTCGCCTGAAGCGCTCGTACAGCAGCTACGATGTTCCTTTTTAAGTCCGACCTCTTGGAAATCGACTGTTCATGCAGATACTCCTGATGTCGGACGAACTCTATTGCAAGAGTTGTACAAAGCGAACAATTCTGATTCCCTGGATGTAACCTTTCGAGTGCTCGCCCGTAACCTGTGTAGCAATCAAGATGACGGACATCGAGAACCTCTACGAACGCTATGCCGGCGATGTCCGCCGATTTGCGCTGTATTTGTGCGGCGATGTGGTGATGGCGGATGAGATCACCTCGGACACGTTTTTGCGCGCGTGGATGGCGGCTGGCCGCATTCGCCAGCCGACGGTGAAAAGCTATCTTTTCACCATTGCGCGAAACGCGTACACCGATTTGCAGCGGCGGGCCGCGCGCCACACGCAACTCGACGAGAATATGCCCGATACGCGGATCAGCGCGCAGACGCAAATGGAGCAGAGCGCGGAAGTGCGGGCGGTGCTTGCGGCGTTGCAGCAATTGCCAGAGATGGACCGCACGGTGCTGCTGATGCGCGCGCTCGACGAAGTGCCATACGAGGAAATCGCGGAGACGCTGGGAATCCCGGTGGTCAGCGCAAAAGTGAAGGTTCATCGCGCGAGATTGAAGCTGATGCAAACCAGGCAGGCATGGCGGGAAATCGTTCCTACCGCAGGAGAAAAACCATGAACGTCACACGGGAAGTGGTCACGGATTTGTTGCCGATTTATTTTTCGGGTGAGGCCAGCGGGGATACCAAGGTGCTGGTCGAGGATTACTTTCGTCAGGATCCCGACTTCGAACGCATCGCGCGCAGCGCGGCGACGCCGCTCGAAACTTTGAGGGCTGCCACACCCATCGGGGCCGACCCAGAAAAGGAGAAACGCGACCTGGAGAGCGTCCGTTGGGGATTGCTGCGGCGTCAGTGGTTGTTCGCCGGGAGCCTGTTCTTAACGCTCTTCCCGCTGTCAAACTATTTCACCTTCACCCATGGCCATCTCGTCTCGCTGACGGTTCGCGACGCTTTTTGGAACGCGGCGTTTCACTGGAGCTTGGCGGTGGTTTTCTGGTTTCTCTATTTCGCGCGCCTGCGACGGCGCACAGTCTCCTTGGCGGTTGCGATCTCTTTTACACTGATCCCCATTCCCTTCGTCCTGCACTCTGTCTTCGCCGGCGAGCCAGTGGTATGGTTCGCGGTCTTCTGGGTTTGGGCGGCAGTCGCCTGGATAGGGTATTTCAGGCAGCGCCATTTCAGGCAGCGCCATTGTTAGGACTTTGCACGAGTATTAGAATTATGTCGACGCCGTGATTTTGTTGTCACAAGGTTCGGTCCTGTTCACTCTCTGTCGGTTTGGCTCAGAAGCGTGGGATTAAGCTGAACAGATACGACAGCAATTATATGCTTCCAGGATCGGGCCAATTTATGCTTCAAGTTACAGTTTGTTGGTCTTCTGTTGATGGTTTGAAGGAATGGCGGAGGGGACAGGATTCGAACCTGCAAGGGCTTTCGCCCGGCGGTTTTCAAGACCGCTTCCTTACCATTAGGATACCCCTCCGATTACTGAAGAGAGAGTATAGGCGAGGGCCGGCGGTCATTCAAGATTCGTCGTTCACAACAAGTGAAGGTGAGTGATTCACATCAGGGCGCGGCAAGGATTCAGTCAAGCGCCTCGGGCTCGATAATCCGCCGATGTGCGGAAAAAATAACGGGAAGAGATACTCGGGCGAGTATCTCTTCCCGTTTTCTGCGTCCCTTCAATGGTTGTGTCCCTCAACCAAAGAAGAAGAGGAGGTTATTTGACAGCCACAATCCAAATTCCCTCATGGTTGCCGAGTTGCGCGCCACTATATCAAAGGTGTCTGATCGAGAGAATCAGGGTTACTGGAAAAGCAAAGAAAAGTACCCCAGTTGCCTTCGGCCGAACTTCGGTTTCTACTGTCGTGTAAGTGCTTTCTTATAAACGGTTTAACAGGCGGCGCGGCCACGGAACCCGAAGACCCGCTGGCGCGCTTGAAGCTTGTGAGTGAACAATCGTAACCTGAGTCTGTTGTTCAACCGCTTGTTAACACTCGTCCGGCGTTTCGCGTCTTAGACACCGGACAAAGGTAAGGATGTACAAGATTGAGAGTAACGGCCTACTTCTCGTGGCTAGACAAACCCAGCCGGCGGCCCGCGCTCGCGTGATCGAAATATCAGAAGAAGCCTTACTACTGAAGGCTGTGCGTCACGGTGAGCAAGAGGCGTTCGCTAAGCTGTACAGCCTCTACGCGCCGATGGTGCACGGCGTACTGCTTGCTCGCGTGCCGTGGGGCGAGGTCGACGACCTTGTTCAAGACGTCTTCCTCGCCGCTCTCAAGAAGCTCAACACGCTGCGCGATGACGCCGCGTTCGGGGCGTGGCTGGCGATGATCGCCCGTAATCGTGCGATGGATTTCCACCGGCGTAAACGTGTGACCGAAGAGTTGAGCGACGATCTCGCGACGCAGGGCAACTCCGAAGCCGATCACGAAGCCGCCAACGTCCTCGAAGTGATCTGCGGGCTTCCGGAAGCTTATCGCGAGACACTGGTCTTGAGACTGGTGGAAGGTATGACCGGCCCCGAGATCGCCGATCGCACTGGTCTTACTCCGGCCTCAGTCCGGGTGAATCTGCACCGCGGCATGAAGCTGCTCCGCGAGAAGTTGGGAATGGAGGAGCGATTATGAACGACGATTATCTGTGGGACCGATCCGGCGAACCCGATCCGGAAGTTGAACGCCTCGAGCGCGTGCTCGGCAAGTACCGGTATCAAGACAAGCCTCTCAGCCCGGCTCTCCGTTCGCGCTTATCCGAGCGGCGCGGTGGCTGGATCAGGTTAGCTGCGGTCGCGGCAGCGATTCTGATGGTCCTGGCCGGACTTTGGATTTTCAAAGTTCACAACAAGAGCGTGACAACTCCAATACAGTCGCAAAACATCGACAGACCCGAGAACGGGGACGAGAAACGGGCGGCTGCACCACCGGCGAAGAAAACCGAGAACGTGCCCACGGTTGCATTAGCTTCCAAGGCCTCTCGCAAGATTCATCGCAAATCCTCGCCGGAGACGCTCGCTGATAATTCGCGTGACGGCGATTCAGATTTGGTTGCCGAACGCCAACCGATGATGAATCCGTTTATTGACATCGAGACCGCTCGTCACATCGAGCGAGCCCAGTTGTTGTTGCGATCCTTCAGAAACACTCGCGACTCCGGCTCGCAACCCGATCCTGATCTTTCCTACGAGAAGCAGCAATCGAGGGGTCTGGTTTACAAAAACATTCTTCTGCGGCGCGACGCTGAAGCGAAGGGCAACATGCCGGCCGAAGACTTGCTCGGCAGCCTCGAGCCGTTCTTGCTCGACATCGCAAATCTGCCCGACAGACCGTCTAACGCGGACGTGCGCTCGATCAAAGAGCGAATGCAGAAGAAAGAGATTGTCTCCGCGCTGCAGATCTATTCGGCGCCAACTTTGAGCCAGGTTTTTTGAGAAAAAGTCATAGGTCCTATAGGTCCTATATATTCAGGAGAGAAAATGTTTCGCAATACTAAGGTTCTAAATCACTTACTCCCGCTTCTTTTCGTCGCGCTGAGCGTCAGCGGTCTACTCGTACTGCCCCGTACAAGCAGTGCCGCCCGCTACGCGCAGGAGCTGGAGAAACTCAACAGACTCGTTCAAACATCCGGCGGTTCCGATGCGGAAATCAGGATCTTCCGGGAGGGCCGGGACCTCATCGGCGATGAAGCGTGGGATAAGGCGGCTACGAAGTTCCGCGAGTATATCGCCAGGTATTCGAAGGGCAAAGATACCGACGCCGCGCTCTACTGGCTTGCGTTCGCGCTGAAGAAGCAAGAGAAGTATCAAGAGGCAGACCGCACGTTGGAGCGGCTGATCAGCGAATACCCGAGATCGAAATGGAAAGACGACGCAAGCACGATGCGAATCGAGCTCGCTTCAGCGCTCCCCAACCGGCAGGCCGTCGTCAATCTCGAAAACTACGACGACGAAACGAAGATTGTCGCACTGCAAAGTCTGTTTCAGGGAAACCCGGAGCGGGGGGCGGCCATTGCCGCTGACCTTCTGAAACGCGACTCCAAAGCGAGCATGCGCGTGAAGGAGGCGGCCATCAGCCTTCTTGGGCAGAATCACAGCAAAGCCGGCTCAGATCTGCTAAGGGAAATCATTCGCAACGAGGCAGACACTAAACTCCGCAAGACCGCGATCTTCTGGATCGGACAGACAGACGACGAAAGCGTCCTCGACTTGCTGAAAGATCTGGCGACGACCGCTACAGATAACGAGGTGAACAAAGCGGCAGTGTTCGCTATATCTCAGCACGGGAGTCCGCGAGCCGGCGCGCTTCTGAGCGAACTGGCGCGCGCCGCAACGTCACACAAGATCCGCGAGGAAGCAATCTTCTGGTTGAGCCAGCGTCAGGGCGACTCAATAGACGGCGAGCTGATCAAGATTTTTGACTCTGATCCGGACATGCAGATTCGAAAGAAGGTTGTGTTCGCACTCTCGCAGCGAGGCACCGCACAGGCCAGGAGCAAGCTGGGGGAGATCGCGCGGTCCGGGGCAGACCCGGAGGTGCGCAAGGAGGCGAT
>DATLWF010000566.1:0-2359 GCA_035576605.1 Blastocatellia bacterium | reverse complement strand
CTCATGCCAGGCAGTCCGATGTCAGTAAGCACCACATCCGGTATCTGTTCTCCGATCGATCGCAGCGCATCCTCCATCGTCCGAAATGCAGCCACACAGCGAAAGCCGTGAGAGCCGTTTATCAATGCGGCGAGGCCCTCGCGCACATCACGCTGGTCTTCAATGATGATAACCTTGATTGGACTTAGGTCTTGCGACACGAAGCGGTCCTTACTAGTCGAGAGCTTGATCCTGGTCATCGCAGTCAGAGCATCGGCAGTGTATATCAGAATCAAAGACTAGTCACCTGTGTGTTCACGCAGGTTAGGCGAGGGGTCACCGAGTCGCGTTCGCGTTTCATTGATACAGACCGGTCGACTCGGACGCTCCCTTCATCATCGGGTTCGCCTCGGGATTTTCAACATGATCTCCGTCCCTTCACCGGCGAGCGATCGCACACCTAACTCCCCGCCAAGCCCGACGGCGCGGCGCCGCATGCTCACGAGGCCCTCTCCTTCCCTTGGCTCCGACACGTCGAAGCCCCGGCCGTTGTCGCTCACTTTGAGTAAGAGCGAGGAACGGTCGAGACTCAAGTCAATGTCTACTCGATCGCAGTCTGAGTGACGAGCCGCATTGTTCAAAGCTTCTTTGAAGATCAGAAACAGATCGCGGCGCACATTGGCGCCGAGCTTCAGATCTTGCTCAGTCTCCGGCGCCCGGAACTCAAACTCAATTTTGCGAGCAGCGAAGATTTCGCCGGCAAACCTCCTCATGCGCTGGATCAGATCGAGCAGGCTGTCTCGTTTGGGGTTGATTGCCCACACAATGTCGCTCATCGAAGCAACCGACTCGCGTGAGATCTGCGCGATGGATGACAGCGGCTGGTTGATACCGGTATTCCCGTCGCCCAGGCGGCTGTGCGCTACCTCGCTCAGAATGGCTATTCTGGTCAGGTTCGCGCCAATATCATCGTGGAGGTCCGCCGCTATTCGCGTACGAACGCGCTCGACCTCAAGTTTCTGCTTGAGGCGATAACGATACATTGAGTAGATCGCTGTCCCGATGAGCAGAGAGGCGGCGGATATGAACCACCATCGCTGCCAGATGGGTCGCAGGATCGTAAATTCGACGCTCGCAGGGTCGAGGCTGAACTCGCCTTCGGTGTTAACTGCGCGTACCAGGAAGCGGTATGCACCCGGTCCGAGACTCGCAAAGTTGACCGAGCGATGATCGGTCGGGGCGTTCCACTCCGCATCAGCGCCTTCGAGCTTGTATTGGTAACGCAGCGTCGCCTCGGCTCCGAACTCCAGGCTCACGAACTCTATTTGAATGTTGTTCTGACTGGGTCCAAGCTCCAGACCGCGCACTGCTGCTTCGCCAAGTTCGGATACTCGATAGTCGCCACCCGGGATTTGGAGCCGACTGATGAACACAGGCGGAAGCGGCTGCGGGTGGTCAGGCTCGCTCGAGAGCTTCGACAGTCCCGTATCCGTTCCGAACCAAAGATCCCCGTAGCGATCACGAAAGCTGACCAGGAGAAAGTTATTGGCAAGCCCGTCTGAAGTGGTGAAGTGCTTGATTCGACCGGTTGCCGGATCAAGCCGGTCGAGCCCGTTGTGCGTCCCAATGTAAAAGCGGCCTGATTTGTCCTCGACGATGCAGGATACTCCGTTATTCGAAAGCCCTTCGGTCGTCGTATACGTGAACACCCGAGGAACTTCTGCCGTCGGCTCGTCAATCCTGGCCAACCCGCCTCCGTCTGAAGCAATCCAGAGACGACCCTCGACATCTACCAATAGCCGCATGATGATGCCTTGTGGGATTCCGTCGGCCGTGTTGAAAAATCTGAAGCGGCCATTCGAGTAGCGAGCCAGTCCGGCCGCCTTGAACCCTATCCACAGGTTCCCCGCCCGGTCTTCCGCATATGTCGTAGCCCTGTCAGCAACAGCCGGCAGACCCTCCCGCTCCGAATACGTGTGAAACGTCGCTGATCGTCGCTCCCATCGAATGATTCCTCCTTGCACTCCAGGCGATATCCAAACATCACCGCGCCGATCCTCATATGAAGTAGATTCCGTGGTTCCATAGAATCGTTCGGGACGCCGGTATCCCAGCTCTTCGACCCGTTTGGTCACCGGAAAACGCCAGCAACCATGAGTTGTGCCTACCCACCAGTTCCCTTCACTATCCTGCGAACTCAGCACGTCGTAATTACTGTCCGGCTGAGGAAGTTTCGGATTGACCGCGATGAACCCCTGACCATCAAACTTGCTTAGGAAGGATTGCTGCCGAGACCTGGTCTGAACACAGAGCTCGCCGGACCTCGACTCTACTATGTTTACAACCTCCGGAGCACCGAGCCCGTCGGCCGGGGTGTAGG
>DATLWF010000565.1:0-4920 GCA_035576605.1 Blastocatellia bacterium | reverse complement strand
AGGATAGAAGCGAGGGCAAAGAGGACCTCACGCGGAGAGCCCCGGAGGATATCCGACACCCGGGCAAACACCTGCCCCTGACGCAGCCTAATGGTCGACGAAAGCCCCGCATAAGGATAGAAGCGCGCTTCTACCCTTGGTCTCGGCTCTTTCTTTACCATCGCCCGCAGCGCTTGATCGAACACCGCTTCGAGGATCTCGTCTGACGTAACGGGAGAATAGAGATGCAGTTGTTCGTATTGACTCATGACCAACGACCGGAGACCACCGACCGGGGAAAGTCTTGGCGTCGGCCAGCGAAGTTGGTCGCCGGTCGTCGGTCGCCGGTCGTTGTACTATTTCTTCTTAACGGTTGGATTATCATCGGGCTCGATGTACTTCTCGCGATAATGGAGGTCTAGTTGCTTGTTGTCAGGCGTGCCGTCGCCGTCTATATCAACGTCAACCCTGAGCTTGCGGTCCTTGCCCTCGCGCCGCGTATTTGTGGGCGAATAGCCGAGGCTGTACTGACCGCGAAGCAAGACTGCGATGCTGCGCATGATTTGCGGGATCTCGCTCTCGAAAGTCATCGGGAAATAGGATCCGCCGCTCAGCTTTGCGAAAGTATTCAGCCCATTCTGCGCCTGCAAGAACTCCATCCTTGATTCAGGCGGCAGGCGGTCTCCATACTTCTTGAAGAATAGGTTACCGACGCCGACGATGAAAATTGGCACGCCCGCGCGCGAGACTATTTTCATCGCCTTGTCATACGTTAGGCGGCTAAACGTGTCGATTCCCAACGTTACCAAGATGACCGCAGAGTGCCCTTCGATCTCCTGCAAGCCGGTATACTGGCTCTCACCCGCTTCTTCCTCAAACAGCTGTATCGCCTTGCCGCCCATTAGAACAAAGGAGAGCGAGTCATAGATATTCGCTTCGCTGAAGTTCATCGTGTCACGATAGGCAGCGACGACAGCCTGATATAAGCGTCCGCTATCCCCCGTGAAGTCCTGGACAACCTTCGGCCGCATGCTGAAGGTCACAAGTGCGACATGATCGTCCGGTTTCACGAAGCCTTGCACAAAGGTCGCTGCTGATTGAAAGATCTCCTGTGCGAAGGTCGGGTCGTAGTAATTGCTCCACCTCCGGTTTCGATAGTTGTTCTCGAGTAGCAGCACCGCGGTCATCGGACCTTCCCCGGAAGCGAAGTTTGTCGTCTCCTGTTTGACGCCGTCCTCATAGATAGTGAAGTTCTTCTTGGTCAGGTTCGTATACAGCCGGCCGCTCTTCTTATCGACGACGGTAACCTCCACATTGACGACCTGGGTTGATAATTTTATCGGCGGCTCTTGTTTGAAGTCCTTGGGTAGCGGTGGGGCCGGCTCCTGAGGCTCGGTTCCTTTTTTTTCATCCGTCTTCTTTTCGACCTTCTTCTTCTCTGGTTGTCGCCCGCTTTGCGCCACAACGCTCGATCGCGGTATAGCGGACGCAGTCAACAAAATAACTAGAAGAGCGGCCACTACCGCTGCCCTGATGAGCGCAAATGACTTCATAAACCCTCCGGCTCTGAGTGAATCGGGCTGGAACTGTCCGAGCACGTGCCTCACCGAATCTTAGCAGAGAGTCATTGACATTCAAACCACCGCCGGAACATTACGGCTGCCTCGCGCGTGAGCCGGGAGGCTGGTTGGGCTGGGACTGACGCAAACGAATATTGGAAATTTTGGACGAGGCGTGAACTCCGATTTTTCCGAGCAGCAACCCCGCTCAAGAGCCGCTAGCCGATCGGTTCGAATCCTGCTACTGTAGTGCGCTGTTTTTGTCGCGTGCGGTAATCCTCAAGGTTGTGTATTTGTGGACTAATAAGTGGTCGTTACCAGGAAAGACTAGCGGAGGAAACCATGGCTGAATTCAGTCCGGAGCTGCGGAAAGATCCGATCAGCGGCCGGTGGGTAATCATTTCGTCAGCGCGGGCGCAGCGGCCCGAAGCCCCCGAGCCGCGGCGTGAAGACGAGACGCCGGAGGCCCGAGCGCGTTGTCCGTTTTGCTCCGGGCGAGAGGACCAGACTCCGCCCGAGATATTCACAATTCGCAACAACGGCGAGCTTCCAAACAGTCCCGGCTGGCTAACCCGCGTGGTGCCCAATAAGTTTCCCGCTTTCGGAATTTTTCCCGAGATCAATCTGCGGCGTATCGGAATGTTCCAGATGGCAACCGGCTACGGCGCCCATGAAGTCGCAATCGAATCGCCCGAGCACGATGTCTACCTCGAGCACCAGCCGCTAAACCAGGTCGCTCGTATCGTCGACACCTGGTGGGAAAGACACGTCGACCTCGAGCGCGATCGCAAGCTGAAGTATGTGTTGATATTCAAGAACCACGGTAAGGCTGCGGGCGCTTCACTCACGCACCCGCACGCTCAGATAATCGCCACGACCGTCATTCCCGATGTGCTCAAGAGCAAGCTCGTGATCGCGAAAGAACACTTCGTCAATGGAGAGGGCTGCATCTGGTGCCGACAACTCGATCAGATCTTTCATCACGAGAACAAGATCTACAATCGGGACGGGACGATTTTGGTGGCAATTCATCAGCGCGATCGCGTCGTGGCCGACAGCGAGAAATTCGTTGCATACATCCCCTTCGCTGCGCGCATGCCTTACGAGATTCACATTGTGCCGAAGACTCATCAGTACTCATTCATCCAGACATCACCCGAAGAGAGATTGGAGCTCGCCAAGATGTTGAAGGTGGTATTGATGAAGGTCTACAAGCTGCTGGGCAATCCGCCATACAACTTTTACATCCACTCGGCGCCGAATTTGAACGTGATGCCGCGAATGGGAGACTACAGCACGATAAGAGAAGACTTTCACTGGCACATCGAGATACTGGTGCGAACAACTATCTGGGCTGGATTCGAGCAAGGCAGCGGCATCTACATAAACCCGCTCAATCCGACCGATGCGGCGCGCTATCTGGCCGAGACCGACATTGAGAGTGAAACGTGAGGCGTGAAACGTGATGCGTGAAACGTGAGGCGTAAAACGTGATGCGTGGTGCGTGATGCGTGATGCGTGAAACGTAATGCGTGATGCGTGATGCGGGCAGATCGACGTCGTCAGACAGTTGAGAAGAGTGACAGGTCGGGAAGGGTGGCTTGCCCCCGCTCTTCGTAAGGCTTCGGCAATAGATCGGGGCGGGGGCAAGCCAGCCTTCCCGACTGGTGATCCTTCCGAATAACCTGCGGACCGGAGAGCATCAACTTTCACGTTTCACGCATCACTCCTGAAGTACCTGCTCCTCTGAAAGACCCGATCGTCGAAGTACCCACGCAGCAACTCGATTTCATCACCGGTTGCGCCTTGCAAGACCGTCACCACGTCATACCGGTATGGCTCCCGGTAGACCTTCATCAACTGGCGATATCGTCTGGCGGCGCGCGCTATCTGACGCTGCTTCCTCAGATCAACCGCACGTTCAGGCGGAACGACTACATCGGACGTGCGCGTCTTCACTTCTATAAACGAGAGCGTTTCATCGTCGTAAGCGATGACATCAATTTCAGCCGTCAGCTTCTGCCCGCGCAGGCCGCGCCCCAACGGCACACGGAAATTGGTTGCAACGATTTGATAGCCTTCATAGTCCGTCAAATAATCCAGCGCCAGGCGCTCGCCGAGTTCGCCCAATTCCAGATGTGCTGCGCGAGCCGTGTTCCTTCGGCCTCTCAGGACTGCTCTGATGCCATCAATCATAAGATCCACGCCGCGGCAACATCCCGCGTCCAGTTAACCGCAGCATCTTACCGAATGCCCGCTACTTGTAAAAGCTCCGAGCGGCAAGCTACAGTGAAGCGTTGCACTCAAACACCGAAAAACTCGAGGCTCCGTCGGCGGCAACATCGCGACCAGACCAACCTCTGCTTCCGACTATCGTCATCCTCGGCCGCCCCAACGTTGGCAAGTCGACGTTGTTCAACAAGCTTACCGGCAGGCGGCGCGCCATCGTTGGAGACGAACCCGGCATCACGCGAGATCGAATCTACGGCCGCGCTGAATGGCGCGGACGCGAGTTCCACGTGGTGGATACCGGCGGCATAATTCCCGACGACAAGGAACTCATCCCCGCAAACATCCTGAGCCAGGCTCGCACCGCCCTCGACGAGGCATCGCTGATCCTGTTTGTTGTAGACGCGCGCGCCGGGATCACTCCGCTCGACGAAGAGCTTGCCGAACTCGCGCGCGTGACCGGTACACCCGTCTTCGTCGCGGCAAATAAAGTTGACACTGCCAGGCTTGAAGCCGACTCGCTGGAGTTCGAACGATGGGGTCTGGCCGCGGTGTTTCCCATCTCAGCCGAGCACGGCACAGGAGTGGCTGAGATGCTCGATGGCGCGCTCGACATTCTTGCAGCACCAGAAGTCCACGAATACCAGCGCCGGGAAATCCGCCTCGCCATCGTCGGCCGCCCAAACGTCGGCAAGTCCTCTCTCGTGAATCGTCTGGTTGGAGAAGAACGCGTGATCGTCTCTCCGATCCCCGGCACGACACGCGATGCGGTCGATACGGAGCTTGAGTATCAAGACACTCACTTTCGCTTGATCGATACCGCAGGCATACGCCGCAAAGGCAAGACTGAACTGGTCGCCGAAAAGATCTCAGTGGTGATGGCTCGCCGAAATCTCGAAGATGCCGATGTCGCGATCTTGATGATCGACGCCATCGAAGGCCCTACGGCAAACGACGCCACTATCGGCGGCTACGCACACGAAGCAGGGGCGAGCTTGATCATCGCCGTCAACAAATGGGACACAGTAGAAAAGACCGCCGATACCACCAGCGAGTATGCGCAACGCATCCGCGATATGATGAAGTTTGCGGATTACGCGCCGATTGTGTTCATCTCAGCCAAAAGCGGTCTGCGCGTGACGAAACTGCTCGA
>DATLWF010000564.1:0-4404 GCA_035576605.1 Blastocatellia bacterium | reverse complement strand
AGGGCAGCGGCGGGATGTCCGATGAGCAACTGCGCGATGAGGTGATGACTCTGTTTCTCGCCGGGCACGAGACGACTGCCAACGCGCTCGCGTGGGCGTGGTACTTGCTCTCGCAGAATCCCGAGGTCGAAGCGAAAATGCACGCCGAAATCGACGACGTGCTCGGCTCCAGACTGCCAACGTTCGAGGATGTGCCGCGATTGAATTATATCGAGCGAGTGTTCACGGAAGCGATGCGGCTTTATCCTCCGGTGTGGGTGATGGGCCGTCGTGCGGTGAGCGCTTGCAAGATTGGCGGCTTCCATGTACCCGCCAAATCAATCGTGCTTCTCAGCCAGTTCGTCATGCACCACGATGAGCGCTATTATGTTGAGCCCGAGAACTTCAATCCCGATCGGTGGCTTCCCGAGGCCAGGGCCGAGCGGCCCAGGTACGCTTACTTTCCATTCGGCGGTGGGCCGCGCATGTGCATAGGCGAGCAATTCGCCTGGATGGAAGGCATCCTGTTGCTTGCGGTTATTGCGCAAAAGTGGAAGCTCCGGCTCGTGCACGGGCATTCGGTCAAGCCGCAACCGCTGATCACACTGCGCCCGAAGCACGGGATGAAGATGGTGGTCGAGGGAAGGTGACAGGTTGCGCGGGATGCGTGAAAGAATAATAACAGGTCGGGAAGGGAGGCTTGCCCCCGCTCCTGCGTTGCGAAACAAGACCTTTCAAGAAGCGGGGGCAAGCCTCCCTTCCCGACCTGTTATTCTTTTACGGTAACTCAAGGCCTCATTTTCAGGCATCACGTTTCACGGATCAATCATGTCACACCCAAATCTCAACCACCGGCTTACCGCAATAGACGCTAGTTTCCTCTACTTCGAGAAGAAGGAAGCGGCGATGCACATCGGGAGCGTGAGCCTGTTCGATGGCGAGATCCCCTTCGATAACTTCGTGGCGATGATCAACTCCAAGATGCATTTATTGCCGCGATACCAGCAGGTCGTGGTGCCCGACCCCTTTGGCATCGGCCACCCTACCTGGGAATTCGATCAGAGCTTCGACATCAAAAAGCACATCTTCAAGGTTCAGATCGACGCTTCCGGCGGCGAAGCCGAGTTGATCGAGTTGGCCGGCCGCATCTTCACTCCAATGATGGATCGCCGCAAACCGCTCTGGGACATTTATCTCGTTTACGGCCTGGCCGGAAACCGCACCGCAATGATCGCGCGAGTGCATCACTGCATGGTCGATGGCGTCTCGGGCGTGGACCTGCTCAAGATCGTTCTGGATATCTCACCGGAAGTGCCGAAGATCATGCCTGCTCAGGAGCGACCGCCTCAGCCCCCGCGGCCGGACGCGACTCGGAGATTCTTTGATACGCTGCTCGGGAATATGCAGGAAGGCATGAACAGATTGATGGAGTTCCAGACCGGCCTGATGAATCTGACGCAGGCTCTCACCAACGAACAGACCCGCCGGTCGATGCTCGAAACAAGCTCGACAATTCCGCAACTCGCTTCGCCGGTATCGATGTTGCCCTTCAACCGGCCTTGTTCGGGAGATCGCAAGCTTGTATGGAGCACGTTCTCATTCGCCGAAGCGCGCGCGATACGCGCAGCACTTGGCGGGACTGTCAACGACGTAGTGCTCACGGCGTTATCAGGCGCGGTATCCCGATACGTTCAGCTTCACGGCCAGCAGACCGCGGGTCGGCAGCTCCGAGTGATGGTGCCGGTAAGCCTGCGGCAACAAGATCAGCGCGGCGCGCTCGGCAATCTGGTTTCCATGCTGCCGGTCGAGATCCCCCTCGATATGGCGAATCCGGTCGAGCGATTCCAATTTATCAATCGCAGGACCGCAGCGATGAAAAGCGGTCGTGTGGCGGAAGGCTTGAACCTTTTCTCGGCATTGATGGGAATCCTGCCTGCGCCGGTGCACGCTTTCGCGGGAGCGCTGGCTACGACGCCGATCCCGGCATTCAACATGGTCTCGACCAACGTGCCTGGCCCGCAAGTTCCGCTCTACGCGATGGGCAAACGAATGATCGCGTATTACCCTTATGTTCCGGTCGGCTATGCGATCGGGTGTGGGTGCGCTATCATGAGCTATGATCAGAATCTGTACTTCGGGCTGACTTCAGACACGCAGGCGATGCCCGATGTCGAAAAGCTCAAGGAAGCGCTGGATCAGTCGTTCATCGAATTGCGCGCCGCCGCGGGAGTGGAAGAGATCAAGCCCAAAGTCATGAAAGCGCGACGAGGCAAACGCCAGTAGGGAGCAGCAAACAAAGGCACACCGTCCATCGATTCGAGAGGAGCGTGTTAGTGTCCGCATCGACCTCACCGGAAAACTTCCTGAAAGATCAGCAAGTCTCTCAACGGCCTCTCTGGCGAGAAGCATTCGTCGGACTCGATTGGCTGGCGTTGCGCTCATCACCGGTCTACTACGGTTTCGGCATTCCGCGCGGCGACGGATCAGCGGTCATCGTTATCCCCGGATTCATGGGGACGGACATGTATCTGCAGGAGATTTACAATTGGCTGCGGCGCATCGGCTATCGACCTTACATGTCGCGCATCGGTTGGAATGCGGAGTGTGTCAACACGCTGGTCGATCGGCTATCGGAGACGATCACCACAGCTCAGGCGCAAACCGGAGGCAAGGTCCACCTTATTGGGCACAGCCTCGGCGGAGTCATTGCGCGGTCCGCAACCGCGCAGTGGCCTGATCGCGTGGCTTCAGTGATCACCTTAGGCTCGCCCTTTCGCGGCATACGATCTCATCCGCTGGTGCTCGCGGCGGGTGAACGCGTTCGCGCGCGCATACGTCGTCAGAACGGCCACCTCCAACCAGATTGCTACACGGGTTACTGTGGCTGCGACGCGGTGGTAGCCGTGCAGAGAGGCTTGCCGGAGGGCGTTCTACAATCTGCCGTCTTCACTAAGAGCGACGGGATCGTCGACTGGCGCGTCTGCGTGACGGACGATCCGGCGACGAACTTTGAAGTATCGGGCACGCATGTGGGACTGGTGTTCAACGCGAGCGTCTATGAATTGATTGCGCAACGTCTGCACGCGACCCAAAGCAAGTAAGATTGTTACTCCTCTTCGCCATCACGGAGTTTCTTCTTTGCCTGACTCCTGGCCCTGCGGTCTTGCTGGTCATATCCCAAGGTGTCAGGAGCGGCTTCAGGTCGAGTCTGAAATCTGCCGCAGGGATACTCACCGGCAATACCATCTACTTCGTGCTGTCAGCCCTTGGACTTGGTGCGCTTCTGATGTCGTCAGCGACTGTATTTCAGATCATCAAGTGGGCCGGCGCGGCTTATCTGGTCTTCATCGGTCTGAGGATGTTGCTCGCGAAGGGAACCCTCGCCGGCAGTGATCAAGATGTGGTCACGCCGAAACGTTCGGTGAGACTTTTCTCTGAAGGGCTTGTCACCCAGCTATCGAACCCAAAGGCAATAGTGTTCTTCAGCGCCCTCCTTCCGCAGTTTGTGTCGCCGGACGGCAGCGTGGTCGAGCAGTTCGCCGTGTTGGGAATTGTTTCTCTTGCAATAGAGTTTGTCATATTACTGAGTTATGGATGGGTGGCAGAACGCGGCAGTAAGCTCATTCTGAAAGGAAAGTTCTCCTTGCTAACGGATCGAATTGCCGGCGGCTTCCTGGTGTGCGCGGGATTAGGCCTGGCAGCGACGCGAAGGCTATGAATTAGTGCTTGACGCGATCGGATGAGAATGGCTTTGACTAGAGTAGCCTTGTTGCAGATGACCGGCTGCGGCAACGACAAGACCGCGAATCTTGCCAAAGGAGACGCCTTCTGTCGACGTGCTCGCACAATGGGAGCCGATATCGCCTTGTTCCCGGAAATGTGGAGCGTCGGCATGACGTTCTACGATCCAAAGCGCGAGGGCGATCGCGAACGATGGCAAGCGCTCGCTATCAGCCGAGATGACCCGTTCATCATCCACTTCCAACATCTTGCCCGAGAACTGAACATGGCAATGGCGCTGACCTACCTTGAGAAGTGGAACGGGGCGCCTCGCAATTCAGTGTCTCTGATAGACCGTCACGGCGAGATCTTGCTGACCTATGCGAAGGTCCACACTTGCGAGTTTGACGTGGAGGCTGCGCTCACTCCCGGCGATTGTTTTCCAGTGTGCGCCCTCGACACCGAGCAAGGCGAGATCAAGATCGGGTTTATGATCTGCTATGACCGCGAGTTCCCCGAAAGCGCGCGGATTCTGATGCTCGAAGGCGCGGAACTCATCTTGACGCCAAACGCTTGCACTTTGGAGGAGCATCGTCTGAGTCAGTTCAAGACTCGCGCCTATGAGAACATGGTCGGCGTTGCGATGACCAACTATGCTGCTCCGCAGAACAACGGGCACTCAACTGCTTTTGATGGGATGGCTTA
>DATLWF010000563.1:0-7443 GCA_035576605.1 Blastocatellia bacterium | reverse complement strand
CCGGTGCTTTTCCGCCTCGCCGATATAGTCCAAGTCGCCGATTTTGGCAGCAGGCGTGACTGTGATCGCATGGCATAATGCGGTGAAATGCTCGGCCATGCGCGCAATCGTCTGCGGCTTATATAACGCCGTGCTGTACTCGATCAGCCCGGCCAGGCCTTCCGAGGTTTCGGTAAGCTCGATAGTGAGATCAAATTTGCTGATGCCGCTGTCCACGGGGTAACGCTGGATATGCGGATCCGGCGTCCCCATATCGACATTCTGCAGGATCATCATCACCTGAACTAAAGGGCTGATCGCCAGATTGCGCTGGAGGCGTAGACTGTTGATCACCTTCTCGAACGGTGCATCCTGATTCTCGTATGCCTCCAGACAGGTGGCTTTCACCTTCGCGAAGAGCTCCGCAAAGGTATCGTTCGGCTCGACCTTGCTTCGCAACGCCAGGGTGTTTACGAACATCCCGATCAGGCCTTCTGTCTCTCCGTACTGCCGGTTGGCGATCGGCGTGCCCAGACAGATATCGTTCTGCCTGGTGTAGCGATGAAGCAGAACGTTGAACGCTGCCAGGAGGACCATGTACATCGTCCCGCCCTGTTGTTCACCCAGCCGTTTGAGCCGCCTGCTCAGTTGTCCATCCAACGCGAATGTGTGGCTCGCACCCGCGAACGTTTGAACACTCGGCCGGGGGTAATCCGTCGCCAGATCCAGGCTTTCCGGGACTCCGGCCAGTTTCGCCTGCCAATAGGCGAGCTGCCGCTCGAGGATCCCGCCCTCTTCCAGCCAGCGCCGCTGCCAGACACTATAGTCGGCATACTGAATCGGCAGCGGTGGCAACTCCGGACGACGGCCTTGACGCAACGCCTCAATGATCACACCCAGTTCTCTGATTAAGATGCCGACCGACCACCCGTCACTGATGATGTGATGCATATTGAACATCAGGATGTGCTTCTGGCCCGCCAGTTTGATCACCTTCCCCCGCAGGAGCGGCCCATTCGCTAAATCAAAGGGCGTCGCCGCGTCGGCTTGACACACCCGTTTGGCCTCGTGCTCGCGCCCCTCTCCGGTTTCGCAGTCACTCAGATCGATGCGCTCCAGCTTGAAGTCGACACGATCCAGGATCCGCTGCTCGGCTTGACCGTCCTGGCTCGGAAAGACTGTACGCAGGTTCTCATGCCGTGCAATGACCAGATTGAACGCTAGCTCCAGTTGGTGCACATCCAGCTCGCCGCTGATCGTCACTGCTCCCGGTACGTTGTAGCGGGCAGTGCCGGGCTCGAGCTCGTTCAGAAACCACAGCCTTTCCTGAGCAAAGCTGAGCGGAAGACGGTCCAGTTGCGCCCTGTTCACCGGAACGATCGGCGGAATGTCGTTTTTTTCTGCCTGCGCGATCAGCTGGGCTAACTCGGCGACGGTGCCATCTTCAAATAGTGATTTCAGCGGCAAATCCACATCGAGCTGACTGCGAATCTTCGAGATCAGTTGCGTCGCCAGCAGCGAATGACCTCCTAGCTCGAAGAAGTCATCGTTGACTCCGATTTTCTCCTGCTCCAGATCCAATACGCCGGCCCAGATACCGACGAGTTGCATTTCCGTGTCGTTCCGCGGTGCCACGTACTCCCGGCCCGTGGTCATGGTCACTTCCATTTGCGCGAGCGCGCGGCGATCGACTTTGCCGTTGGGATTCAGCGGAATCGCGGCCAAACTGACGAACGCGGCAGGCACCATGTAATCAGGCAAGGTCCGCTGCAGATGCGTCCTGAGCTCTTCAGGCATGAGCTCGATAATGTGCTCTGCGGTGGTTCCAGTGGCTCGATAAAAAGCGATGAGTCGCCTGCTGACTCCCTCCCCCGCGGCGATGACGATGCTGTCCTGGATCCGGGGATGTTGATTGAGCCCGATCTCGATCTCACCGAGCTCAATACGGAAGCCCCGGATTTTGACCTGTGTGTCGATTCTGCCCAGGTATTGAATATTCCCGTCGTCCAGCCAACGCGCCAGATCACCCGTCTTATACATGCGAGTTCCCGGCTGGAACGGATTCGCTACAAATCTCTCCTCCGTCAATCCGGGACGATTCAGATAGCCCCGGGCGAGACCGTCACCCGCGATATACAGCTCACCGGGCACTCCTGTCGGCTGAGGATGACAATGCAAATCGAGGATATAGACCTGGGTGTTCGCGATCGGGCGTCCGATGGTTTGAGAGGCATTCCTTTTCCTCAAAATATACGTCGAATACGTTGTATCTTCTGACGGTCCGTACAAATCATAGACTTTCGTGACCGTACTGGAGTCGTAGATCTTGTCAACTAAGGTCGGTGACAGCGGCTCACCTGCCAGATTGATCGTTTGCACGGAACTCGGAATGGCACCCTGTCGCACCAATTCCTCCATGGCTGACGGCACGGTGTTGATCAACGTGACCGACTCAGCATTCGAAAGGCTGAGCAGCCCCATGGCGTTGGGCACCAGGATGATCGTTCCGCCATTCGCGAGCGTCACGAAAATCTCGAAAACCGATAGATCGAAACAAATCGACGTCGACGCCAGCACTCCTGCCAGTTCTTCACGACTGTAGACTTCGCTGGCCCACTGTACCAATGTTACGGCGCTGTGATGTTCGATCGCCACGCCTTTCGGCTGGCCAGTGGAGCCGGACGTGTAGATCACATACGCCAAGTGGTCCACTCTGACCTGCTCTGGTAACGGAGCATTGCTCACGTTCAACCCGGCCGCACGATCGCTGATCTCCGGCCACTGCCGGTCGATGGCGATGATACGCGTTTCGCCGGGAATCAACGCGCTCAGCTTGTCCTCCAGCTTTTCCTGCGTCAGTAGAATCGGTGGCCGGCTGTCACGCAGCATGTAGGCCAAACGTTCAGCCGGATGGCCGGGATCCAGCGGGACGTACGCTGCGCCGGCTTGCAGTATCCCCAGCATGCCGACCAGCATGTCCAGCGATCTTTCCACGCACAGACCGATCAGCTGATCCGGCTCAACTCCCTCTGACCGCAAGTACAACGCAAGGGTTTGGCTCCTCGCGTGGAGCTGATCGTACGTCAGGCGTTCGTCTCCACAAATCACTGCCGCTTTACCCGAATTCTGCGCGACCTGCTCGACGAAGAGCTCATGCAGACATTTGCCCGTCGGGTAGTCGGCTCGCGTGTCGTTGTACGCGACTAACAGTTCGTGCCTTTCCAACTCCGTGAGAATCGAATATTCATGCACCAAGAGGTTCGGCTCACAACAGACCGCTTTGAGTAGTTCACGGTAGTGCGCCAGGAGCCGAAATACTGTCTTCTCCGTGTATAGATGCGGGTTGTATTTCAGATGCACCGTGAACGACGTAGACTTTTCGTAGATCTCCAGACCAAGGTCGAACTCGCCCTCTTGAGAGACAGTCTGCATGCTCTCTATCTTGACCGCATGCTGCTGGGGCGGCGCCGCCGGCAGTTTCATGAAGTTTTGGTAGGCGTACAACACTTGGAATACAGGATCTTTCCGGTTCTGTCTCGACTTCAGCTTTTCGATCATGAGTGGAAACGGATAGCTGGAGTGATAGAGAGCATCCAGCACCGTGACCTGCACGTTCCGCAAGAACTCTCTCAGCATGAGGCGTTCGCTAAAGCGCGTACGAAGCGGCACCATGTTAATGAAATAGCCGACGTCCCTGCCAAACGTCTGTGCGGCACGACCCATGACCGGCATACCGACGATGATTTCCTCCTGGTTTGAGTACTTCCGCAAGAGGAGCTGGAACACTGCCAGAAACAACACCGAAGGGGGCACAGAGTGCGTCTTGGCAAACACCCCAACCAAACGGCAAAGCGAATCAGACAAATCTTCGACGATCGTTTTCCCTTCAAAGCTCGGCGACACGACGAGCGGCAGCTCGGGGAGAAGGTCGAGAACCGGCAGGTCACCGCTCAGTTGTTGTTGCCAGTACCCGGCATGCGAGATACCTTCTGCCGATGCCAGCATGGCCTCTTCCCACGCGACAAATTCCTGATAACCTGGCAGTTCCGACAGGCGAACTTGGCCGCCTTCACGCAACTGTTGGTAGAACGCGAGAAGGCACTCCAGCAGGATGACCGCCGAACTGCCATCGAATACGATGTGATGGACGGTGATCAGCAGGACCGATTTCTGCTCAAGCCCGGTGAACAACTGGATTCGCGTTAGCGGGCCGCGGTTCAGATCGAATAGCTCCTTCGCCTGCTTCCGCACAAACGAGAACAGTCGTTCATCGTCCGCAAAATCGACCGCCTGCTGTTGAATGGTCGTCTTGCAGCCCCCATCGAGGCGCTGATACAAAACGCCGTCCCTTTCGACTATCCTTGCCGTGAGAATCGGGAACTGCTCCAACACGTAAACCCAGGCTTTTGACAAGAGCGCCGCATTGATCGCGCCGTCTATTTTGAAACAGAGCGGCACATTATAGGCGCTCATCCCCGGGTGTAACTGCTGCAGAATGTAGAGTCCCTTCTGCCCCGCCGACAGAGGAAATTCAACGGCCTGTCCGGAGGAGCTCGGACCAAGTCGTGGCTGCTGCCGTCTTCCCCAGTCCTCCAATGCGGTGATGAGCTCCGCCTTATATTTGACGATGTCGTCCTTGATTTCATTCGTGAGCGTTCCCCGCGGCGCATAGCAGGTCAGGCGGCCCGCCGCGGCCGACAATTTGACGCCTTTCCTAGCTAGCTTGTCGAGGAATTCGCTTACGGCTTCCATGGCGACGGATCCTTATTAAAACGTCAGCTTTTCGTAGCTATCAGAGAGCATCAGTTCCTGCCACAAAACATCTTCGAGGACGGGAGCGCTACCCAAGGCCGCTTCTGCTGCGATGACACTCCTTTGCTCAT
Organism: Blastocatellia bacterium; assembly: GCA_035576605.1. Taxonomy (GTDB): domain Bacteria; phylum Acidobacteriota; class Blastocatellia; order UBA7656; family UBA7656; genus Onstottus_A. Next base: position 2,581 of record DATLWF010000563.1, on the reverse strand, counting down.
CCAACGCTTGCGTCGGACTCGCCGCAAACTGCTTTTTTCTCAGCTGGCGTCTTAAACCTCGGCGGTGGCCGTAGCCCGTTTCTGCCGAATGGCCCTGACCTTTGCGCCTGATCGCCTTGATAGCGTCAATCTTGGAAGGATATGTTGTCGCCAGGAATGTCGCTAGGCTTTGGATATCGGCGTATTCAAATAGTACGCTGGGCGACAGATTTTCGCCGAGCAGCCTATTAGCGTCCTGGACGAGTTTCGTAATGGCGAGCGAGGAGAGCCCCAAATCGAAGTAACTGCGGTCCGTTGGAATTTCATCGATTGGTCGCTGAAGTTGGATTGCCACTTCCTGTCGTAGAAGCAACGTTACCTTTTCTTCGGGACCCATCGGCACGACATGAGCGGCGCCGGAAGGCGTCTCTGTTGCAAATAGCCATTCCTGCGTCAGGGTTTTTTCGAGTGGTTCGGCATCTTTCCGGAACGCGAGACCGCGCATTTGCACACACACATTACCGCCGATATCGGTGATGTCTATGTCAAGTCTCGTCAGCCTGTCCACTGCCACCGGTTCTAGCGAGTAGCGCGCCCACGCGAACATTGCTTCCGTACAGGAGGATAGTACGCACAGCCGCTCCAGACCCTGCTGTGACAACGGCGTCCGAAAACCTTGGGGAGCAATCAGCAGAAGGCCGGCCTGCATCGCGCCGCTTACGACGCTGGGATGCAGCAAATAGCCGCCGTAACAGCCGTCCGCTTCGCTCGTCGCTGAACGCGGCGGTAACGCCAACCGCGCCAGTAATTGCCTATCTCCACGATGAACGGCCTTGATCGCTCGATGTGTGGGGCCGTAGTGAACACCGTCTTTCGCCAATTCCGCGTACACGGCATCGTGCGCCAGCTCGCCATCATGCATTTGCGCTCGAAGCGCATCGATATCGAGCGGCGCGGGAGCGGTGCGGATACTGAAAGAGGCTTGACCCTGACAGTGGACAGTTTCCTGCTCGGGTTCACCGCTGTAGATCTCATAGTTGATCCGCTCGTCATCACCCGCAAACAAGGCAATCGTTACCTGCGTGTTACCGACCACCACGAGCGGATCTCCCCAGACGGTATTCTCGAGCTCAACGACCGAGGAGTCCGGGTGACCGGGCACGGACCTTTCTATGGCCGCCCGTGCCATTTCCAGGTAAACGTCTTCCGGCACGGCTTTCTGCCCGTCTTCGCTGTTCGTGAAGGACTGGTGGTCCCTTAGAAAGAACTCCGACCCCGTTAGAGTGGAGGTGTAGCTTTGCTGGCTAAGCGTCGAGGTATTCGCGTGAAGTAAGGGATGAAGTTGTACGGGCGGAGGCTGCGTCGACGCCGGCGACACGGCGCCCACGGTGTCGATCCAGTAGCGCTCCCTAGCGAACGGGTACGTAGGCAGCGGGATTCTCCTGGAGTCGCTGGAGAACAGTTTGTAGTACTCGAGAGCATATCCTTGCACATAAAGGTCAGCGATCGCCGCGAGATTTTCTAAATAGCTGGCGGCATCCGGTGCGTTTCTGCATTCCTGCATGCAGTAGTTTCCGAATCTCTTCAGCGCCACCTGCTCGCGTATCTTGGCACTCACCTGGATCTCGGACGTATAGACTTGGCCCGCCGTTCCCAACGCGTCCCATTGGTCGAGGAGCTGGATGAGCTCCTTCTGGTCGCGCGCCACGCAGGACAGGCGATGGGAGAGATGCATACGGCCGACGAACAGGCTGAAGCTCAAGTCGTTCAGCGACACGTCAGGCGTACGCCTGAGCATCGCAAGAAGATTGCGTGCTTGTTGCTTCAACTGTCCCGAGGTTCGCGCGGAGAGAACCACCAGATAGCCTGGTAACTGTAAGGCCGTACGTTCGATTGAAGGAGCTTGGTCGATGACCAGGTGGGCGTTGGTGCCGCTGAACCCGAAAGAACTGATGGCCGCTCGGCGCGGCTGATCGTTCTTCACTTTCCATTCCTGCAACTGTGTATTGACATAGAACGGACCGGACTCGATGTCGATGGCTGGATTGCTGTTTTCGAAATGCAGAGACGGCGAAATCTGTCGATACTTCAGCGACAACAGGAGTTTCAGGACGCCCGCAATACCGGCGGCCGTGGCGGCATGGCCGATATTCGTCTTGACGGTGCCCAGAGCGCAGAATTGTTTCTTAGCCGTATATTCACGGAACGAACGGGTAATCGCGCCGTATTCGATCGCGTCACCCAGCAAGGTCCCAGTCGCATGCGCTTCCACGACCTGAATCGTTTCAGGATTAATCTTGAAACGGTCATACACCGAACGTTCCAACTGCTCCTGCGCGCGCCCATTCGGGGCGATGAGACCGTTCGATCTGCCGTCCTGATTGATGCCGCTTCCTGCGATCAGTCCATGAATGTAGTCGCTATCACGCAAAGCGTCGCTCAAGCGCTTTAGTACCACGACTCCTACGCCTTCACCAGGTACAAAACCATTGGCCCTGGCGTCAAAGCTATAGCACTTCCCCTCCGGCGAAAGCATGCCGGCACGATTGGCGACCTGATAGAAACCCGGTGTCGCCTGTAGAAATACTCCGCCCGCCAGCGC
>DATLWF010000562.1:0-17616 GCA_035576605.1 Blastocatellia bacterium | reverse complement strand
ACGAGCATCCTTGAACGCCGTCAATTCGCCGAGATCTACAACATCGTCGGCGGAACGAATGGCTGGGTAAACGCCGGTTATGCCGTTGAAAGCTCGGACGAATCTCGGGGCGAGTGATGATGGCTGTGCCTGCGTCGAGCCTGAATAAGCGGGCGAGGGTTAAGGCTATGTTTGAAAAAATCAAAGGCGTCCTGTCTCGTTTATCGAGCGCCAACCCCGAAGATGAGCCTCCGGACGCGGCGGACGATCGTGACGCGGGCATTCCGGTGCCAGTCAGGGGAGGATCCCCGGATCGCGGCTCTTCGGTGGCTGTGGCTGAACCCGACGAAGAGTAAGCAGCCCGGCTCGAAACCGGCTCTGGCAGCCTGTCTTGATGTCGGACCGGGGATCGCGCATACCCGCCTGGTGACGAGGTGGGTATGCTTAACAATCTGACGCGCACCCCGGCTTGCTCGATCCATTGTCTCAGTCAGCTGTTTGGTGTCCCCAGTTTCTTCTGATCGGAACTATATGAGCTTGTACAGATCGCTCGTCGTCACACCAACTCCAGCCAACTTGAGATAGAAAAAAAGCTGATACTTGTGATTGATGAAGTGCTCGAGGTTTCCCAACATCACGGTTATCACTGCTTCGCCTCCGGCAACAAAGACCGTCGGGACTCGGCTCGTAAGGTGGTCATCGTTGAGCACCGCGAAGCCCTCCTTGATGTGCAAGCCGTAATCGCGTATTCGCTCACTCGCCTCTTCGATTCCGCAACAATGATTCACCGGCAGTTCGCGCAAACCAGCGAAGTGAACCAGGCGTGCTGAGTTCACCGCGTAGAGTGTTGCGCAGAATCCCGCCAGGCATTCGAGCAGATGTCCCAGCAGATCGCACACGCGAAGCGAATCGCGCTGCGGCTTCCATTCCAATTTGTCAGGAGGAATCAACGCGATCAGGTGCTGGGTTCGCTCGATCTGTTCTTCGAGCTTTGACAGAAAAAGGCTTGCGAGTGCGTTTGATTCGCCCATCACAGGTTCGCTATGCGCTCTTTTATTCTGGCGGTCCAACCCGAAACCGTCCCCACGAGAGAGATATCGCCGCCGATCGAGGTCTTTATTCTCGGGCTAAGCGGAGGGAAAAGTGGAACTGTGAACTCAGCCTCCAGTTCGTAATGAACGTCGAAGCCCCCGGCAACGACTGCCCACGCAACGCCAGGCAACGCCGATAGGTCAACCTTACACGGCAGTTCGAACGTCGCCCTCGATTGGGCGGGAACTTCGATTTCTTTGTCGTATTTCCCCTCTGCCGCTTGCTTCTCGTTCAACTTGAGCCGATAGCTTAGATCCTTTAGCTTGAAAGCCGGGCCGGGGTTGTCTATCGCGATCGAAAGTTCAGTCTGAGCGGTTCGGTTATTCCAGTCGACTGTCTTTATGGAAACGCTAGTCAGGTGAACCGCGGGTTTCTTTTCTTCGAGGGCGCGAGTGTGTGCTGACGAAACAACGAGAAGAAGAACCGCAGCCACGACTCGGGGCATCGCCCCAACCACCTTTTTTCCACGAACGCAAAAAAACGCAGACAACACAGTCTGCGTTTCTTTGCATAGATGGCAAAGCGATAACCTAGACATCGAAGTACATCTGAAACTCGAGCGGATGCGGACGCATTCGCATCGGATCGACTTCCTTGCTCCGTTTGTAGCCTATCCACCGCTCGATCAGCGGTTCGGTGAACACATCACCCTTGAGCATGAACTCATGATCAGCCTCGAGCGCGTCAAGCGCAACATCCAGCGAGCCGGGCAGCGTCGGCACGTCCTTCAATTCTTCGGGCGACAGATCGTAGATATCCTTGTCGAGCGGCTCGCCCGGATCAATGCGATTCTGAACGCCGTCCAGTCCGGCCATCATCATCGCCGCAAACGCGAGGTACGGATTGCACGAGGGATCCGGGAAGCGGACTTCCAATCGCTTCGCGCCCGCCGATTGCGAATACATCGGAATGCGGATGGCCGCCGAGCGATTGCGCCGCGAGTACGCCAGGTTCACCGGAGCTTCGTAACCCGGCACCAGCCGCTTGTAACTGTTTGTCGTGGGAGCCGCAAGCGCCGCAATCGCCGCCGCGTGCTTGAGTATCCCGCCCGCGTAGTGCAGCGCCATCTCCGAAATGCCCGCGTATTTGTCGCCGGCAAACAGCGCCTTGTCGCCTTTCCAGAAGCTCTGGTGGCAGTGCATACCGCTGCCGTTGTCGCCGAACATCGGCTTGGGCATGAAAGTCGCCGCCTTGCCGTAGTAAAACGCCGTGTTCTTGACTACATATTTGAAAAGCATCACGTTGTCGGCGGTTCCAAGCAGCGTCGAGAAGCGAAAGTCAATCTCACATTGTCCGCCGCTCGCCACTTCGTGATGATGCATTTCGGGTTCGATTCCGACCGACTGCAGGTTCTGGACGATGTCCGATCGCAGATCGTGCAGCGAATCAACCGGCGGAACCGGCACGTATCCTTCCTTGGTTCGAACGCGATAACCGAGATTATCTTCGGTGCGGCCCGAGTTCCAAATCCCTTCCGACGAATCAAAGTGATAACCGGCGCTGTTCACCTCGTTGTGGTAGTTGACCTGATCGAAAATGAAGAACTCCGCTTCAGGACCGAAGTAGCAAGTGTCGGCGATGCCGGTGAACTTGAGATAACTCTCGGCGCGCTGAGCTACCGCGCGCGGGTCCATTTCGTATCCTTCCCTGGTCATCGGGTCGACCGCGTTAGCAAACATACACAGCGTAGGCTCTTCGAAAAACGGATCGATCCAGAAGCGGCTGGCGTCCGGTATCAGCAGCATGTCCGATTCGTTGATCGACGCCCAGCCCCGCAGGCTCGATGCGTCGAAGCCGATGCCCGAGTCAAACGAGTCTTCATTGAATTGATTGATCGGCACGGTGACGTGATGCCAGCCGCCGGGCAGATCTGTGAACCTGATATCGACGAACTTCACCTGCTCGTCAACCGCGAATTGCAAGACTCTCTTCGGGTCCATTAAACCGAATCCTCCTCAGTGTGGCATCCAAAGACTTTATTGTTGGGAAGCCTGATTTACGAGAGCTGAGCATATAGGCGCGCTATGGGAGTGTCAAGGAATCGGACATCGCCAACTTATAAAACCCCACCCGCTCCAACACTCAGCGATTAACCAACTTTATCTTGATCGGGACCTCGACCCGGTGGCCCTCGTCGGTCTCGATGAGCACTACGCCGTCGTACGCCCCCGGCTTCAACGCCCCGGTTGCATCGATTGTGATTTTGATCAGGTAGTTGCTGCCGTCAACCATCGTCGCTTGCTGAAGCTTCAGGAAAGGCAGCGTTGAGGAGAGCGTCTTGATATGAAAGGAACCGACTATCTTTCTAACGCCGATCCTTTGAATCGCACCGCTAACTCTCGCCGGAGTCAGTTCGCCGAAGTCCAAGTCCCGAGGCGTTACCACCAGATTCTCGGTCGGCACCGTGACCATCAACTGAACGCGGATCTCACGGGAGCGGTTCTCGCCCAGATCCACAACGAGCGCCGCTGTGCGGGATTCGGACCCGACGCCGGCCCCGAGCGGAATATCCAACCAGTAATCGCCGGTCGTTTCGCGCCTGAGCTTCCAGGATTCGGGCGCACCAGGCCCAAGCTTCAGGCTCCCCGCGTCAGAGGCGAGCGCCCTTATCCTGAGACCGATCGTCAACCGTTCACCAGGCTCGATGGAGACGGCGGGTCGGGTCGTCGGCCATATTTGGACGGCGCCGTTTGTTTCGCCGTGAGCGACGTCGGCGGTTGTTATGCGTTTTACATAGGCGGGCAGCGGTTTGACGTTGGCGACAATCGTCACCTTGATGACCGGATGCTGCGGGTCGTTGGTCGAAAGCTCGTAGCTGCCCTCGATCGGGCCAAGCTGGTCCATCGTGTGAACCTTGACTAGGATGGTTCCAACCTGACCAGGCTGGACGACTTTCTCGAAGTACAAGTCACCGGGAGGGCATCAGCTAGGCGCCGCTCGCCTCGCAGCTACGGTTCGGGTGAGGAGGTGATAATCCGGGCGCCACATCGCTGCTCTGACAGGGAAATCCGGCGCTGCTGATCGAGTGCCGAGCGTTGACTTTCGGGAGAGTTCGAGCGGCTTTGTTCCGGCATTAAGCACCGGGAAGTTCTGCTCGAGTTCTTCTCCGGCGAACACATTGCCGAAATCGCGGCTTGTTGAAGACATTCTGGCTACGGGTCCATCAGCGCCGGCTCGGGCGCTGGACGCGAAAGCCATTTTTTGGAGCAAGGGCAGCGTCAGGACCAGCAATAGCTCACAAAACAACAAGACTGCTCGCACGCGGAGCATTCGAGGTTCTCGATGTTGATTTGTTCGATTTCGCGTCACGATGAACGGAGAATACTAACGGCAGGCCTTGGACATTTCAAGGTTCTCTGCCGACCATGGGCTTCTCACATTCGGTTTTCGGACAGATCGAAACGCCCGCGGCTCGCCCGCGCCAACTACGCACTGTCCGCGTCTCCCGCGCTCGCGTTAGTCGCAGAAGGCTGCGGCTTCCATATGCGGATCTCTCGAAGAGAGAACAGTATGCCGGAATATGGCGCGAGCAGCAGAATGGTGAGCATTACCATTCCGAGCCACCATGAGAGGTCCGGGGAGAAGGCTTGCCTGGAATGCTCTCTTACGAGTTCAAGGGTCCAGGAAGCGATCGTCGCCAGCGGTGGCACCAACACCGAGCCAAGCCGGAAGAATCGGCCGGGTAGCGTTGCCAGAGAAGGATAGAGGCGTATCGCCGCAAGGATCTCGCTCGGCGGGTTTAGGGCAATCAGCGCGAGATGATATCGGCGAATGGCGGACACGGCCAGGGCGCCAAACACTAGATAGAGAGCTTGAGCAATTGCCCAGGCTGTGGGCGCGCTCAACCTGCCGGTGAGAATTGGAATCCGATCCGCAGCAGACTGTTGGAGACCGAGTGCGATTAGGAGACCGGAGAGTGCGGAGGTTGTTGCCCAAACGAGGCTGCGCTGGTAGAGAGCCAGCGCTTCCTTGATGCTGTCTAAGAGAATAGTCTCCCTGGAGATGCTCACGGCTGTCCTCAAAGCCTGATCTAGGACCGAATCAGGTTTGGGTTACTCTACTCGACGGTCAACCACAACGCGGACTAGCGGCTCAAAACGTAATCAAAGAGCCGCGACGGTAGCAATCGCTTCACCGCGAGCGCAAAGCGCGCGTGGCCTGGCGCCGCGTAGCGCGTCCGAGGATTCTGAGCAGACAGTGCTTTGAAGATGATCTCGGCGATGTCTTCCGGACGGCCCGCCAACTTTCGCAGCCGCTGAGTTGCTCCCGTCACGCGGGTCAACGACTCCGCGTATGGACCGGGCTGTTCTGTTATGTCGCGAGCATTCTCATCGGCTACGCTCAGAAACTCGGTGATGATGAAGCCGGGCTCTATCACGACCACCTTGATCCCGAACTGCGCGAGCTCGCCGCGCATCCCGTCGGAAATGGCTTCCAGAGCGTGTTTTGTGGAATCGTACACCGATGACAGCGGACGTGCTATGCGGCCCGCGACCGAGCTGACGTTGACTATCCGGCCGCTCCCCTGCGCTCGCATTATCGGAATCACGAGCTGGGTCAGCGCGATGAGAGAAAACAGGTTGGTCTCGAAGTTCTGTCTGATGGCCTCAATCGGGACAAGCTCAATCGGCCCGCGTTGACCGTAGCCGGCGTTGTTGACCAGCCCGTCTATCCGCCCGAATGCGCGCACCGTTTCCTGCACAAGCTGTTCGCGATCCTGCGGCGACGTAACATCTCCCACCACCGCGAGCGCCCGCCCGCCTGCCGACTCGATCTCTCGCTTCAGCGCTTCGAGCCGGTCGGCGCGCCGTGCAGCAATCACTACCGTTGCGCCTTCGCCAGCCAATCTTCGCGCCGCAGCTTCGCCTATCCCCGCCGAAGCGCCGGTCACAATCACGATCTGGCCATCGAGCTTCCCCATCGATCCTCTATCCTCTATCCTCTATCCTCTATCTTCTATCTTCTTACCGGCCTCAGAACTTCGCTTCAAGATAGTGGCGCATCATATCTCGCCAGGTCGGCCAGTCGTGCGGCATGTCGTATCCCCACAAGGCCAGCTCGTGAGGGATTCCCTTCCGAGAAAGGATCCCCGACAATCTGCGCGACGCATTCGGGTTCTCGTAGTTTCCCTGGCCGGTGACGATGTGGATGTGTTCTTTGTGGCGCAGCGCTTCAAGCGCCCACCCGTCGACGTTCGGAAGATAATCAACCGGATTATTGAAGTACACGTTGTCGTCGTAGTAGTCGCCCTTGTAGTAGCCTCGAATGTCGAACGCGCCGCTCATCGCTATGCAGCCCGCGAACAGATCGGGCCGTCGGAAGAGTTGATTCGCGCAGTGAAACGCCCCGAGACTCGCGCCGGCGGTGATGATCCCGAAGCGCCCCTGGCAACTGTTCCAGATGTAAGGCACGACTTCGTCGGCGATGTAGTTGTTGTACTGGACCTGGCGCAGCGCCTTGTACTTCGGGTGCAGCTCATCATTGAGCCAGCTCTCGCGATTGATGCTGTTGATCGAAAAGACCTTTGTCTTCCCTGCTTCGATCGATCCCTGGATCGCGTCGATCACATAGAAACGTTCGTACTCGAGAAAGTCCGCCGCCGCCGTCGGAAACATCAGCAGCGGAAAACCATAATGGCCGTACGTCACAATCTCCATCCACTTGTTCAAGCTGGGACTGTTCCAGCCATCGATGAATCGTTGCATAAGATTTCTTCCTTTTGTTTACCTGAATGAAACCCGATTATTTGGCAAGCGTGTACGCTAGCGACATCGCCCGTTAATTTCAAGGTGAGAACTTTAATCTTGAGCCTGAGATCGAAGCGGGGGATCAGGATAGGCTCGGCCCAAACCGTCCTCGGCGTTCAAAACTTGTTTTCTTACTATCATCAATATATCCAGAATATCCAGCCCGAGTTATCGGTATGAATCGGATCAGATGGGGAAGTTTGAATCGTGCTTCAGAGAACTTTCGAGTTCTCAACCAATCAATCGCGACAGCCAATGCATAATGTTCAACGCCAGCTGACGATTGTCGAGGCCCGGGCGATTCATCCCAAACTTCATTTTCTGAGGCCCGGCGAGTTGAGCCGAAAGCATCGCTGCTTCGCCAAGCACGACCACGCGGCCTTTGCCAAACTTGAACGCGATTCCCTGCGCACGGCCCGCCGCCGAAGTCTGTCTACCATCACCCCCGCGAGCCGCGGGAGTGAAATCAACCGCGGTGTCGGCGAGTTTCATGAAAGCGACACTGCCTGCCGGGCCTTTCAACGATTGACCGGTGAAAGCGATGATGCGCGAAATCTTCTCGCTGTCGTTGCGTCCGCGAGTGATCGGGTGATCGCCGAGCAGTTTGTTATCGGGGTCGTATCTGATGAAGGTGTCGCTGCCGGTCTCGTTGTCGCGGTTCACCGGATCGCCGGTGTAACCCTTGCTCATCTCGACACCGAAGCGCAGGGCCAGCCTTTCGTTCGCCGCCCCCATCGGCGCGTGATCGGCGATCAACAACAAGTTCCCTCCCGCTCGAACCCAGTCGCGAACCGTGTCGCATTCGTCTTCAGTGAACGCGGGATTGCCGGCTTCAGGGCTGCCCATCGCCGCGGCTCCGAGCGCGTTTGAGATCACCAGCACATCGCAACCCTTCAGCGTTTCTTTGTTGAACTTCTGTTTGTTCGGAGTGACCTGGTATCCGTCGCTGCCGATCAGATCAGCAAACGGTTTGTAGCGTCCGCTCGCGGTATGAAAGTTATTGTGCGCTTCGTCAAGAAACACCCCCGGATGTTTCTTGGTGTAGGCAGGCCTGGCGACCTTAGTATCGAAATCCGGATCGGCAACTTGTTGCGCGAGTCCGGCAATCGCCAGCCCAATAACACACCCTGCAGCTAAGATCCTGCCAATCAACGATCTCATACATCCATACTTTCTTATCGTGCTGAGAGGTTGAACTCTAGAGCCGTGGCGCGTAGTTCAACCTCGAATGGGATGACTCTTGCCGGCGACGTCGCCTCATTCAACAACCGCTATCGCTTCGATCTCGATCAGAAACTCCTCCACTGCCAGCGACGACACTCCGATCCACGTGCTGGCGGGGGGACATTCCCCTGGGAAGAATTCTCTAAACGCTTCGCCAACCTGTCCGGCATCCAAAGGACTGTAGTTGACGACATAGATTCGCACCGACACGACGTCGGTCAAGTTTCCACCGGCCGCTTCGACAGCGATTCTAATATTTCGGAGCGCCTGTCGTGTCTGCTCGCCCAGATTCTTACCACCGATCATTCGCTTCTCGGCGTCCCACGCCGTCTGACCTGAGATGTAAACGGTCTTTCCACCTCGAGCGGTGACGATCTGCGAGAATCCGTATTGGACGCTCGGGAAGAGGCTCGTTGGATTGATATGTTCTTTTGGCATGCTTCTCCTCGGACAATGCAGCATAGACTGTCCATCTGCGGCGCCGAACCAGACCGACACAGTGCAGACTGGACAGTCTACGCTACAAAATCTGAACAAGCACCAGGAGCATCGAAGCCGCAATAAACAAAGCTGGGCCAATGATCTCAAGCCCGAATTTGCCCGCCAGCACTCCCAGGAACGCCGGCAGCAACGACTGGCCGAGCACCGCTGCCGCAATCTGAAAGCCTACGCCGTTGCTGGTGTGCGTCGAGCCCAGCCGCTCCGGTGTCGTCGCAATCAGCGAAGGGAAAACCGGCGCCGACGCAAGCCCCATCAACCCCAAGCCGAGAAACCCGAGAAGGCTCGTGACATTCATCCAGATCAGTGCGGCGCCAAGTGCTATGCCGGCGATGCACAGGCGCAGCAGTCTATTCGCCGGCACGAACCCGACGGCAACGCCTGCCAGCAGACGACCCACCGTCAAACCGCCCCAGTAGATGCTCAGCCAAATTCCCGCCGTCACGATCGGAATGTCGCGCGACTGGGTGAACAAGCTGTAGACCCAGATGCCGGCGGCGGCTTCGATACCTGTGTAAAGAAAGAAGACCGCGGCGCTCAACCACATTACTGGCAGCCGCAGCGTGCTGATGTTCGGCACTCGGGCTCCGGAGTTAGAAAAAACATCCTCCGATTCGGAAGCCTTCCGCCACGACCTTCGCGTCAGCCCAAAACAAATCGCCAACAGCAACTGCCACACGCCTACCAGCGCGTATCCGCTTTGCCACGGATGATGCGCCGCCAGCATGCTTGTCATGATCACGGACCCGCTTACTGCGCCGACTCCGTAACTCGCGTGCAGCCAGTTCACCATTCGAGCGCTGAACCGCGTAGCCGCGAAAGTATTCAATCCCGCATCGATCGCGCCCGCGCCCAATCCCGCGACTGCTCCCAGCGCGACCATCACCGCCCACGTCTGAGCCAATGCGTAGCCGATCAGACTCACCGCAGTAGCAAGACAGCTCAGCGCAAGCAAGCTCCCGAGACTCATTAGCGCAAGCATCCGTCCGCTGCTGAAGCTCGACACCAGGTAGCCGGCGGTGAACATCACCAGGAGCGAACCCAGGGCGTCGAGCGGAAGATTGAAATAGTCGCGAATCGACGGCCAGGCAACCGGGTTCAAGCCATGCGGCAGCCCGAGGCTGACGAAACTCAGATACGCAAGGGCGATGAGGAACAGAGGGTACTTGCGTTCGGATCTCACGGTTCGCTGGGTACATCAAAAGAGTTCGTTGTCGGCCTTCAGGCGGAAGTTCGTCGTTCAGGGTACCAACCTTAGTCGGAAGTTCGTCGTTCAGAGTACCGACTTTAGTCGGAAGTTCGTCGTTCAGAGTACCGACTTTAGTCGGCTTCGTTGAAATTGGTCAAACAAAACCGCCGACTAAAGTCGGTACTCTGAACGAAACTCTGAACGAAACTCTGAACGACAAACTTCCGCCTGAAGGCCGAACTACGAACTCAAGCGAAGCTTTTCAAGCTGATGCTCGAAGTGATTCTTCCAACTGTCCGGAAGGGCATCTACTTCTAGAGCCTTCTGCAACGTTTCGAGATCGTCCTTGTCATCCAGGTACAGTCGGGTGACGTCCGCGACCTTCAGCTCATTCTTATCGTTGCTGATCATCTCGACCGAATCGCCGGCTCCGACGTCGCCCTCTTTTTGTACGGCGAAGTAGAAACCGGTGCGGCCGCTCTCAAGAAAACGTTTGATGATGTCGTCGCGCCCAAACTTGACCGCGAGCTTGTAGCAAGGGAGCCGCGGCTGGGTGACCACCAGCTCAGCCGAACCAATTCGAAACTGGTCACCGATGTTGACTTCGCTCTCGAGCATTCCTTCGACGGTTAGATTCTCGCCGAACATACCCCACGGCAGCTCGACGCCCGGCAGTTCGCGGCGCCAATAGTTGTAATGCTCGCCAGGATATGAGTAGACGGCTTTGTATATACCGCCGTGAACCTTCAAGTCGGCTTGCCGGTCGCCATCAAGGTTCAAAGTTCTAAGTTTGACGCGGCCCTCGGCCGGCTCTTTGAAGATGCCGGTAGTGACGGACCTGCCCTTCGAGATGACATCGCGCGGAAGCCCAATGTTGACCGACAGCACCTTCATTCTCTCTCCTAAGAAAAGTTCGTAGTTCGGCCTTCAGGCGGAAGTTCGTAGCGCTGTAACGAAGACTAACATACCAGCTTCCGCCTGCAGGCTGCTGAAGGCCGAACTACGAACCTTATTGGTTGATGAATCGCAAAGCACCGCTAAAACATTCCCGTTCGCTCAGGATTCCAAACCATCTGATCACTCAATTTTTTCCGAGCGCCGGTTGCGCCTGCAAAAGTCCCCGACGAAATGATATATTGTTAGCTTCTATTCCGCAGCTCTCCGAGCCCAGGTCTGCAAACGGTGGAACAGAATATCGGGCTGGAGACATTCAGAAAACCCTTTCACGGAGCGTTAATGAAGATTGCTGTAGTGCGAGAGGCGCCGGCGGGAGAGACTCGGGCGGCGCTCATGCCTGATTCTGTGCGCGCGCTCGTGACTTCAGGCGTAACAGTTCACGTTGAGAGCGGAACCGGCCACGCTTCGGGAGCGAGCGACGTGGATTACGTCGCAGCGGGCGCGCAAATCGAGCGCGACAAGACTGAGTTTTTGGATTCAGTTGATGTCCTGCTTTGCGTGGGCCGGCCATCGGAACACGACCTCGCTCGACTGCATGCTGGTGCGGTTGTAATTGGCTTCTTGAGACCGCTCGATGAACCCGACGAAATGGTCCAACTGATCGAACGCGATCTCACAGCGTTCGCCATGGAGCTGATACCACGGTCAACCAGAGCGCAGTCGATGGATGCGCTCTCGTCGATGGCCACGATCGTTGGTTACAAGTCGGTGTTGTTGGCCGCCGAGCGATTGCCGCGCATGTTTCCCTTATTGATGACGGCTGCCGGCACGATCGCTCCTGCGCGAGTGCTGGTCCTCGGCGCCGGTGTCGCGGGTCTGCAAGCAATCGCAACGGCGCGTCGTCTGGGCGCGGTCGTTGAAGGTTACGATGTTCGAGCGGCTGCGGGCGAACACGTTCGATCTCTGGGAGCTAAGTTCCTGCAAGTTGATCTCGGAGGCATCCAGACTGAAGACGCGGGCGGATACGCGGTCGAGTTGAGCGATGAAGCGCTAAATCGAGGCCGAGACTTGATAACGAAGCACGCAAGGACTACAGACGCAATCATTACTTCGGCGCAAGTGCCCGGCAAGCGCGCGCCTTTGCTGGTGACCGAAGAGGCCGTGGCCGGCATGAAGCTCGGCTCGGTTATCGTGGACCTGGCCGGTTCAACCGGAGGCAACTGCGCCGCGAGCAAATCCGGCGAGACCGTAGTTCGAAACGGCGTAGTCATAATGTCGCCGTTGAACCTCGCGGCTACGGTGCCGGTTCATGCGAGCCAGCTCTACTCTCGAAACATCACGGCATTCTTGAAGCTTCTGATGGACGACAAAGGCGAATTGAAGATCGACTTGACCGACGACGTGGTTGGACCTACGTGCGTAGTGCATCAAGGTGAGATTGTGAATGGTCGAGTTGCGGCTGCTCTCGAGACGGCCGCGCGATAGCTTCAGGTGGAGCATGGACCACTTTGCGCGGTAACAAATCGAGGAAAGCGGATGGAATTAGCGGCAAACCAAGCGGAACTTAAGGAAGAGATCAAGGCGGCTCTGGTTGAAGTTCTTCAGGAGCGACAGGACTTGCTTTACGATGCAATCGAGCGGGCAATTCAGGACATTGCGTTTGTCCGCGCAATCGAAGAAGGCGACAGAACGGAGCTGGTCGAACGAGACAGAGTGTTTGACATCCCCGAGGATCGGGCGTGAGCGTTCAAGCTGGGCAACAGAAATTTATAGAAGGAACAAGAAGCAATGAGGACGACAAAACAGCTGACGGGAGAACTCGGCGAGCTCTTGGTAGTTAGACGATGCGCCTGCCCAAAATGCAAACGTCTTAAAACTCTCAGGAGGCTGCCCACAAATTTCAAGTGTGCCGACATCGTTTGCGATTTCTGTGGCTATCTGGCTCAAGTCAAAACCAGTCGATCCGAAAAGATCGACACGCCGCCCCAAACAATTTTGGGCGCGGCCTGGCGAGTTCAAAAGGATCGGATGGACTCGGGAATTTACTTTCCGCTCTTTGTTGTGCAAATCAACAGCAAGAATGTGCATTCGATATATTACCTGTCAGCTGATCTTCAAAGGCCTGACATGTTCATACCAAGGAACCCGTTGTCTGAAACAGCACGGCGTAGCGGGTGGCAAGGATTTGTTTACAATCTTAGAGGGATCGGACAATCCATTGTGCGGTTGGTTTGAGCAGTTGAGGAACCCCTCTCGTGGAAGGCGGGCAGTATTGGTTCGAGGGAGGATTTGAATCGTGAGCACTGAAGTAATAATCGCGGGGTTGTACGTTTTCGCTCTCGCGGCTTTTCTCGGCTATCAGGTCATCTCGCGAGTGCCGCCACTCCTTCACACGCCGCTCATGTCGGCGACTAACGCCATCTCCGGCATCTCGCTGGTGGGTTCGCTGGTGACTGCCGGTGCGCACTACAACACGGTCAGCACCGTGCTGGGTTTCATAGCGGTTACCGCTTCGACGATAAACGTAGTAGGCGGGTTTATGATCACCGATCGAATGTTGCGGATGTTCAAAAGACAACTTCCCGTGAAAAACGACAAGAAAGACTCTACAGAGGAGCAAGAGCGAGCCTGATGGGTCTTCCAATCGAACTCACTTACCTGGCCGCGTCCATTCTGTTCATCCTCGGTCTCAAGGGCCTCAGCCATCCTGAAACCGCCAGGCGAGGAATGATCTTCGCCGAAATCGGGATGTTCCTGGCGATCGTCGGCACGCTGCTTCACAGGGAAATCGTCAGCTACCAATGGATTATCGCCGGGCTGATCATCGGCTCACTCATTGGCGGGGCTATTTCGATCTGGGTGCCGATGACCGCGATGCCGCAGCGGACCGCGCTCTCGCACGCATTCGGCGCGCTGGCTGCCTCGCTCGTCGGCGTGTCTGAATATTACCGGCACAACGCCGTTGAACTCGGCACTTTCAAGATGACCGCGCTCAGCCTCGAGGTGCTGCTCGGAGGAATCACGGTTACCGGGAGTCTGATGGCGTTCATCAAGCTGCAGGATTGGGTTCGCGGCACGCCCATAACCTACCGCGGCCAAAACATCTTCAACATGTCGCTGCTGGCAATTACGGTTGGGATGTTCGGTTATCTGATCTTCGATCCTTCGGCGCACTCGTTGTTCTATGCGATGGCCGGGCTGGCGTTCGTGTTTGGCGTGTTGTTGGTGTTGCCGATCGGTGCTGCGGACATGCCTGTCGTGATGTCGCTGATGAACTCTTACGCCGGACTTGCGGCCGCGGCGACCGGCTTCGCTATTTCGAATAATGTTCTGATCATCGCCGGCACGCTTGATGGCTTCTCGGGCTTCATCCTTTCGATCCTTATGTGCCGGGCGATGAACCGCTCGATCACCAACGTTTTGTTCGGGGCGTTCGGAGCTGAAGTAGCGGCTGCGGAAGGCGGATCTGCCGGCGAAATGCGCGAAGTGAAAGGCGAAGACATCGCGGTGCAACTCGCATACGCCGGTCAGGTGATCTTCGTGCCGGGCTACGGCATGGCTACGGCACAGGCGCAGCACTCGGTGCGCGAGCTTGCGAACATGCTCGAGGCAAGAGGCGTCACGGTCAAGTACGCGATCCATCCAGTAGCCGGCCGCATGCCCGGACATATGAACGTGTTGCTGGCTGAAGCCAACGTGCCTTATTCATCGCTGTACGATCTCGAGCAGATCAACGCCGAGTTCCCGACGACAGACGTGGCGGTAGTGATTGGTGCGAATGATGTAGTGAACCCGGACGCTCGCGACAATCCCAGGAGTCCCATTGCAGGAATGCCCATCCTTGAAGTGGACAAGGCGCGTTCGGTTGTTGTGCTGAAGCGTGGAAAGGGCAAAGGCTTTGCGGGCATCGAGAACCCGCTGTTCTTCAAGCCAAACTGCGGGATGCTCTACGGTGACGCAAAGGCGTCGCTGATCAAACTCGCGGGCGCCGTGCAGAACGCTTAACGAATTGTTTCCTTCTTGCCAATTCTATACGAGGCCGCACCGGAATTTCTTACCCAGCATAGCGGTAGTCTTTACGCGTTGAGATTCGATGCTGACCTTCAATCCATCGTTTATATTCAAATCGAGCCACTAAGGGCTTTTGGCCCGCAGCTTGCAGAAATCCTCCTTTTGCTGAAGCGCCCCTATCTATCTTAGGGATTTGGTTCTTCGAGACAACTAGCTTGAAATCATAGCGATTTGTTCTTTGACACGACCAGGGCGTAGCCTCGCACGATCTAATAATGTTTTAGGTTGAGCCGGGCGCCGTGGTACTAAACCCGTACACCAGACATATCAGCACCGTGCCCGTGTTCCATCCGACGCTCGGCAAGTGCTGAGAGACTCTTCTTGGAGGTCAATGATAATGGTACAGCAAGCGGGGTTAGCCCCGATGAGGATTTGCATTTTTAGTCCTGAAGAGGAGTTATGTGAAAGCCTCGCTCTTGGCTCGCGAGGAGCGGGCTACCAGATCGAACAGAAATTCGGCGAACCGCGGAAACTTGAGGAATTCATTTCTTGTTCTAATTTCGATTTCATCGTTCTCATAGACGGCCGTCGTCAGCGTGAGCAGTGCTTGCAATTGATAAAAGACCTTTGCGCCAGTCGCCCGCGAGCGATGGTAGCCGTAGTAAATGAGGCTGACTCCAGACTTGGCGCGCAGGCCATAGACGCTGGCGCTCAAGCTCTTCTGGTCAACCCTGTTGACGCGAAAGACATTCGCGCTGCCTTCACGGTGGCGGCGCACCAGCAGGCGAAGCAGTCGCGATTGGAGAGCGAGATCCTTTCACTTCGCGAGAAACTTGCCGAGAGAAAGCTCATCGAAAAGGCGAAAGGCATTTTGATGGATTCGGCCAGGCTAAGCGAAGCCGAAGCGTTTCGCCTGATACAGAAAGAAAGTCAGGACAAACGCAAGCGCATGTCCGACATCGCAACATCGATCATCTCGGCGACCGAGTTAGTGACAGCAGCGAAGCGAGCGAGCGCGGAATAGACGAGATGCCGCACTAAGCAGAAAAAAATCGACCGAAGCAGCATGACGCTCGTTTAAGTATAATGTGTGACCGAATGGCAACGATGGTTGTTGCCGTTCGCAAGGCGAAGGCGCCCGATTTGCCCTCAGTGAGGGCCGCGGGTGCTTTTTCATTTTGAGTGGCTCAGAAGCGCGCGGTAGCGATGCTTGCTATCGTTGTGCCAGGCGATGGCGCTCTGCTTGGACTCTCAAAAGAGACAGGCGAGCGCTCTTTTTTTTCTCCATTGCAGAACGAAGAAGGAGGTAGGGTATGGCAATGTATTCGTACGATCAGGTGCTCACAGACGTGAGGCAGGTCTACGAGCAATTGACGGGGCTTCCCGCTCCAAAGATCGATGTGAAAAACCCTCGTTTTCCACTCCCCAGCTCAGCCGACCCGGCGGCACTTGTTCAAAGCGAGATCAACTACCTGAACATGTATCTGATCAACAGCGGTCTCTCGCTGCGGCTCTCAAAGACGCCCACCTGGGCGCCCGCCGCCGAAGTCTACGAGACGCAGCGTGACTACATTGTGAACATAGAGGTCGCCGGCCTGACTGAAGACGAGATTACCCATCAGGTAATTAACAATACGCTCATCGTGAGCGGCTCGCGTCGCTTCCGCAGGGTAAGCGAAGAGGCCCGGTATCACGCTTCGGAGCGCGCCTACGGCGCGTTTGAACGCCTGTTCCCCTTGCCGGGTCGGGTTCAGCCGGAAAAGCTGAGGACAAAGTTGTCTAACGGCGTGCTGGAGATCGCCATCCCAAAGATCGAGGCAGGCGGCCGGACTGAGGAAGCTCACGAGACGCTGCGCGGGAAGCAGACCTCGGGACACGAAGAAAAAACAGGAGGTAAGAAAGGACAATGACTGCATACGCACCATCACCGAATCAGGTGCAGAATCCGAGCGAGTTGGGCGCCCAGCAGCTCCCACCCGAAGAGCGAGACAAGCTCCAGGAGATACACGAGCTCATTAACCTGTTGCTCAGAGAGCTGCCGGTCACCGCGCAAGCTCGGTCTGACCCGATGCCAATTCTCCCGGCCGCGCCATATACCTACTCATTCCTCAGGTTTCCCTGCGGCTGATAAGGCCGGCGGCGGTCCTTGGAATCGTCGGCGCGCGAGGAAGCGCGTAGCAATCAAATGTCGTGCGGTCACGCCCGAGGACGAGTGTGCGCGCGGCAGAAATAGATCGCAACGGGCTGACTACCGCGTCGCCCGTGGAGGTCTCAGTAAAGGATGTGCGTCTTGCGCCTTCGCCAGCGCAAGACGATCACTAACTGCCAAGTAAGGAGGTAACAATGATCAATTTGGCGAGACAGGCTTTCGATAATCCGTTCTTGTCCGCAGTGGGCGTTTCGTCTCAACCCGGAGTAGGCAGGTGCCCTTATTGCGGCAACACGGTAGCAGTCGCAAGCACGATTCAACCTCAAACAGCGGGTTTGAATCCCCTGGGCGTTGGCCCGAACCTCGGCCAGCAGATGGGGGGCTTCGCTCCAAATCAGTATGCTGCTTCACAGCCTACTGGATTCGGCCAGATCAACCCGCTCGCGTCTCAGTTCACAACGGGTGTACCGCAAGCCGTCAACCCGTTCGTCGCGCAGCCCGCGTCAAACTGGCCGGGACATCTCTCTCATCAGGGAGTGGGCGGCCGCGTCGGTGGATACGGGAGTGACCCCAGGTTTGCCTTCGGCGCAGGCGGCCAGCAGTTTGGTTACAACGATCCGAACGTGGCTCCGGGGTTTATCAATCCCACAATCGCGGGCGACCCGATCCGCTCGCTGTTTTCACAGCAAGTCAATCCGCTGGCTCAGCAGCAGCTCCCGATCAGACCGCTTATTAGCGGCCAGCAGCAGGGGCTGGGTGCCCAATCGTTCATTCCGGGCATCCAGCAGGGGCTGGGCTCCCAATCGTTCATTCCGGGCATCCAGCAGGGG
>DATLWF010000561.1:0-5235 GCA_035576605.1 Blastocatellia bacterium | reverse complement strand
CGCTTCTCGACAAAGTTGTAGTCGTAGTAAAGACCGTCACGCTCATCCCACATCAGGCGATTGACGCTTCGACGGCGCTTCTCGGCGCGACCGAGCCAAACACTTGCTTCGCGCGCGCGACCGAGCGTCCTCATTATCTCTGCCGCTTCGGTCTCCATCAGGTAAAGCAGCGAATTCAAGCAGACCGGATTGTAATGAATAATATCTATGTTGAAAGGGCCGAAGCGATTCGATGGATCGAAGCCCGATTCGCGCATCGAGCGATCGCTCTTGTAAAACAGGTCTGTCAGCTCATCTTTCTCCCGATTGTAATACTGCGCCAAATCATAATCTTTGATCTCCTGTGTGCGATAAAACTCCTTCACGCGGTCGTAGTGAGTGCGTCCTTTTTCATCGCGCTCGTCTGATATCACTTCCGGCGCGGGCCCGTCGCCAAAATCATAGTAACGTGAAAGGCCCGTCTCCTTTGTCAGGTGTGGCTCGGAGGTCCAGAAGCGATAGTATTTCTCGATCGCCGGTACGGC
Organism: Blastocatellia bacterium; assembly: GCA_035576605.1. Taxonomy (GTDB): domain Bacteria; phylum Acidobacteriota; class Blastocatellia; order UBA7656; family UBA7656; genus Onstottus_A. The sequence continues at coordinate 4,711 of DATLWF010000561.1, read as the reverse complement.
ACGGCGAAGCCATTTCACATCATGGGTCTTTCGGTAAACTCCAAGCACCATCTGGGTGAGGAACGGCGGCTGAGAGCGCGTCAGGTAATAAGTCCGATTGGCGTTGAGCACTTTGCCGTAGTTCTCGATTTGATATAGAAAGTTGTCGACCATGTTTTTTGCGAGCTCTGTCTCGCCGTCTCGCAGAAGGCCGACCTGGATGAAGTAACTGTCCCAACCGTACATCTCATTGAAGCGGCCTCCCGGCACAACGTATGGGTAAGGCAAATAAAGAAGCCCCTGCTCTCGAATCTTTGCCGGGTCATCGGGCAGTTGGCGCAATTCGATTTTCGCGAAGGACTCTTGAGACATCTGCGATCGAAGCGTCTCTTCCACCTGCTTCACGTTCTCTTTGCGTGACAGATAAACAGGCCAGCGACTGCCGGCTGTCGTGCGGAACTTTGGATCGACCGCGGCATCCGCAAGACGTGCGTTAGATCGCATCAAGGTGTGCCAGCTCTCTTTGATGTACTTTCGAATCGACTGAAGCTGCGCAGGGGTTGCCTTCTGTGATGAAGACCTGGCGGGAGCAGAAGCAGCATTGGACGCAATGAGTAAAAAGACTGCAAAACAGATGACCGGCTTCCTGATCCGTTCTCTTGCTGTCATTCCTATCCTCCTTGAGATGCTTGGTATCAGGTTATGAAACGCCGAAGCCCCAAGTCAGTTGAAGCGAGGTTGCCTGGCGAACCAAGCGCACAGACGGTTCATATTATACTTGCTTCGCGGTAATAACACGCTATTTGAGGATGATGTTCGATCGCCTTTGCAACGAGGCCCGAAAGGTCTGAATTCCTCACGGGTTTGTTGAAGCGTGGTTCGAAAGACAGATCGGCCTGGCTGAAATGTGACCGGCGTCCTATCGAGAGGTAACCGCTACGCGGTTAGACTGTCGGCATTACGGCCTTACTATCGAGAAGTAACCGCTACGCGGTTCAACCGATTGTTACCGTCGCTTGGCAAGAAAAGAGTTAAGGCCGGGTACTGATTTGACGTGCGGCTCTTAGATGCGGGAACGGGGGCATTCACCGAGGGGATGAACAAGCGAGCCGCGCTTCCTCGGGGGCTCTTAGGAGGAAGCGCGGCTCTTTACTGCTGATTGAACTGGGGCAACCGACATGCGGAGTGAGGTCAGGATTGGTCTCTGGCCACACCCGAGAGCCCGGTCAACGAGCCGCAGTCAGCACCACCATCTGACGCCCATCATCGAGTCTGGACAGGTGCTCCTGGTCGGGTCGACTGCAACGCACCCGAACGATATCGGTCTTGTTCACATTTTCAAACGTGGGGTAATCGTAAGATTTGCAAATCCCGAAGAAGATCTTGAGCCGCACGCCTTCGGGCATCGTCACCAGATAGAGTTTTTTTGACGCATGATCTGAGATCAAGAGCGTACGCTCTTTACTGTCTATCTTCAGCACACGGCCGTAAACCGTGATCTCGCTTTTTGCGCGCTCAGTCTTCGGTGCGCCCATCGCCAGCCCCATGGTCACTAGCGCGATCCCGACGAGTGATATCGACCGCTGTATTGTCTGTCTCATAATGTACTCTCCTTTTCTTATGTGCTAACCGCCCTCAATGCATCTGCAGTCTACGCTTGCACCAGGACAGCTTACAGGTCGCATCCCGCATTTATTGAAGCTATGGCCCGCAATGTAGACTGTGGGATACCCCAGTATTCAAAGCATGGTGGTAATCGTCCGACAAACTTCAGTTTGTAGTCGCAGCCAACTCATCTCGACAAACTGAAGTTTGTCGGACAATAACGGCAGAGTTGAGCTTGAAAAACGCGGCGTGACAAAGTAGATACTATGCATGCCGCAGCGTCTCGGAAGGCAGCGCTGATCGGCTGAGCCTTTCCGGCCCAAACGAATTCTGGTTGATAGAGCGCAACGGCAAAACGATGACTCAAGAAACTCGCGCCGTTCTTTGGGATATGGACGGCACACTGCTGGATTCGGCCAATTACCACTGGCTCTCGTGGCGTGAGGTGCTGGCGGCCGAAGGATTCGAGTTGACGCGAGAACGCTTTGCCGAGTCGTTTGGCCGTCGCAACGACGCCACTCTTCGCGCGTACTTCGGAGAAGAATTTCCCCTGAGCGAAGTCGAGCGCATCGGCGCTATCAAAGAGGCCCGTTATCGAGAGATGGTTCGCAGGCATGGGGTTGAGCTTTTGCCAGGTGTTGGGCGGTGGCTGGCGCGATTGAAAGCGAACGGTTGGCGCCAGGCGCTCGCATCATCGGCGTCACTGCTTAACGTCGATGCGATCCTTGGAACGCTGAACGTTGCGGATTTCTTCGATGCGATAGTGTCTGCCCAGGACGTTCAAACGGGCAAACCCGATCCTGAGGTTTTTTTGGTTGCTGCCGCCAGAGTTTCAGCGCCTCCAGCGCGGTGCGTAGTGATCGAGGATGCGCCTGCGGGTCTCGAAGCCGCCCGCCTGGCAGGCATGCGCACGATAGGTGTGCAGTCCTCGCATACCTCCTTAGCGGCCGATGTAGTTGTCCGCACACTCAATGACTTGCCCGACGAAGCATTCGATTGTCTGATCGCAGAATAAGCGAATGCCGGAGGATCAAATGAAGAAGTTAGTCTTGTTGCTTTGCTGTCTCATCTCCCTTTGCCGCGGTGTGGAGGCAATTGACCTCGGCGGGCTCGAGAGCATCGGACCAGTCTCAAGCTACACCAGTACTTCGAGCGGAGTCGTCTTCAGTTGTGCGGATGGATCACAAGTCCAGGTATTGGTGCTCGCGCCGGACCTTGTGCGTGTGCGAGCTTCATACAGGAAGCCGCTCCCACAGCGGGATCACTCCTGGGCTATCGCCAAAACCGATTGGGTGAATCCAGACTGGAAAGTAACCCAGGCGCCTGACTCCTTTTTAATAACAACGAGCGAGCTTCAAGTCGTAGTTCGCCGCTCGCCTTTGCTCGTCGAGTTTCGTGATGCGAAGACTGGCAAGACAATCAATGCCGACGCGCGCCCCATGATGTTCGATCCTAAAAGCGCCACAATTGCGGCAGCAAAAAAGCTTGGATTTGAGGAACACTTTTACGGGTTGGGTGAGAAAGCGGCCAGACTCGACAAGCGTCGCGGGCACTTTACGATGTGGAACTCCGATACTCCGGCCTATCAGGAAGGAACCGACCCCATCTATCAGAGCATTCCGTTTTACATAGGCTGGCAAGGGGGTGAGGCTTACGGAATCTTTTTCGACAACAGCTACCGCACCAATTTCGACTTCGGCCAATCGACTCAGGAGTACGCCGCTTTTTCGGCCGAAGGCGGCGAGATGAATTATTACTTCTTCTGGGGGCCCTCGATGAAAAAGATCCTGGGCCGCTACGGGGAGCTGACCGGTTACATGCCTCTACCGCCGATGTGGGCGCTGGGAAATCAGCAGTGTCGCTGGAGCTATTACCCTCAAGCTGTAGCGGAAGAAGTAGTGCGCCAGTATCGAGAGCACGACCTGCCGCTCGACGTGCTGTATCTGGACATTCATTACATGCAAGGCTACCGCCTGTTCACCTGGGACACGACGCGTTACCCCAGTCCAAAAATGTTTACTGACAAGCTGAAACAGCAAGGTGTTAGATTGGTCACCATCGTTGACCCGGGGGTGAAGTATCAGCCGCCTGAGTCAGGAGCAGTCGATAAGACCGGCATTCCTAATCCCGAACTTGCTCCACAGGACAAGAGCTACTACGTCTACAATCAGGGTACAGAGCGAAACTACTTTCTTAAACGCAAGGACGGCAAAGTCTACGTCGGCAAGGTGTGGCCGGGCGAGAGCGTTTACGTCGATTACACGCTCGAGGCGGCGCGCCGTTGGTGGGGTGACTTGCATCGCGCTTACACCGATAACGGGGTTGCCGGCATTTGGAATGATATGAACGAGCCTTCGGATTTTGTTGACCAGACAGGCAAAGCGCAGATGGACGTCGTGAGCTTCGACGAGGGCGAGTATTCGACTCACGCCAAGAACCGCAACGTATTTGCTCTGTTGATGGCCCGAGCAACGCGTGAGGGACTCGAGCGGCTGCAACCTGACAGGCGGCCATACATCATTACTCGTGCGGGCTACGCAGGCTATCAGAGATACACGACGACGTGGACCGGTGATAACACCGCCACCTGGGAAGCGATGGGGTTAAGCATCCCAATGTTTGAAACGCTTGGGCTTTCAGGGGTGTCATTCGTCGGGACCGATGTGGGTGGATTCATCGGGCGGTCGGATGGCGAGCTGCTGACACGCTGGTATCAGATTGGGTTCCTTACACCGATGTGCCGCAATCACATGCAGATTGATAGTTATGATCACGAGCCGTGGCGTTTTGGAAAATACTATGAAGACATCATTCGGAAATACCTGAAGCTCCGCTATAGGCTGTTGCCGTTCTTGTACACCACCCTTGAAGAGGCGGGGCGCACCGGCGTGCCATTATTCCGGCCGCTGCTCCTCAATTATCAGCAAGACACCAACACACTCAACCTTGACGACGAATTCATGGTTGGAAGTGATTTGCTGGTTGCTCCAGTGCTCAAGCGGGACATCACGAGCAGGATGGTGTACTTGCCACAAGGCACATGGATAGACTACTGGACAGGCAAGAAGATAACCGGCGGGACGATGACTCGTGTAGAAGCGCCCCTCGAGACGGTGCCCATGTTTGT
>DATLWF010000560.1:0-2609 GCA_035576605.1 Blastocatellia bacterium | reverse complement strand
GATCATCGTTCCGGCAATCATCCTGGCGATCTTCACCGGCCAGGACAACATCTTCAGCATCCCGGAGAATTTCTTCGGCAACGATGGTAAGACATGGCTTCATGTTGCGGGACATCTGTTTATTGGGGGAACGACCCTCGGACCCATGATCGGCTGGCTTTTTGGGTGCGTAATTATGTTTGCAACCAAGAAACTAGCGCCAGGCAAGGACACAAGAGCGACGGCGCGCGCGTAATCCAGGTTCAGAGTACAAGAGTTCAGAGTACAAGCTTCAGCTTGCTCTTCACGCGACCTGAACCTCGAACAGCAAGCTAAAGCTTGTACTCTGAACTTTGTACTCTGAACTTTTGTACTCTGAACTAACTAAGAAAAGGAGCGATGTATGAGCGGAGTAAGAGTATTGGTCGGTACACGTAAGGGTGCGTTCGTCCTGACGGCGGACGCAAAGCGAAATCACTGGGACATCAGTGGGCCCCACTTCGCGGGCTGGGAGCTCTATCACATCAAGGGATCGCCCGCTGATACGAATCGGCTGTACGCTTCACAGTCCAGCGGCTGGTTCGGTCAGATCATTCAGCGTTCGGACGACGGCGGCAAAACCTGGCACCAACCCGGGACACCGCCAGGCGAACCGACCACTACCCCCGAAGGGATGCCCAAAGCCGAGAGCAACAAGTTCGTCTACGACACGTCTCCTGAAACCGGCAAACCGCTCACCACCCACCAGTGGTACGACGGAACGGCTCATCCGTGGGAGTTCAAGCGAGTCTGGCATCTCGAACCATCGCTGACTGATCCGGACACGGTCTACGCCGGGGTTGAAGATGCCGCGTTGTTTCGCTCCACCGACGGAGGTCAGACGTGGCAGGAGTTGCCCGGACTGCGTGGACACGGCACCGGGCCTTTGTGGCAGCCAGGCGCGGGCGGGATGTGTCTGCACTCGATCATTCTGGATCCGAGCGATCCCGGTCGGATATTCATCGCAATCTCGGCAGCGGGCGCCTTCCGGACAGACGACGGCGGCAAGACCTGGAAGCCGATCAACCGCGGATTGCATTCGCTGTACATCCCCGATCCGACGGCGGAGATCGGTCACTGCGTTCATCACATTGCAATGCATCCAGCGCGTCCCGGCGTGCTGTTTATGCAAAAGCACTGGGACGTGATGCGCACCGATGACGCCGGTGAATCGTGGCGCGAGATCAGCGGGAACCTGCCAACCGACTTCGGATTCGTGATCGACGTTCACGCGCACGAGCCGGAGACGATCTACGTCGTACCGATCAAAAGCGACTCGGAGCATTACGTCGCCGACGGAAAGCTGCGCGTGTACCGGAGCCGCACTGGCGGAAACGAGTGGGAAGCGTTAACGAAAGGTCTGCCGCAAAGCGACTGCTACTTAAACGTGCTGCGCGATGCGATGGCCGTCGACTCACTTGACCCTTGCGGCGTGTATTTCGGGACCAGCGGCGGGCAGGTGTATGCCTCAGCCGATGCCGGAGACAGTTGGGCTCCCATCGTCCGGGATCTTCCGCCCGTGATGTCAGTAGAAGTCCAGGTGCTGCCGTGATCCGAGTCGCGCTTCCGTATCATCTGCGAACGCTGGCGAAGGTCGACGACGAGGTGCAGCTCGAGGTTCAAGGTCAGGTCACGCTCGGTTCGGTCCTCGACGCACTCGAGGCGCGATACCCGATGTTGCGAGGGACGATCCGCGATCATGTCACCGGGCAGCGCCGACCGTTCTTGAGGTTCTTCGCTTGCGGGGAGGATCTGTCACATGAGGCGCCGGAGGCTCCGCTGCCGGAAGCGATCGCGACTGGCGCGGAACCTTTTCTGGTCATTGGGGCGATAGCCGGCGGCTAGGCAGACAGTGTGTTCGTAGTTCGGACTACTGGCGCAGGTAGGGCCCCATTTTCTATTTTCTATTTTCTATTTTCTATTTTCTATTTGCCATTGACTGATTCTCCTCAATAGCAAATAGAAAATAGAAAATAGCAAATAGAAAATAGAAAATAGAAAGGGAGTCCACTATGCGATTGAATCCACATCTCAGTTTCAACGGCCAATGCCAGGAAGCGTTCAAGTTCTATCAGCAGTGTCTTGGCGGGAGCATGCAATCGATGATGACGTACGGTGATTCGCCGATGGCCGATCAAGTGGCATCAGAATGGCGCAATAAGATTCTTCACGCTACCCTGATTGTCGGACGGACGACATTGATGGGTGCTGACGCTCCGCCCGATCGGTATGAAGAACCAAAGGGCTTTTCAGTAGGAATCCAGATCAACGAGCCGGCAGACGCAGAACGCATATTCGGCGCATTGTCGGAAGCCGGCACAGTGACGATGCCGCTGCAGGAGACCTTCTGGGCCGCCCGTTTTGGAATGCTTGTCGATCGATTCGGAATACCGTGGATGGTCAACTGCGGGCAGGCTGCGTAACGATTCGTTTACGGGGCTCAACCCAACCTCTGAGGACCTAGAAGGCGGAAGGCGGAAGGCAGAAGGCAGAAGGCAGAAGGCGGGCGGATTTTCCATTTTCCATTTTCCATTTGTCATTTGTCATTTGGGACAACGGTCAAGTGCATCGGCGAGCATTGAAAAATAACA
>DATLWF010000559.1:0-28011 GCA_035576605.1 Blastocatellia bacterium | reverse complement strand
GCTCGCACGATTGCGAGCCGCCGTGCGTCGACATCAGCCCCGAACGGTCATTCTCGCGGGAGGTGTTGCGTGTAACAGTGCGTTGAGATCGGCGGTGGACGAGGAAGACTTCGGCGCGCCTGTTTACTATCCGAGCCCGATTCTTACGACTGACAACGCGGCTATGATCGCGGCCGTGGGTCATTCGAGACTCACTCGAGGGGAGAATCACGGGCTCGATTTCACTGCTTCGACTTCGATGAAGATTGAGAACGTTTTTCTGAAAGGCTATGAGGTCCCGCTCACGGCGAGGTACAGAGTCTGAGCGGCGCACCGGCGGCCGCCTGTGGCTACGGCTCGCAGGCGGCACAACACTTGAGTTGGTTGCGAGCCACGCCGGCCCAACAGTTCTCAGGAATGTCCGATACAGACATATTTCTAATGAAGCGCGCGCTCGAGTTGGCTCGGCGTGGCGCAGGACTCGTCAGCCCAAATCCGATGGTTGGCGCGGTGCTCGTCAACGACGGACGCGTCGTCGGTGAGGGCTATCACCGTTATGATCTCTTGAAGCACGCGGAGTCTTACGCGATCGACGCAGCGGGCAAGCTTGCGCGCGGTGCAACCCTCTACTGCAATCTAGAGCCGTGCTGCCATCACGGTCGCACCCCTCCGTGCACCGACGCGCTGATCGAAGCGGGGATCGCGCGCGCGGTGATTGCCGCAAAAGACGCGGACGCGCGCGTCAACGGGCGTGGAATCGAACAGTTGCGTGAAGCCGGCGTCGAGGTCGAGGTCGGACTCCTGGAGGATCGCGCGCAGAGACTCAACGAGAGTTACTTCAAATTCGTCACTACTGGAAGGCCGTTCGTCCATGGGACCATAGAGTACCCGGCCGAATCAGCCTCGTCATTGTTTGATTGGCGGCCGTCCCCTGAGTTCTTAAGCGTCGCTTCGAAATACGACGCAGTGATGATGGGCATGCGACCCGAGCTCAACAGGGTCGTCGTAGATCAAGCACTGAGTCGCGAGCGTCATCGACCGCTGGTGGTTGCCGCCAGCAACTCCAGACTGTTTCTGAACAAACAGATTGAAGGAGAGATTTCCGTTGTTCCCATTGGGACTCAGCACGGAGCCGATGCAACCGGGAACTTAGTGAGGCTTGAGTACGACCTGACTGAGCCGCTATTGAGCCCGTTGCTGGTGAAGCTGAGTACGATGGAAGTCACTAGTCTCCTGAGTCTCCCTGGACTCCTCGACTCAAGCGATACAGCGAACTTCGGAGAGTTTGACAAGGTAACGCTTGCTGTGCCGAGTGGCACTTACGAGCAAGGCATCGCTACGCGATGGGCTTTCGGCGACATCGAGTTCAATCTTGACGACGTGAGCATAGAACAGGCCGGCGAATATACCGAATTGACCGGCTACCCATCCTTGCAAGAGGTCGCTTGACGCGTTTGATCAAAGCGAAGAAAAGCCTCGGGCAAAACTTCCTCACGGACCAGCGGGTCGCGCGCCGAATAATCGACGCAGTATCACCTCTTAAGTCAGACATCGTTGTTGAAATCGGCCCGGGCACCGGCGCGCTGACCCGGCTGCTCGTTGAACGAAGCGGTCACGTTGAAGCTATCGAGATTGACGCACATCTCGCCGACGCGCTCGGGCGCACTTTGAATGCTGACAACCTCTCGATCGTCGCCGCCGACGCTTTAGTGTTGGATTGGGGGGCACTCATCACAAATGCGAAGGCGAAGTTGGGTCCTGGTCCCGCCGGCCAGGACCTCAGGCGGGTGCGAATCGTGGCGAATCTGCCGTACTACATATCAACGCCGATAATCGAAAGGCTGCTCTCCGTGGGTCGCAGCGTGTTCGATATGACGCTCATGCTCCAGAAGGAAGTCGCTGACCGAATCACCACCGGGCCAGGCAGCAAAGAGTACGGCTACCTGTCGGTGATGGTGCAGTACTACTGCATCGCGACGAAGCTGTTTGAGGTCCCGCCGTCGGCGTTCACTCCAGTTCCCAGGGTGCAGTCCGCGGTAATCAAGCTGACTGTGCGGGAGCGGCCGGCGGTTGAAGTCCCAGACGAGGCGAGATTCTTTGCGCTCGTGCGGGCTGCGTTCGCGCAACGGCGAAAGACGATTCTGAACAATCTGAAGGCGGCGTCGAGAGCCGTCGAATTCGCTCAGCCCCTGGAATCCGCTCTGGAGGCCGCTTCCGTGGCTCCGCAGCGCCGCGCGGAGACGCTCTCGCTCGAGGAGTATGCCGCGTTGTTTTTGGCGCTGGACCAGGGATGAAGCGAAATGGCTGTTAGACCAACACCATTATGTTGCTATACTCAGGTAAATGTCAGAAGGCAAACTCGAAATAATACCTCTCGGCGGCGTCGGTATATTCGGCATGAACATGATGGCGATGCGCTACGGTGGTGAGGCTATCATCATCGACGCCGGCATGGGATTTCCTGAAGAGGATGCGCCGGGAGTGGACATTGTCATACCTGATTTCAACTTCATCGATCAGTACCGCGACGAGATCTCAGCCATCGTCCTTACACACGGGCACGAAGATCACATCGGCGCGGTGCCGTTCCTTCTGAAAGAAGTCAACGTTCCGGTGTACGGTACTCACCTGACACTTGCGCTGCTCGAGAACAAGCTCCAGGAGCACGGGCTGTCGGATTCGACTTCGGTACACGCGGTCGAGTCGCGGGACCGCGTCGCGCTTGGCAACTTTGAGGTCGAGTGGATGCACGTCACCCACAGCCTCACGTCGTGCACTGCGGTGGCGGTGACGACCCCTGTGGGGGTGGTGATTCATTCGGGCGATTTTAAGATAGACGACACGCCGGTAGTAGGTCCCGCGACGGATCTCGAGCGCCTGATCGAATACGGCGACCGCGGCGTCCTCGCGCTGCTGGCGGACTCGACTAACGCCGAACGCCCCGGGCGCACGCAGTCCGAACGTGCTGTAATTCCGGCACTCGAGAAAGTATTCGAAGAAGCGCAAGGGCGAATCGTGCTGAGCTGTTTCACCAGTTCAGTTCACAGGATTCAGATCGTGCTCGACCTCGCCCGCGACTACGGCCGCCGAGTGGCATTGCTGGGCCGAAGCATGCTGCGAAATGTTGAAATTGCGGAGAGTCTTCGGCAGCTCGACGTTCCCGACGGTATCTTCGTCAGCCCGGCGGAGGCTCGCCAGATGGACGACGATCAATTGTTGCTGCTTGCGGCTGGATGCCAGGGGGACCCGATGTCTGCGATGACCAAGATCGCGACGGATCAGCATAAGAACCTTTCAGTCGGTGAAGGCGACACGGTGGTGCTTTCGGCGCGGCAGATACCAGGCAACGAGCCCGCGATCTCACGATTGATCTCGCACTGTTACAAGCGCGGCGCGCAGGTGGTTGACAGCAGCGTTGCGCGAATTCACGTCTCGGGACACGGCAGCCAGGAGGATTTGAAGATTCTCATTGAAGCTACCAGGCCAAAGTTCCTGGTGCCGATTCACGGTGAGCACCGCCAACTCTACAGGCACAGAGATTGGGCATCGAGGCTGGGTATCGTTGAGCCGGAGAATATCGTGGTGTTTGAGAGCGGCGACGTGCTGGAGCTTGGCGAGTCGAGCGCGGAGATTACGGCTACGGAGTTTGTCGGGCGCACCTTCATCGATTCGAGCTACGAACACGTCGAAGACATGGTCGTGCGCGACCGAAAGCATCTGTCATACGACGGGATTGTCGTGGCGATCGTCGCGATCAATCCCAAGTCGGGAGAGCTTGAGTCAGAACCTGAGTTGGTTACGCGGGGATTCATACACGAAGAAGATTCGAGCGAGATGCTTGCCGGGCTAAGACAACTGGTCGAAGAGACGGTCGCAAGCGCTACCCTCGAAGAGCAGATCGACTACGCGGTGATCAAGGAGAAGATTCGATTGGCACTGAAACGGCTCATACAAAGAGCAACAGGTCGCCGGCCTATGATTATTCCCGTGGTTGTCGAGGTCTAGCCTTTGATAGAGCAGGGGGTTCAGGCTTCAGCCTGGGTTCGGAAGCGGCGATTCTTTATTATCGTCGTTCTTGTTCTTGCGGCGTCTCTCAGCGCCTACGCTTTCTGGATCGAGCCTTACTGGATAGAGGTCACCCATCACAGCATTCCCGGTCACCTGGGCACGCCTCTTAAGATCGCCCACCTCACCGACATTCATACCAATGGCCCAGGGCGGCGAGAGCTTAAAATGCTTCGGCTCGTTGCGGCTGAGCGGCCGCACTTAATCGTCATCACCGGAGACTCGATCAACATCACCTCGGACTATCCGGGCCTTCGTGATGTGTTGATCCAGCTACACGCGCCGCTGGGCGTCTGGGTTGTGCGAGGGAATCACGAGGACTGGTGGCCGGTTAAGAACGAGCAGGAGTTCTACGCGTCGGCGGGAGCGACGCTGCTGTTGAACTCAAGCCGCGAAGTGCGCGACGGAGTGTGGCTTGTAGGGTTTGATGATCTCTTCGGCGGAAGGCCGGATGCAGAGAAGTCGTTCGCCGGTGTGCCTGAATCAGCGTACAAAATCGCGCTATTTCACTCGCCTACCTTCTTCGAGAAAGTTGCTGGCCGCTGCGACGTCGCTCTGGCGGGTCACACCCACGGCGGACAGGTTCGGCTGCCATTCGTCGGACCGCTTTGGCTCCCGCCGTTTTCGGGTTCGTTTATTGCGGGATGGTTCGAACAGCAGGGAACACAAATGTTCGTTAGCCGCGGCGTCGGAACTTCGATTGTCGACGTTCGATTCTTGTCGCGGCCCGAGATTGCGATCATCACGGTCGGCGGCGAGCGCGCCTCGACGGGGCCTGAGTCACGCACTCAGTAAGAAGGAGGAAGCAGATTGTTAGATCAGACCCATGCCTGTTGATTTGATTGCGTAATAGATCAGCGCGATCCCGCAGAAGATCAGTAGGAACAGCGCTCCGAATAGTATAAACACCCACGCCCAGTCGCTCCAGAATGAGCCCCTCTTACCCGAAGCGTACTTGTTCAACAGGCGAAGATTCCGCGTGTTGACCTTCCAGACAAAATCGACGGCGTCGCCGGCTAGAGGAATGCTGCCTACAACGAAGTCGGCGGCGATATTGAAGACCATCCTCGCAATCACGATCTTCGGCAACCCGTAGCGCACAGACACGAAGACTATGTATGCCGAGACGATTGCGCCAATCGCGTCTCCGGCAACCGGGAAGAAAAACCCGATCACGGGGTCCAGGCCGAATGCTATTCCGGTGCCGGGGATTCGGATGGATCTGTCCATCAGCCGAGCGATGCGTTCGAGATGTTGGTCGATTGGCGGGCGAGGGCTAGGCTCCAGGGCTGAGCCCTCGCGTGGCGAGAGCGCAATCTCGATCGGGTCTCGGCTTGAACTGCCCGAATCTGAAACCAGGTTTTCCGGCTTAACCATTTCTCCCGATCCGTGGTGCGGAACCGAACTGCGGAGAACAAGATTGATGTTGGGCTGAATCGCTGAATCAATCAAGGCTGATAATCCGGGCTTCGGGACCCGAGGGCTTCAAAGACAAGATTCCCACGGTCCGCGGGAGCGAAAACCGGCGAGGGCCCGCGCTTCCGGGGTTAAACAACATCGTGCTCCCGAGCATTTGTTGATACGGTCGATGAGAATGGCCAAACACGACCACGTGTGGTTGAACGTCCTCGACCATTCGCCTGTCACTCTGCCGAAGCTGATGCAACTCGCCAAAGATGTGGCGAATCATCACTCGGTGTCCGGCCAATTCTTCCAAACGTTCGTTCGGAAACGCGCCAAGACTATCGTTGTTGCCCTCGACTGCGAGGACTTGGGCGATCTCTTCCAGTCTTTTGATCACTTCGAGCTTGCCGATATCGCCAGCATGGATGATCGCGTCGACGTCGTTGAAGATCGAACGTATCGACTCATCAAACAGTCCGTGAGTGTCAGATATGACCCCGATTCTCATCGAAAATCCTTCTGGCTCGGACAGCACTTGAAGGCGGGTCCATGTTAGCAGTGATTTGTTGTCAGGGGAAACGCTGGGTGGACTCGAACGAAGGACTGGGGGAACAAGAAGCACGACGAGGACGCGACTCGTCCGCAACGACAGATCCCTTTTTCGATGAAGAGTGGCTTCCTAACAGGCTAATCGACTTCGACTGTGCCGGATTTTGAAACGCTGACCCGGCGGGATTTCGCGGTATTGCTGATGATGATGTCAGGTTGTTTGGAGCCGGGCGCCAGATTCCCTGATCGGGCGAAGATAACAATTGCGTCTTCGGCGATGTCGACCCCTGCGGGCAACTCCTCAGCTTCGACGCTATCCAGACGGCCGTTGGAGTTCCGATCGAGGCCGAACTTCTTCTCTTTGGCGTCGAAGATTACGCTAACGGTTGTCCGCCTTTCTATGGCCTGGCCACGCGCAAGCTCGAGTTCCTCGGTGATGCCGCCGGTCGCAGCGTTCAGCCTGTAGATTGCGAATCCCATTCGGCCAAGGTGCAAGAGCACTGAGCCGACTATCAGCACGACGAGAAGGCCGACTATGGTTTCCATCAACCCGAGGCCCGCCTCCCGGTGACGACCGGACGTTGGTTTTGAGAAAGTGCTCACAAGTGTACCTCCGATTTGGGGATCGCGAACCGAATAGTCGCTATAGGCGTAGCAATTGTGCTGCCACGTGGCCTAGAGGCATAAAGCGTTACAAAGCGCAGGCTTTGAGGCGCGGTTCGGACTGGGGTTCGCTGGGGGTGATAATTGTGTAACTTTGCGCTACGGCATGTTACCCCGGTTTCACAGTTGATGCTGGGTCTAACAGCGGCAGTCGGCAGTCAAAGACGGTCCCCGCGCTATCACTTCTCTCCACGGAAACGTCACCTCCGTGACCAACGAGAATTTTCTGGACAAGTGCCAGACCAATGCCGTAGCCGCGCGACTTGGTCGTGAAGAATGGAATAAATACTCGAGGAAGGTCCTCCGGCGAAATGCCGCCACCGGTGTCGGCGATCCTTACGTGTGTGTAACGGCGATCCGGTCCGGAGTCGATTACTCCAGTGATAACGATCACCTTCTTGAGCGAGTGCGGATCGATGGCTTCGGCGGCGTTGCGAAGCAGGTTGATGAAAGCTCGCCGTAGAAGCGATTCATCTCCAGCGAGCTGCGGAAACTTCCCTTCAACCGTCAGCTCTATAGCGTTCTTAGCTAGCTGAGGTCTGATTTCACGAGCGCAAGCTTCGATGATCGAGCGCAAGTCGACTGTCGCAAGATTGAGATCTTGCGGGCGCGCAAAATTGAGAAAGTCGGTTACCAGCTTGCTCAACAACCTGACTTCATTCAAAGACGCGTCAAGTGTGACTCGACGATCGGCGGCGGATGCTGTCCCCACCGCTTGAGCTTCGAGCAGTTGAACGTAACCGTGAATGGTGGCCAGCGAGTTCTTGAATTCGTGGGCGAGACCCGCTGCCATCTCTCCGAGATTCGCCAGATTGTCTTTTAGCTTCATTCGCTCGCGAAGCTCGATCACTTCAGTGATGTCGGTCATCAGGCATAGCGCGCCTTCGACGTTTTGCGAGGCGTCACATATGGGAGAGACGCTCAAACCGACGCGGCGCGCGCGACCGCCGGGAAGGGCGAGAGAAACCTCTTCGCGCCGGAACGTTGTAGCTTTGTCGAGGCATTCAGAGATCATCGCCGTCATCCGCGGAGACGAACTGAAGAACGAACGGTAGTCGACAATGGGAGACAGGAGCTCACCGGTGTGGATCTGCCTGGCTTGCATGGAGCGAGTGCTGGGCTCATTCACGAAAATCTTCATCGCGTGCGCGTTGACCGAAGTGACGATTCCCTTGGAGTCTATGGTGATCAATCCACTGGGAATGTTGGCAATCAAGCGCTCGCTAAATCGCTCGGATCGCTCGGCACGCCTTCGCTCGAGCTCGTGAAGCTGAGCGAGTTCTCTTTCGTTTGCCTGAAGATGTTCGACGAGAGCTTGAAATGTTTGAGCTACGAACTCGCCCTCGCTAATTGCGGACGATGCGCGAACCGGGCTCCCTCGCGCAGCTTCAACCATCCTCCTGTAAGGTCTGAGCAGCCAGCGGATCAACAGGAAGACCAGGCCGATGCCCAATACGAGCGCGATGATTTGATAGCTGAAGACGTAGATGAGGATGGGCGAAGCCCTGCGCTGGCTGCCGGTTCGCGAGAATAACGCAAGGCTTAGGGCGATCAGCGACAATAGCGACAGGATGAGAACCAGCATCGCCAGGCGAGCTTTGTTTTCGACTGCGCCGAATTTCATAACGAGGCAAATGTATAAGAGTTCCGACTCGCGGTTTTGTGATCACAGCTCAGCATCGCCCTTGTACTCTCCATCTTCACTTGTAGCCTGCTGTCCCGTTCGATCTGAAGCTCTCACGCTTAGTGTGTTGTCAGTCAAAAAGGAGAGCTTGCCAGTCCTGTTGTACCGGGCTGGTACAGCGTAGACGCGAAAATACGCGCCGATCAGTTCAAGCGAAATCTCGTAACCCTGCGTGTGCGGGACAGTAATCCTTGTGAAGTCGAGGACCCCAGTGCCTTGACGAATTGCGCCATCGATGTGTTCCTTAACCACCCGCGCGAACTCCCAGAGAGTGACCGCGGCGTTGTACTCGTTCTCGTTCATCTGCCGCTGCTGCCTGATCTTGAATTGCTTGTAACCGTGAACGCCGAGAACGCCGACGAATACGGCTGCCAGGATCACCAGGACGATCGCCATTCTCTCACCAGACTTTTTTTATCAGCCGAGACGGAATGCGAGCCTCGAATGAAGACGGCGCGTGAGGATCGCCTCGGCCGGGCATCATCGGGAGGGGTTCTCGGGAGGTATCTTATACACAGTCATCCGCCGGAATCAACACCGACATGGCAGAACTTAACGCAGGACGTCATCCTAGCTCCTATCCAACCCGGCATTCAATTGACGGGCTGCGCCGGCAATTGCTTGAAGTTTCGAAAGCAATCAGCACGTGATAACATTCAGGGTCACGTTAGTCCTTGCGAACGTAATTCACTGATCGTCAGGACGCGCACGACGGTTGCACGAAAGTCAGCGATAGAGCTCACGATTTATGATGGCTCGCACGCGAAAGTTTCGAGAACGGCTCCTCGGACCACCCCGACCGGTCGAATCCCTGGTTCGCAACGTCCTGGCCCTTGGCTTTTTACTCCTGCTGTTGCTTGTCGCGGACGTTGGATATCGGAGCATACAGAGCCTGGAGCAGTTGGAGAAGGAGAGCGTTCGGGTCGACCAAACGGAAGAGAACCATCTTCGCCTCGTTCTCGACATTTCAGAGACTACGGGCAAGATAGCCTCCGAGGCCCGAACCGTGGTCGCGAACCAGGCGAATGATCGTCTGCGCTTCCCGGCAGAGCAGCGGCTCAAAGATTACAAGAGGGAGATCGATAGCGAGATCGAACGAGCCAGGATGAGCTCGCTCGCCGATAGTGAAGCGTGGGCGCAGTTTGAAGTAGCGAACAAGAGTTTTTGGAACGCAATGGAGAAGCTCGGTCCAGCTTCGGATGACTGGCACGACGAGCGAGATAAAATGCGTCCGGCCGTAAAGAAGCTCGAACAATTGGTTGACAGGGAGCGAGAAGAAAACAACATCAAAGCGCACCAGATGAGCGTGAGCGCGCGCAATCGAATTGTAGCCGCGACCGTAGCAGTCCTGCTGGTCGGTGTCTTAGTGGCGGTGCTGGCATTTTATGAGATTCGTAAGAACCTGAAGCGACTTGCTGGCGCCTACGCCGCGAGCGCGGAATCGAGAGACTACCTTCAGTCACTTCTGGACAGCCTGGTGTCGGGGGTGGTGGTTATCGATCAGGAAGGGACTGTGCAGACGGTCAGCGAGTCGTTTCGAAGACTACCGGGCGCCGGGGCCGAGTTAGGAAGCGGCCAAAGTTATACGCATCTGTTTCGCAGCAACGCTTCGCTGGCCGCGGCTGTTTCAGAAGAACTCTCCCACCCTACGGCGAACAGCCGTTATTACGGCAGAGTCGATGTGGGTGTGAATCTGTTTGATGTCTTCACTTCTCCGTTGATCGTCGGGGGAGAGCGGCACGGAGTGATTCTGGTTTTCGTTGATATCACTGAAGCTTCCCGCGCGCAGGCCGAGCTGCGACGCAATTATGCTCTGACGGCGGTTGGGCAAATGACGGCGCAGATCGCTCACGAGATCAAGAATCCGCTCGGCAGCATCCGCTTCGCCGCTGAGATCCTAAAGCGCCAGGGAGCAACCAACCCTGCGGATGACTTATCCGCTATTCAAGTAATCGAGCGAAGCGTCGACCATCTGGCCTCAATCTGTGCCGAGCTGTCAGAGTTCGCGCGGCCTAAGAAGTTGAATCGAATTGAAACGAATTTGAATGACTTGCTCAATGATCTGCTCCCGATGGTCGCCGATCGACTGACGGCAAAGCAGATGCAGGTAGGCAAACAGTACAGCTCCGACGTCCCAACCGGCTACTATGATGACACCGAATTGAAGAAGCTTTTTCTGAACCTCATAATTAACGCCGTCGAGGCCAGTGATCCGCTAAGCGCGATAGAGCTTCGGACGCGCCTCAACGGTAATCAGGATGTATTGGTCGACATAATTGATCATGGGTGCGGCATGGACCCCGAGACGCAGAAGAGGCTCTTCGAGCCGTTCTACACGACAAAAGAGAAAGGAACCGGGCTAGGCATGGCAATCGCCAAGCAGATAGCTGAACTGCACAATGGCGACCTCAGCGTGACTAGCCAGGCCGGCGCGGGAACGACGGCGACGGTGAGGCTGCCTCTCACTAAGTTCGTTGAAGCGGACAACACAATTGGGGCTGTTAATCGTCTTAGCAGATGAACCAAGTCCCCCTTTTCAGAGACCAGAAGCCTGGGAGGTAAGTCCGATGAAGTTCAATAGAAGCCTGATACGAACCGCGAGCGCCATCATGGCAGTCGCTATGCTTGCGGTGTCGAGCGATAACGCAAGCGCTCAAGACACACGGCCGCGCTATAACTCGGCGCAGTACGCTGAACAAAGCTGGACGTTGCCTCCGGACACTGTCATCAGCGTACAGATGAACGGCACTCTCAGTTCGCGAACGGCGCGGGTTGGCGACAAGTTCACAGCCACGGTAACCATACCGGTCTATGCGAATGGCCGTACTGTGATACCGGCCGGTACAATTGTCGAAGGCCGGGTCACCCAGGTCACGCCGGCGAAGAGAATGAGCCGGTCGGGCACAATTGGAATCGATTTCGATGATCTCGTTTTTCCGAATGGGAGTCGGGTTGGCCTTGTCGGAAGTCTGACGTCGGATGATCCTCAAACTCGGCGGCGAATCGACGACGAGAGCCGCGTGTCGGGTCAAAGCAGCAAGCGTCCAGCCGTCTTTATTGGTGGTGGAGGTGCGATTGGCGCTGTGCTCGGCGGAATTGCCGGTGGAGGCAAGGGCGCGGTGCTCGGAGGCGTTGCTGGCGCTGGCGCTGGCGTCGCAACCGTTCTGCTGTCCAAGGGTGAGGAAGCTCAGGTACCGTCGGGGACTCCTTTTGGCGTTCAGATCAAGCAACCGCTGATCGTCCGGGAGAGCGTCATCTCGGAGGGTGCGCCGGTAGCGGATCGTTCCGCAGATCAACCCGCAGATCAACCTGCAGATCAACCCGCGGATCGGCTGCCAGATCGGCCCGACAGGCGAGAGCCTGTTGCATCGCAACCAGACAACCCCGATCGACCTGTTGCCGGCCGTGCGGAGCCCGAAATGCGCACTGAGGTCGACAGGTCAACCGGTAGCGCACCTGAGCTTCCGCTCTCATCCCCTGAAATGGTGCGCAGAGCTCAAGGGGCATTGAAAGAACAGGGCTACTACGAAGGCGAGGCTGATGGTGTAATGAGCCCGCGAACCTCCAGCGCGTTGCGAGCCTACCAGCGGGAGCACAATCTTCAAGAAACGGGTGACCTGGACCCTCAAACAGCGAAGAAGCTCGGGATTGTGGGTGCCATGAGTGTTGAACGAACTCCTGAGCGCCCGCGAGAAAGTGAGCGCCCGCGAGAAACAAGGACAAACAGTGTGTCATCGGACACGGTTATGGCAAACGTGCTTTCGGCAAGCGCTAACAGAACGCAAGAGGGTGCAATTTCAGTCTTGATCAATACGCAGGCGAACACAGGCGGGTGGCGCTGGTTCGGCGAACAGGCCGTCAACGGCGACACGCTTGAAGTGTACGCAAAGGCAGTCCGGCCGACTGGGATGGTAACTCAAGCTCTAACCCGGGGACGAATCGAGCTCACGGTGAGGGATGGCGTGGAGTACGTGCGACGAGTGGTTATTCACTCGGCCGGTGGTGATCAGCTGATTTCGTTGGGAGGAAGAACCGATGCCGGCTTGGCACCGAACGCGCCCACCGGAAATTCGGCTTCCTCCGCAAGCGGCTTGCAGCGCAAGGCTGAGGAGCTACTCGCTGAGTATCAGAGAGTATACGGCGTCAGGCTGACCGGCACTGGTGTCGAAGTCGACAACGCTTCGCAGTACAAAGAAGCAGAGATAGAATTGCTGTTCGCGATAGACAGCTTCGCGAACTCGGCGCAGCTCTACGCGCGGTTGACAACTTCGCTTCGAGACAGGCAAAGCATGCGTGGAGCAACTCTGGCGATGGCGCGACAAGCGAGACGAACTGATCGCGTGATTTCCACCACAACCAGCCGTGCGGCGGACTCCCTGGCCGCGAGGTGGGACTCCGTACGACAGGACGTGCTGAAGCTCATGCAGACTTACAATATCAGCTCGTCTGAAGTCGAGAATTGATGCCTTCAACGTCGTCGGGCTTGAAGCTCCGGGCCTGACTCCTGGAAGATATCATGACGTTGGTGCAAACCTTGCTGGAAGTTACTCGGCCCTCCAGGATTGTGGTGTGATGGCCAGTGTTGAGCACTACCGCACTCCAACATCATCACGAACCCATCGGTTTCAATAGCGGGCTCGCACCGTTCGATATCTGCAATGAATGGACCTCAAAGAAGCCGCAAAACGTTTATTCCTTGGAACTCTAAAAGCCATCGAACCCGGCTCGGTGATAAAACAAAAGTTGCGGATCGATGGTAACACCCTGAGCCTCGTCGGCGAGCAGATTCCGCTCGATGATTTCACCGAAGTCGTGTTGGTCGGAATGGGTAAGGCCAGTCTGAAGATGGGTGCTGCCGTTGAGACTCTTCTCGGCGACCGGGTCAAACGAGGGATTCTGGTGACGGACCGTCGTTCAAGCATAGAGGTGCGGTCCCAGGTTTTTATGGCTGGGCATCCATTACCTGATGCCGGCAGCCTGATCGCAGGAGAAAGGATTGTCGAGCTTGTGCGGTCGTGCGGCGAGGATGCCTTGATAATATTTCTAATCTCGGGCGGAGGATCCTCGCTGGTAGAACTGCCCCTGTCGCGTTCCATATCGCTCGAAGATTTAAGAGTCACAAATCAAATTCTGGTCGGCTGCGGAGCTAAAATCCGCGAGATAAACATCGTCAGAAAGAGTCTGTCGGCGATTAAGGGCGGCCGCCTCGGAAAGCTTGCCCGGAATTCGAAGTGTATTGGACTGTACCTATCGGACGTCAACCCCGGGGATTTGCGGTCGATTGCCTCAAACCCCCTTTTGCCAGAGGAGGCTGGAGATGAAGAGTCTATTGATGTAGTGAATAGACTCAACCTGATGGACAAGCTCCCCGACTCGGTCGTGAGCGTAATTCAGCAAGAGTGTTCTCCGCGCTTTAGCGAGGACTGGGGAGCCGGCGCGTCGCGGCCGATCACCATGCTTCTGCTCGATAATTCGAATGCAATCCAGGCCGCGGCGGACCTGGCAAGACAGCTCGGATTTCGAGTCGAAGTCGATGCCGAGCTGATCGAAGGAGAGTATCGGAGCGTCGCTGATCAGTCAGTTGACCACCTTTTGAACCTCAAATCTTCGTTCCCGCATGACCTGGTCTGCGTGATATCAGGGGGCGAGGTTTCGTGCTCCGTACGCAGCGATGGTATAGGTGGGCGCAATCAGGAATTCGTGCTATACTCCGCAGCGCGCTTGGCTTGCTCGGGCATCAGTGAAGCGGCAGCAGTGCTTTCGTGTGGCACGGACGGTATTGACGGAAACAGCAAGGCGGCCGGGGCAGTGGCCGACGCAGCACTGGTGCTCAAGGCGGCGCGACACGGCGCAGATGCTTCAATCTTCATAAGCAGCAACGATTCTCATTCGTTTTTTAAGCTGGTCGGGGGGCTCGTAGTAACGGGACCCTCGGGTAATAATGTCAGGGACCTTAGGATCCTGATGGCTGAATGATGCAGAGACTTGTTAAGTTCATTTCGAAAACAAATGGAGGATCAAAGATGATAAGGATCATACCAGTTGTGGCAGTGCTTCTTCTGTTAGTAGCCTGTGACCACAAGCCGGGCCCAGTGGCCAAGGCTCAGAAAGATCCAAAGACTGCTGTGATCGAGGAAAGGATCTCTAAAACCACGCCAGAAGGAAAAGAGATCATCGAGAAGGTTAAAGCGATGAAGGCCGAAGTGAACGAACAGCTCTCCACTAAGACGTTAAAGGAAATGGTGGACCACTATGAGAAGGAGATGGGGGCGTACAACATAACGTCGATCGGATGGGAGGCGTCGCAAAAGAAGCTTCTTCCTGGATCGAAGTTGCCGCGGTGGAAGGTAGCCTTCAGCTACCAGGATTGGCAAAAGAATATTCTGACCGCCGAATGGGAATATGATCCCGACACAAAGAAAGTCTACCCATTCGAAAAGGCCAATGCGCCGCAATTCTATAGCGATGAAGGAGCAGCACCTCAAGGAAAGAAGGGTAAGAAGTAGGAATCGTGATGAGTCCTGAACGTCGCGATCAAAGCATCAGCTAGCGCTCATCCCTTCGTTAGATAATGAAGCCGGTAGTTCTTATTGTAGATGACGAGCCAGCCGCCCGATTCGGCATGAAGCGGGCACTGGAGAAGGAAGGCTACACCATCCTTGAAGCGGACAGCCTCGCGCGCGCGGACCAGGCTGTTGAGAACCACACACCCAGCGTGGTTCTTTTAGACGTTAGACTCGCCTCAGAATCGGGCTTGGACTACTTACCCGGTCTCGCATCTAAAGAGTACCCCCCTCTGGTTATCATAGTCACCGCTCACGGATCCGAGCGGACGGCCGTCCAGGCGATCAAACTCGGAGCGCACGACTACCTTTCAAAGCCTTTCGACGTTGACGAGTTGCGTATCCTCGTTAAGAACGCGATCGAGACACATTCGCTGAGAGCGGAGAACGTGAAGCTTCGCCGAGAGCTGACGGCGCCCGGCACGTTTGGTCAGTTAATCGGTTCTTCCTCGGCTATGGCGAGCGTTTATTCCCTGATCGAGAAAGTCGCACCGTCTGAGGTAAACGTCTTGCTTACGGGCGAATCGGGCACCGGCAAGGAAATGGTCGCCAGGGAAATTCATTCGAGGAGCAGGAACCCTTCCGGGCCGTTTGTGAGCGTGAACTGCGCAGCAATGCCCGGGGAGCTCATCGAGTCTGAGTTGTTCGGTCACGAAAAAGGAGCGTTTACGGGAGCTGCAGGGAGAAGAGTAGGGAAGTTTGAAGCGGCTAACGGTGGGACTCTGTTTCTCGACGAGATCGGGGACATGAGCCTTTCGACGCAAGCAAAAGTGTTACGGGCCATCGAGGAGAAGACGTTTCAGCGGCTGGGTAGTAACGAGACGCTCTCCACCGATGCCCGGATCGTAAGCGCGACCAATAAGCCTCTCGAAAGCGAGGTTGAATCGGCTAGGTTCCGGGAAGATCTCTACTATCGGCTATGTGTCGTTAGGGTGAGCTTGCCGCCCTTGCGAGAGAGAAAATCTGATATCCCGGCGCTTGCCCACGCGTTTTGTGTAAGGTTTTCGTTGGCATACAAGAACAAGCCACTGACGATCTCGAAAGAAGTCCTTAAAGTTTTACTTGAATATGACTGGCCCGGAAACGCCCGCCAGCTAAGGAATTGCATTGAGAGAGCGGTTGTTCTTACTGATGATGAAGAAATTAAGGTTGAGGCGCTACCTGAAGAAATACTTTCGGATCAAAAGCGTCGTCAAACAAGCGCCAAGCCCTCCGAAGGTATCACCGTTTCGCAGACACTCGACTTCAGAAGCGCCAAACGAGAGTTTGAGCGACAGTATGTCGAGTATTCCCTTGAGCAAGCAGGCGGCAACGTAACCCGCGCTGCTGCGGCGCTAGGCATGCATCGCCAGAGCCTTCAGCACAAGCTCAAGGAGCTTGGATTGAGCAAGAGATTCGTTTTGGACGACTGACTTCAGTGTTAGTTCTTCTCAGAAGGGAATGTCGTCTTCAGTTACCCCTGCAGCTGGGGCTTCTTGCGGGTGCGGCTTGGCACTTGATTCATTCCTCACAGACGAACCCTCCTCGCCCCGTGACCCAATAAACTGGATGTCAGATGCAGTGACCTCCAAATTGAATCTGGTGTTGCCGTCCCGGTCCTGGTACTCCTTCTGAATGAGACGCCCTTCAACGTAAACCTGCCTGCCTTTCGCCAGATACTGGCCGGCTAGTTCTGCCTGCCTTCGCCAGACGGTTACTCGAAACCAGGTGGTTATGTCCTGAGGTTCACCGGCCCGGTCCTTACGACGCTCGGTGGTCGCAACTGAGAAGTCGCAAACGGGCGTACCGTCTGGAGTGTACCTAAGCTCCGGGTCGCGCCCTAGATAGCCAACGATTGTAATCCTGTTAAACGACGCCATATGTTCTCCTCCTGTAATTGTTTACGCGCTAGCGATGTTTCCCAGGATTTGCCGCCCGTCCGTACCGGGCAACTTTGGGCAGACTATATCACACTTCCGTCGGAACGCCATCAAAAACAGACGCGGGCCACCTTTACATTTTGTAGTCGCTTGCATCGTCGACAAGGCTCTCGGGCCAGTCGTCTTGTTGGGAAGCCGGGTCCTCAGTGATCGCGGTGCTGGAATTCTTGATGACCTCATCATTGACATAGATTGGACAGTCCACGCGCAGGGCCAAGGCGATTGCGTCACTCGGTCTCGAATCGACCACCAGAACCTCGCCTCCTTTAGTTAGCTCGATCACCGCCAGGAAAGTGTTGTCGATCAAGTCTGTGATTACTACTCTTCGCACCGTGCCCCCGAACTCCCAAATGATATTTTTTAGCAAGTCGTGAGTCATTGGCCGCTGCGTGGCGAGTTTCTCAATCTCCACTGCTATGGCGTTAGCCTCAAACGGACCGACCCAAATTGGGAGCATTGATTCTCCGTTTACATCTTTGAGAATAATGATCGGGGTGTTGGCGGCCGGGTCCATCATTAGACCTCGGATTTTCATTTCGATTTCCATCGGCGTTCCTCAGCGAGTCTGTGTCGTCGTCGTTTGGGACGCACTCATTCAACGACCAGGTTATTCTTTGTCATAGGTGTTGCAACCGACGCGGAGCGATTAGATCACAATAGTTCGCGAAAGTCTACCACGTAGATTTTGGAATAGTCGTCGTGCGCTACATGCCTTCGCGCGGGTCATGAGCCCGGCGTGCGATTATCCAGCGCAGCAGTCTGTGAAAGAGTGCTGCTGAAGGAGTGCTGCTTGACACTGGTCATCCTTAGCATTAGGATGCAGTCGTTTTAGCAGAGCCGAGCCATCAAACAATGGTAATTGCGATAGCCAATCAGAAAGGGGGAGTAGGAAAAACAACGACGGCGATCAACTTATCTGCCGCCCTTGCGCGCGCCGGAAAGCGGGTTCTTCTTGTCGATCTAGACCCGCAGGCCAACAGCTCATTAACCTTCCTTGCTCATGATGTGATTGAGTTGTCAATATACGAGTTGCTCACCGACACTCAAGTTAGCCGCGAGGACGTGATAAGGTCAACATCACTCCCCGGCCTGGACATCTTGCCTTCCAGAATCAGTCTCGCCAAGTTCGAGAGTAAGCTGATTGGTGAGTTCGACGCTCCATTCAGACTAAAAGACAGAATGGACGGCCTGGTCAAGTCCTACGAGTATATAATCATCGACACCCCGCCGACGCTAGGTCTAATCACGGTGAACGCGTTGGTCGCTTCGGACTATTTGATAGTACCGATTCAACCGTCATACTTCGCTCTCGAAGGAACAGACGACCTTTTGGATACGGTTGAAAAAGTGCGAGCCAGACCTAATCCTAACCTTAAGGTATTAGGCGTACTCATCACGCTTCTGGACAAAAGGACCACGCTTGCGAAGGATATTCACGAGCAAATCCGAACAGTGTTTGGCGAGAAAGTCTTTGAGACGGTGATCAGCAAATCGGTTCGCCTGGAGGAAAGCCCAGCTTACAAGGAATCAATTTTTACGTTCGCGCCAACTTCAACCGGCGCAGTCGAATATGCCAGCTTGTGCGAGGAGGTGATGCGTCGTGTCTAAGAAAGGACTACCGGACAACTTTAAGCTACGTCACGATTCTCATTATGTAGAGTTACTTACAAGTCGAGGGTCTGGGGCGCCGGTGGGACGAATGATACCCATTGACAAACTGGCACCTAATCCCTTGCAGCCGCGAGTCGAGATCGGGGATCTTTCGGAGCTTGTATTATCGATCGAAGAAAAGGGCGTTCTCGAACCTCTGCTCGTACGCCCCAGCGATGTAGGCGGCAGGTTCATGATTATCAGCGGCGAGCGCAGATACCGTGCAAGTCTTGAAGTGGGGCTAACGGAGCTTCCGTGTATCGAGATGGACGTCGACGATCGGGCAGTTGCGGAGATTTCGCTGATCGAGAATCTGCAGAGAAAGGACCTGACCGCGTTTGAAGAAGCTGACGGACTGGTAGCTTTGGCAAAGCGCTTTGGCTACAAGCACGAAGAGATTGCGCGCAAACTGGGTAAGGCTCGCACATCGGTAACGGAGACGATTTCAATTGCCGGCATCCCACCAGACGTTAGAGAACTATGTCGGCGCGCCGACATAGCCTCGAAGTCCATGCTGCTTCAGATTGCCAGACAGCCAACGGATGATGAGATGCGTGAGTTTGTTCTCAAGATCGGCGCCGCCGGCTTGACCAGGGACCAGGCCCGGGAGATAAGACAGGGAAAGCCGCAGACTATTAGGAATTATTCTTACGAATATATTGATCCGAACAAGCGATGGTCGCTGGTGGTTAAGTTCCACTCGCCCGAAGCGACTAATGAGGAGATAAGAAGCGCCTTGAAGACCGCCCTTGCCGACCTCGATAGTTAAAGTAATTTCTTAAGTATTTGTTGCTCATTTTTTGGCGAGCTCGGCTTTGTACTTTTTAGCTAACCTTCGAGCGAATCTGTCAAGTTGGGGTTTGAAAGGCTTGAGCAAGCGAACTCTGAGTCCGCCCTCTTTCTCCCTCCATTTCTCAAAGTACCTCTCGACATAGCTCTTGATGGCAGGCTCCAGCAGGTTCTTCTTCAGACCCTTCGAGAGGGTCAGTTGGTAATGCTGAGCGACCAGGGATAGTACGATCTGGGCTAAGTTTGATTTTAAGGCTAGCCTCGTCAACAACCGTTTTGGGAACTTCTCCTTGGGCGCCAGCACGCTTAATGAAATCTCCGCCCACGCTGATTGACCCGCCATCTTCGGATGGTACAACGCGGGCAGGGTAGCCCTTTGTGTTGCCGAGAGTCTCGGCTCGTTGATTGTATCCACGACAACGATTTTAGAGAGACCTCTCAGATGCTCTTGCGGAACCACCTCGAGTACCTTCTCGATCTTCTTATCCAGATCTTTGATCGCCCTGTCTGAGTGAACTTCGATTTTTACATTCATTGTTAGTTCTTAGGTTATGGATCTTTTGTATCCCGTAGTTTGACGGACAACTTCTATGAGGATGCTTTAAGTGCATTCTCTAAAAACGCAACCCTGTTCTCGAGGCCACGCACAGACTTTAGAATATCTGGCAACCTCGAGAAGGCAGCGGAAGATCGCAGCCAGTTTCGATGGTCTATCGCCGGAGACCCCGAGACGATCACGCCCGCCTCGACTGAGCTGGCAATCCCCGTTTGCGGCGTTGCGATTGCGCCGTCTCCGATTCTCAAGTGACCCGCTGCGCCAACCTGCCCGGTCAGCACAACGCCTGTTCCGGTCTTAGTCGAGCCAGCAAGGCCGACCTGTGCGCAGATGAGGTTGTCGGTCCCGATGACGCACCCGTGTCCAACGTGTACCTGGTTATCGACTTTGGTTCCCCTTTTGATTCGCGTCTCGCCCAGCGTCGCCCTATCGATTGTTGTGCAGGCCCCGATCTCTACGTCGTCTTCAAGAATGACGGTTCCAGCCTGCACGATTTTGTACCATGCACCATTCGATTGCTTCGCGTAGCCGAAGCCGTCTGAACCGACGACCGCATTGTTTTGGATGATGCAGTTTCTTCCCACAACGACTCTTTCTCGAACGACCGAACCGGAGTACACGAGAGTTCGATCGCCGATTTTGGCGTCCTCCTGAACAGTACATCTGTCGTGTATTTGAACTCCATCTCCCAGGACAACCCGTTCGCCAATGTATGTAAGAGCCCCAATGAACACGTTCTCCCCGATCATCGCTGTGTCGGAAATCCATGCCGTCGGGTGAATCGACGGCCTGGCAGCGCTTGCAGTAAAGAAAATCTCGATTGCTCTTGCGAAGGCCAGATAGGGATTATCGTGCCTCAGAAGAGCGAGATTCATCGAAGGGCAGTCGTGCCCGACCAGAATAGCCGAAGCTCCGGTTTGCTTAGCATCATTTTGATATTTGGGGTTCGTGAGAAAGCTCAGATCTCCTGCGCGGGCGCTGTCTAATGTTGCCACCCCCAGGATATCAATAGACCCGTCCCCTTCCAACTTACATGAGAGTCTGTCCGCAACTTCTACTAGTTTCACCAGCTATGAACCTCACGTCTGGAATCGTCGGCAAGCTCATACGAGAGCGTCGAGGCCCTCACGCATCGAGAACCTCTTCACGGCTAAACCAAAAGGAGCCAATAGCGTTTTGGCTTTGTTCTTAGTTCGCATAGAATATGGCAAACCGATCACCGGGGCGTCAACCCCGCGGAAGGTTGCGGAGCGGTTATGAGTGTGTTGCTCGAAGAGCGATTCTTAAACTACTTGCGTGTCGAACGCGGCTTGTCACCCAACACGTTGACCGCCTACAGAACCGACCTTTCAAAGCTCTCGAGTTTTGCGAGAACGTGTGACAAGGACCTTCTGTCGTTGCAACCAGATGATCTTGCAACATTCCTTCGTTCTCTTCACAAGCGAGGATTAGACCCGAAGTCCATAGCCAGGGCGTTGGTGGCCGTTCGAGGGTTGTACAGGTTTCTTCTACAAGACGGGCATCTGAAGCTTGACCCTAGTTCTAACCTTGAAGCGCCAAAGTCATGGCAGGCACTGCCTCGGTTCCTGGCCGCGGATGAGGTTGAAAGCCTGCTTTGCGCTCCAGTCACATCGACAGATCTGGGATTGCGAGACAAGGCGATGCTTGAGATTTTGTACGCCGCAGGCCTCCGTGTCTCAGAGTTAGTTGGTCTGGCGGCGAGCAACCTCGATCTTGATCTCGGCTGCCTTACGGTTTTTGGTAAGGGCGGCAAAGAGCGCGCGGTTCCGCTTGGACTAAGCGCAGTTGAGTGGACGAAAAAGTACATCGCAATTCGTCCGAGATTGTTGGCCCGGGCTGCGCCAACTGCTGCACTGTTCATAACCGACGCGGGCCGCGCACTCAGCAGGCAAGCGTTCTGGAGAATTGTGGTGTCGTACGGTGAGAAGGCAGGAATAGGTCACATCACACCGCACCTGCTCAGACATAGTTTCGCCACTCACCTCCTCGAGAACGGTGCGGATCTTCGATCCGTGCAGATGATGTTGGGGCACAGCGATATCAGTACGACGCAGATTTATACGCACATAACAAACGAGAGGCTTCGGGAGATATACCAGAAATTTCACCCTCGGGCCTGAGGTCGGTTCTGAGCTAGACGAGGCAGCGTCAAATCTCCGTTATGTGCGGGCTGCGCGTAAACATCTCGACCAGATAGTCGTGCAGGCAGTTAAAGAGTTGTCTTTGGAAGTCCCATTCGAAGCCTCTCGCCTCAATCTCCCTCGGCTTGAGACACAATCGATATGCTTCGTCGTACACGCCTTTGACCTTCAACCTGACCGCTACCTCGACGCCGGATGATAGGTTGCGCGCTTCCCATTCGAACAAGGGATGCGCGTAGCGAGCCAGTTGCCCGTTGACCTTCTCCAGGTACTCTCGTTCTTTTGTGGTATCTGGTTCCGCCACGTTCAGTCCCTCCTGACGCTTGATTAGACACAATGCCCATCAGTTTCGCAACTGATCGGATTGAGCACCATAACCAGACGGGCGCAAAGTTGACAAACGAATTCCCCGGTCCCTAGTATGAATCGTGTACTGTGGGGAGAAATCCTAATGGCAGCTATCAGCCGAGAGTCAATACTGGAGGTTCTTCGGAGTGTTAGGGACCCTGGTCTTAACCGTGACATCGTGAGTCTGAACTTCGTACGCGATCTTGAAGTCGACGGCTCCACAGTCCGGTTTCGGCTGGTGCTCAACACCCCCGCGTCTCCAGCCAAGTCGACGCTGCGCGAAGCTGCTCGAGAAGCGGTCCGCAAGGTGGCGGGGGTGGAGGCGGTCGAGATCAAATTGGAGTCGATGATACCCAAGGCCGGACCGGCCGAAGGCAAACAGTCGGTGCCTGGTGTTGCCAACATTATTGCAGTCAGCTCGGGAAAGGGTGGTGTTGGAAAGTCTACGGTGGCGGTGAATCTCGCCATCGCGCTTGCTCAATTCGGTGCTCGAGTGGGGTTGCTTGATACCGATGTTTACGGGCCTAATGTGCCGATTATGATGGGGGTCAGCGAAGAGCCCGCCGTACGTGGACAGAAGTTACTTCCTCTCGAGGCTCACGGGATAAAGGTCATGTCGCTCGGCTTTCTCAACCGAGGGGACAAACCGGTTGTATGGCGCGGTCCGATGCTTCATACCGCAGTTCGCCAGTTCCTTTATGATGTGGAGTGGGGAGAACTCGACTACTTGATCGTAGACATGCCGCCCGGAACCGGGGACGCCCAACTCAGCCTGGCGCAACTTGTGCCGGTGCAGGGGGCGGTGCTGGTCACCACTCCACAGGAGGTCGCAATGGCGGATGTCCGTAAGGCGTTCAACATGTTCGAGCAGGTTCACATCCCGGTTCTCGGAATCGTTGAGAACATGAGCTACTTCGTTTGCCCCAACTGCTCGGAGCGGCACGCGATCTTTGGAGAGGGAGGGGGCAAAGAGCTGGTGAGGCGTTTCAATAACAACCTGCTGGGACAAGTACCGATTGCACTCAGTATTCGAGAGGGCGGCGATATCGGTATCCCCATAGTAGTGGGGGCGCCGGAGAGCCCTCACGCGTTGGCATTCAAGCAGATCGCCGACAATGTTGCCACGCAGGTGAGCCTTGCCACGCTGAAGGGCGGCGGATTGCCCATCATAGATATGAGCGACAGTCGTGGTGATCGCTTCGCCGTATAATCGTAAGGTGTTGCGATGTTGATAAGCGGAAGGCACCCGCCTATAATACAAATCGCACCGACTCTCGTTCCGCAGGGATTTGCTGGAAGAGAGCTTGCGGGAATCAGGATTCCGAACAACCTCTGAAGAAAGGGAGCACGAATGGTCACTCTAACTGAAACTGCTTTAACGGAAGTGAGAAAGTTTATTGACGCGGAGAACGCGGGACCGGAGGCGGGGCTGCGCATTCGGGTGGTTCCCGGGGGCTGCAGCGGCTTCTCGTACTCGATGCAGATTGAGGACGGCCCGCGCCCAGGCGACGAGATTCTGAACAATGAAGGTCTCAAGGTTTTCGTTGACACGTTCTCGCGCCAATACCTCGAAGGTGTGCAGGTCGACTACGTGAACTCGGTAATGGGTTCCGGGTTCACCTTCAGCAATCCGAACTCGACGGGCAGTTGCGGATGTGGGAGTTCGTTTTCGGTCTAGGCAGCATGTTCCGACGCTTAGCTGCTGGACTGCCGGTTAAAGAGGGCTGTTGTGATGACAGCAGGGCCTCCAACTCCTCTAAAGCGCCACATCCGCTTGCAGAGAAGCGCGAGGCTGCCTAAAAGCCCTTCACCTTTCCAGCCTTCTTGTAGCACTGCCAGATGATGTGCCAACCAAGGAGGATCACGACGAGCATTGTGGCCCACGCCCACCTTCCCGGAATACCGAGATTGCCTCCAGCGAAGTAGGTAGAGTGGAAGTTGAGCATAGCCCAAAGGAGCGGCAGCGACAGATACGTATTGTGGCGGGACCTAGAACCGGCGAGGGCGACAATCGCCGCATCGGGCGCTTCACCGTTCTTGACTGCCGTAATGATCTTCTTCTGGCTCGGCCAGATCCTGAACCAAACATTGAACGCCATGATTGTGCCAAACATAGCCCCGATGTGGATGAGGTACGCCCGATATGTGAATGCGGCCCAGTCAGCCATCAGGTACAGCACCACGGCCACCAGCGCGAACCCGACTGTTGCCAGTACTTTTATGTTCTTACCAAGCCCCGACTTTGCCAGGCCATCGTACAGAAACGGCGCCAGGAAGGTGAGAGCCACCATTACCCCTGTGCTCGCCTGCCAGCCCTTGTCTGGCTCGTTAAGAAGTAAGGTGCGGTTACTGTAGAACACGATCCCAAGGAGTAAAACACCGGTGATCCACGTGTAGGCCGCGCCCCACCGAAACCAAAACAGCGCCCGCGGCATCAATTCGGGCACAACTTTTTTCTTGCTTTCGCCATCAAGAGTTCCGGCGAATGGACCGTTCACGAAGTTAAAGAAGTACAACATTCCGATCCATAAGATACCCACGAAGAGGTGCAGCCAGCGGAAGACTTGGTCCATACCACTCATGATCGTTCTCCTTTGATCTGACTTTTATTGAGCGCCGGAATGCTTGTCCTCAGCGCATTACTACGCGAGGGGCCATTATACTCACGCACCTTGAGTGGTGCTAGCTATTATGTGGTGAAATTGTTCCGTTATGTGGTTGGTCGAGTCGGCCCCGCTCGTATCGACGCCCGATTGACCTCGTTTTCTTCGGAAACCGTTTCAAATTCGATTCGCGGCGACTGAGTTGTTTTACTTCGCGCCAGGACGCGCAGAACGCTCTTGCGGAAGTTTAACTTCGAGCCAGTACCGCATCTACAATATGCCACGATCACCGTTTGCGGGATTTGCTGGATGCATTATGCACAAACACCTGGCTCTCAGTTTCTACGCTGTTTCTGATGGTAGCTTCGACACGCAGGTAGCTTCGACACACTTTGCGTTTCTCGCCCTGTAGATTAGAATAGGCGCGACGGTTGTTCAACGACTCATCACTCGTGTCGCGGACTGATAGAAAGGAGAAATGATGGACAAGAAGCTAAGCTCTCTACTGGGCATCCCCCTATGCCTTGCGCTAATGCTCATGTTGGCGTACGGGCAATCCGCCAAACCCAATGGCGAAGCCGAAGGTCCTCAAATTGGTCAGCCAGCCCCAGACTTTGAATTGCCTTGGGCTGACCAGACAGCCATACATACTGCGAAGAATGAATGGGTGAAGCTATCCAGCCTTCGCGGTTCAAATGTGATCTTGGCTTTCTACGTTGCTGACTGGACTGGTGGCTGAACGACTGAAATGTGTTCCTTCCGGGACGGATGGAACGACCTTGCAAAGCTGAACGCAAAGCTCTACGGCATCAGCGGCGATTATGTCTTTACCCATCACGAGTGGGCGAAAACTCATCGGCTGACGATACCGTTACTACAAGATCACGACCACACGGTGGCCAAAGCCTACGCCAGCTTTTCCCCTCAATTGGGAGGCATCGACAAGCGGACAATTTACTTAATAGACAAGAACGGGATAGTTCGCTACAGCAACCTGAAGTTTCGCGCCACAGCTAAGGAAGACTATGACATACTGAGGGCAGAGCTAATGAAGCTGCAAGACCAGCCCTTGAAGTGATCGTCAGAATCGGCGCGACCCAAATATCAAATCGTGAATCAGAACTGAAACGAAAACTTGATATCTATTACTTGAGGGGTCGGCTCCGCGACACGTGAGGCATCAGCTTAGGTATACGGATCGGTTATGGCCGAAGCTAACGGACAGCTAATCAAGAGATCTATTCTGGAGGAGCACCAGCGAAAGCTTGGAGCGCGCTTTGGCATGTCTTATGGTTGGGAGATCGCCCAGTCTTACTCCGGGGTCTCGGAAGAACATCTTGCAGTCCGCGCAGATGCAGGCTTGATAGACCTGTCCTATTGCGGCCTGATCAAGATTGGAGGAGACGAAGCCGTTCAGTTCCTCAACGGCCTGGTAAGCAATGATGTCAAGCGGCTCGTCGAGGGAAAGGGAATGCCCGCCGCCTTTTTGACGGGTCATGGCAAAGTAAGAGCACTTTGTCGAGTCTTTAATCTGGGGCAAGAGTTCCTGGTCATTAACGACCCCCAGACACACGACAAGGTCTTCAAGTACGTATTTCCCTTTTCCTATGCTGGTGACTTTAAGGTTACAGATGTTTCAGAGGAGTATCGCCTTCTATCAGTGCAGGGACCTAAGGCGCACCTCATAATGAAGGAGATCTGTTTTGAACCCGTGCCACCCCTCGCTGAACACGATTGGTTCCAAACGCTGGTTGCAGGACATCGGGCACTCGTTGCACGGGCTTCGCACACAGGAGAGACCGGCTTCGACATCTTCGTGCCTGACTCGGCGGTTGCGGATGTTTGGGATTTCATTTTGCTCAAGGGCGGCTTTCAC
Organism: Blastocatellia bacterium; assembly: GCA_035576605.1. Lineage (GTDB taxonomy): Bacteria > Acidobacteriota > Blastocatellia > UBA7656 > UBA7656 > Onstottus_A. Next base: position 1,201 of record DATLWF010000559.1, on the reverse strand, counting down.
TCGCTGGTTCCATTCGGTCTTCAGGCATTGGATTCGCTACGGATAGAAGCGGCAGTTCCAGTCTACGGGATGGACGTAGATGAAACAAACATGCTACTTGAGACTGGACTTGAGGATGCGGTCAGCTTCCAGAAGGGTTGCTATACCGGTCAGGAGGCAGTCGCGATGGCAACTTATCGCGGCCATGTAAGCAAGAAACTCTCGGGTCTTGCAATAGACTGCGATACGGTGCCGAGCCGAGGCGACGTGGTAAAGAAGGACGGAAAGGAAATAGGGTTGATTACGAGCGCCCTTCGATCCTTAACCGTCGGTTCGGTCATAGCCTTGGCCTATGTGAAGTATGGGTTCTTTCAGGTCGGCAACACTCTTGAGGTTGAGAGTGAATCCGGAATTCTCCCGGCCACAGTTGTCGAATTACCTTTTTACAGCGGGAGTTAGCCCTTAAACCGTAAGGTGACACTTCGGATTGCTTCACGGAAATCCTCAGAAGCGTATCTTCAATGAGTCTTCACTTGAAGCTGTGAAAAATCTGGCCCGGTCTTCTTGAGTCCTACTAGAAAGAGCCCATGACGGCTATGAGTGATCTACATCGTAAACCCAAGATAGGTGTGATGGGTTCAGCACGCGCCGAGATGAGTGAACCCGAGGTGGAGCGCCTGACGGCACTGGCAACCCGGTTAGGTCAAGTAATCGCTGAGCGGGGTTGCGTGCTAGTGACGGGTGCAACGACGGGTTTTCCCGACATCGCTTCTCGTGCTGCTCGACGACACGGATGCCTCACCGTAGGGATCTCGCCGGCGTCTTCGAGAGAGGAACACATTTCGCGGTACTCGCTTCCGGATGACGGGGCCGATTTGATCATTTATACGGGCTTCGGTCTGAAAGGGCGAAACGTTATCAACGTTCGATCTTCGGACGTGGTGATTATTCTCGGAGGCGGGATTGGCACGCTTAACGAGTTCACTATCGCGTATGACGAAGGGAAGGTAGTCGGGGTGCTTGAGGGCACCGGTGGCGCAGCGGATCAAATCAAAAACATCGAAGCAATTTCGAGCAGGCGCGCAGAGTCAGCTTTACTGTTTGAGTCAAGTCCTGAAGCACTGATCGATGGTTGTCTGCGGATGTTAGGTGAGCTAAACGGGCGGGCTGGCCGGAAGGGGTCACTTTAGAAGGAATCATACTGCTAAGAAGCTGTTTGCGG
>DATLWF010000558.1:0-2492 GCA_035576605.1 Blastocatellia bacterium | reverse complement strand
TTTCCATATAATGCGCTGCCGACAATCTATCGATTGATAGCACCTGATGAACCAGGCGCTGGGGCACACTCGAACATGGAAGAACCGGGAGCTGCAAAGATCGACGTGAAGGCGGTGCGGACCTCAGGAGACCGGCATCGCTTTATAGAGTTCCCCTATCAGCTCTATCGCGGCGACGCACACTGGATCGCACCGTTGAGGATGGCTCAAAAAGACATACTCAACACAAAGCGCCATCCTTTCTACAAGACGTCAGACGTCGAGATGTTTCTTGCGCGGCGAGACGGCCGCGTCGTTGGACGCATCATGGCCATCCTCAATCGCGCACATAACGAGTTTCATAACGAACGCGCCGGCTTCTTCGGCTTCTTCGAAGTCGAGAATGACGAGCAGGTAGCGGGAGCGCTTCTGGGCGCCGCGCGCGATTGGGTTCTCGGGCGTGGCGCGGCGGTCATTCGCGGTCCGGTGAATCCTTCGACAAACTACGAGTGCGCACTGCTGGTGGAAGGCTTCGATCTGGACCCGATGGTCATGATGACCTATAACCCGCCATACTACGCCGCGCTGCTCGAAGGCTATGGGATGAAGAAGGCGATGGACCTTTATGCCTATGACATCGCGGCGGACTATTTCAACCACTCGAACAAGCTACAGCGGGTCGCCGAGCGACTCAGGAAGAAGAGCAACATAAGAGTTCGAACGGTCAACATGAAAGACTTCAAAAACGAAGTCGAGATAATTCGACAGGTGTACAACGATGCGTGGAGCCGCAATTGGGGATTTGTTCCGATGAGCGAGGAAGAGTTCGATCATCTGGCGAAAGACCTCAAGCAGATCGTCGACCCGCGCGTCGTGCTGATCGCCGAGCAAGCCCTTGACGGGAGCACGCCCCGGGCAGTCGGATTCCTCCTCGCAGTGCCTGACCTCAATCGCGCGCTAAAGAAGATCAGCGGGCGATTGCTTCCGTTGGGGTTGCTGAAGCTGCTATGGCACTCGCGCAAGATCAGCTCGATCCGGGTCATAACGATGGGCGGCATTCTGGAATTCCAAAACCTGGGGATGGGCTCCATCTTCCTCGACGAGATCTACCGGCGCGGGCCCGCGGCGGGCTTTCCTACCGGGGAAATGAGTTGGGTGCTCGAGAACAACGTTATGATGAATCGCGCGGCTGAGCTGATCGGGGGCCGCCGCACGAAGACGTACCGGATTTATGAGATGCCGGCGGGACCGGGCGTGAACCGTGAAATATAAAACGTGGATGCGTGAACCTGTTTGAGAAGAGTTAATTGGGAAGGATCACAGTTTGGGAAGGGTGGCTTGCCCTCGCTCTGTGGTTTGAGCGGATGCAACGACTAACTGAAGTTTGTCGGACAATCGCGTGCTATCATTCAGTTCAAAGCCGTGGAGGCGGAGGTCTGATCAATGCGCAAACTCATCGCAGTGGTAATCGTGCTCATCATCGTAGGCGGGGCCGGGTACTACATCTACACACACGGCTGGAAAAAGCCCGAAAGCTTTCGCGCGCTTTTCTCGTCGTCAGGTGATCCCGACACGTCGAGAAAGGTAAAGACCGCGCTCGGGCTCTCGAAACGGTTGTCGCGCTTCGACATCAACGTCACCACCGGCGACGGAGTGGCCACGCTCACCGGCCAGGTTCCTTCTGAAGACATAAAGTCTCTGGCAGGTGAGATCGCGCGCGACACGGCTGGCGTGAAGGACGTGAAGAATGAGATCTCGGTAGACCCTGCCGCTCAGCCTTCCACCGAGAGCGTTCACGTCGAAGACCTGGAGATTCGCGTTGCAATCCTCGAAGCTCTGGCTCGCAGCCGCGAGCTCGGTGGGAAGAACATCGACGTCAAGGTTGAGAACAGATCGGTCACTTTGTCGGGATCGGTCGAGACCCCTACGCAACGCAACGGAGCTGAACAGATCGCGCGGGCGGTGGATGGAGTTGCCGGCGTGACTAACAATCTTGTGGTTACGAACCCGCAAGCCGCCAGCGAGCCTCCTGCTGCGAACGCTCCGCCGGCCGATTCGAATGCCGAGCTTGCGAAGCGCGTCGAGTTTGAGCTGTATCGAACAAATGCCTTCAACACTTCGACCATGCAGGTCAGGGCTGAGGATGGCGCGGTCACGCTTGCGGGGGGCGTGAGATCTCGCGCTGAACAGTTGCTCGCCGAACGTGTGGTGCAAAGTGTCTCCGGGGTAAAGAAGGTAACAAACGAATTGAAGGTGACGGCTTCGGCTGCCAAGCAGTGAGTTTAGAGTTCAAGGTTAGATGTTCGTAGTTCGGGTTCAGAGTTCAAGCTTCAGCTTGACGTGATTCGATCAGGTTCTGGAAGCGAGCTGGAGCTTGGACTCTAACCCCGCCTAAAGGTCGAACTACAAACTCTGGTCGTTGAGAAATGGCCCAAATCAACCGTTTGATGTATCATCGCGATTCCGCGCTTTGGGCGTTTACGCGCTTCAGGGCAGGGAAGTCCTCCAGTCCG
>DATLWF010000557.1:0-5925 GCA_035576605.1 Blastocatellia bacterium | reverse complement strand
AGACCTCACTGCCGGATCGCAATACGACAAACGCAGTCACCGCTTCAACCCATTTCTCGTGCGGCGCGCCGATCACCGCGCATTCGAGCACCGCCGAGTGATCCAACAACGCATCCTCGACTTCGCGCGGATACACGTTGTAGCCGCCGGTGATGATCATATCTGACGTGCGATCCACCAGATAGAGATACCCGACTTCATCGAAGCGTCCGACGTCGCGAGTTCGCAGCCATCCGCCTTCGACAAACATCGCTGCGTTCAGATCGGGCGCGTTGAAATAGCCCGACATCGTGAACGGCGCGCGAAGCGCAATCTCACCCTGCTCACCAGGTTCGACGTCGAGGCCCTTGTCGTCAATCAATCGGATTTCGCAATCGACCGAAGGCCGCCCACACGCCAGCAGCCGCCGCTCAGCGCCCGGCCCCACGTGGTCTTCTTTGTCCAACCTGGTGATGAATAGAGGCGCTTCGGTCTGGCCGTAGTACTGGACGAATCGCGGACCCCAAAGCTCGAGCGCTCGCTTTATCACCGGCAGAGGCATCGGCTACGCGCCGTACAAAATCGTTCGAACCGACGACATATCCGCCTTCTCGATATCCGGGTGAGCCAGCAGCATCGCAAGCATCGTTGGAACCAGGTGCAGTGAAGTTACGCGCCAACGCACGATCGCGTTCAGAAACTCGGCGGGTTCGAATCGCGCAAGCACGGCAGTCGTCGCCCCCTTCAACCAGTAGGGCAGCACGAAACAACCGCTCGCATGAAACAAAGACGCCGCATGAAGCATCACGTCATCGGGTCCAACGTCAGACATGTTCATCGAAGTATTGTTGGACACGGCTGCGTAAGTAGCCTGGGTATGCTCAGCCGCTTTCAGCCGCCCGGTTGTGCCCGAAGTGAAGACCGTCAGGATCACATCATCGGGCGCCGCCGGAGTTCGCGGATCAGTCGGCGAGGCTGACGCGGCTTCGACAAGCAAGTCGGAGCCACAACGGTCTGAACCCAATCCCAGCATCGTGAGGCTGTCGATTCGAGTCGCGAGAAGTTCGGCCCGCTCAGCCAGCTCACCGTCGTAGATCACCACTTGCGCGCCGGTCTCGCGGAGCATGTGTTCGTGTTCGTCAATCGAGAGCCGCGCATTCAACGGCGTGCGCGCGGCGCCGGCTTTTATGCAACCGAAATCGACCGGCATACTGTAGATGCTGTTGTTGGCAAGGATCGCCAGCCGGGAGCCGCGGGTGATACCGTTCCGCGCCAGGACGTGCGCGAACCGATTGGAAAGCTCGTCCACTGCGGCAAAGGTCAACGATTTGTCTTCGAATAGCACAGCGGTGCGCTCGGGAAAGTAACGCGCGCCGCGGCGAATCAGTTCAACAGTCAGCATTGGTTTCCTCATGAATAAGTCATATTGGACCTAGAGGACGTATATCATCTCAATTCGTCGCCTTTTCAGCTCCCAGTCCCGTCGAGGCCCGCACCAGCAGTTCATCGTACTTTTCCTCTGCCTCAGGTTCGCGCCCGACCAGAGTTCCAAAAATAGCTCCTAGGAATCCCAGTGGGATGCTGAGGATTCCGGGGTTTTCGAGTGGGAAGATTGGCGCGGATTGAATCAGGTGACGAGCCCCGGCGCTGACTCCGGGCTGATCGACACCCATGATGCTCGGGCTCAAGATGATCAGTAGAAAAGAGACCGCCAATCCTGTCCCTAATCCAACGACTGCTCCGCGCGTGTTGAATCGCCTCCAGAATAGAGACAACACGATCACCGGCAGATTGGCCGAGGCGGCTACCGCAAAAGCGAGCGCCACCAGAAAAGCGACATTCGCATTAGGCCCGAGCAGGATTGCAACCGCCATTGCCACCGCTCCCACGACAAACGCCGTTACCCGCGCTACTCGAACCTCCTCACCGGGACGACGCTCGGTTCCGCGATGAATTACGTTCGTGTAGAAATCATGCGCAAACGAAGTTGATGCGCTGATCGTCAAGCCGGCCACTACAGCGAGAATGGTGGCGAAAGCTATGGCCGAAATGAAGGCGAAGAAGACATCGCCCGCCAGTGCCTGAGCGAGCAGCGGCGCGCTCATATTCGTGCCGCCGCTGACCGCGATCTTGTCTCGACCGACGATGGTTGCCGCGCCAAAGCCCAGAAAGGTTGTCAGGATGTAAAACGTTCCGATCAAGCCCATTGCCCACACGACGCTGATGCGGGCCGTCCTGGCATCGGGAACGGTGTAGAAGCGCACCAGGATGTGAGGCAGGCCGGCGGTGCCGAAGATCAATGCCATGCCGAGTGAAATCAAATCCAGCGCGCCGTAAGGCGGCTTGAACCGCAGACCGGGCTGGAGAAAATCCCTGGTGACGGCGACGCCGTTTTCGTGATAGGTCACGCTCCCGATCGCGTCGAAGAAGCTCCCAATACTGAAACCGAAATGAGCCAGCACCAGGATGCTCAAAAGAATCGTCCCGCTCATTAGCAGAATTGCCTTGATGATCTGAACCCACGTCGTTGCCAGCATCCCTCCGAACACCACGTAGACGATCATCAGTACTCCGACACCAATGACCGCTGTCTGATAGCTGATGCCCGAGTCTTTTAGTAGGAGCGCCACCAGCGCGCCGGCCCCGACCATCTGGGCGATCATATAGAAGATGCTCACGGTGAGAGTGCTGAGCGACGCCATCGCGCGCACCGGTCTGGGGCTCAGTCGGTAAGCCAGCACATCGGCCATCGTATACTTGCCCGCATTGCGTAAAGGCTCGGCGACGATCAACAACACCGTGAGATAAGCCACCAGCCAGCCGACCGAATACATGAAGCCGTCATAGCCCTGGAAAGCGATGATCCCGGCGATGCCCAGGAATGACGCCGCGCTCATGTAATCCCCGGCCACGGCGAATCCGTTTTGCCAGGCGGTAATCTGACGATTCGCAGCGAAGAATGCGTTCGCCCCGCTCGAGCGCCGCGCCGCCCAGTAGGTGATCACCAGGGTGATGCTTACAAAGACCAGGAATATCAGTAGGGCAGTCGTCATAGATTTTTCTCCGGGAAAGGAGACCTATTTTCTGCTTCCGATTTTCTATTTTCTATTTTTTATTTTCTATTTTTTATTGCAGGCCTTGAGCGCATCGTTGAACCCGCCATTGCAACCCGCCAATCGCAAATAGAAAATGACAAATAGAAAATAGGAAATAGAAAATATGTTCCTATTTCTCGCGCGCGGTCTCGATGATTCCCCGCTCCATCTTGTCGAACCGTGACGCGGCTCGTAGATAGAGAGCCGCAATAATCCACGCCATGAAGAACTGCGAGAGCGCGAAGAGGTAGGCGATATTTACCACACCGAATACTTTCCTGGCCATCAGTCCCGGCGCATACCCAACGAGCACCGGGAGCGCGAAATAATAGACGACGAAGAACAGCGTCGCCGGGACGATGAACCTCAACTTAGCCCTCAGCATCGCCTTGAATTCCGGCATCTGAGTGACCCGACGCCAGTCGACCGGATCGCTGTCTTCGTCGGCGGTAAGCTCATGGGGCGGCTTTGCGACAGGATGACCGAGAGGGGCAATATCGGTGGCCGACCCCACGGTTGGTGTTAGGTCATCGGTTATACGGTCCGGCTTCTCATTGTCCGCCATAGCGGTTGTCCTCTTTCTTGCGTAAGAGCCATCGGGAGCCTGGGTGGCGGCGAGAGCTTATCAAAGCGCATGGGCGGGAGCAACGATGCTAACGTAGACGGATGCTAACGTGGACTTGGCTTCTACATATCTTCACACTCTCCGCGGGCGGATTCCTTGCGAACCTTCCTCAGAATCCTGTTCTGTGCAGTGAGCCTCTACCCGCGGTGCGGGACGAACAGGAACCTATCAATCGATCAACACTCCGGGGTTGAGCATCCACTTCGGGTCGAACTCACGTTTTGTAGCGCGCAAAGCCTCGGCGAACAACTCGGGACGCTGGCGGTCGTATTGCGGGCGATGCATGCGCCCGACCGCGTGATGGTGAGTGATCGTCCCGCCATTCCTGATCAATGCTTCCGAAGCCGCGAGCTTGACTGTGTAAAACTGATCGAGCAGTTTCTCTTTATTGCCCATCGAGACGAAGGTGAAATAAGGCGCCGGGCCGTCAGGATACACGTGAGTGAATCGGCAAGTCACCCACGCGCGATTGCCAGTGACTTCGCTGATGACCCGCTGAACTTCGTCCTTGATGTTGGAGTGAAAATCGGCGAAGCGTTCCCAGGTGATCGCGGTTTCGAAAGTGTCCGAGAGCACACCGCGCGGAACCAGGTTCTCTCGCAGGTAACAGGCTCGGAGGAACGCGCTGCGCCACGCGCCCGCCGCGCCTTCGCGATGCGAACCTGACTTCTCGAGCGCAGAGCGATCCCACTCGCCGCCGTGATCGCCGCAGATCTCGAGAGCCCGGTTCATCCACGAGTCGAGCGGATGGTCTGCTGATTCGAAAGCCAGCACCAGCAGCGCGTGATGACCATCACCCGCGCCCGCCATCGCCGCTTCCTGAGCGTCGAGCAAGCGGCAGTTTGCCGGATACAAACCCGCTTGCGAGATGACTCGCACCGCCTTGGCCGCTTTGTAGAAGTCAGCGAACTTCACTGTCGTCCCCGCGCGAAAAGTCGGCCGCTTACGCAATCGCATCCACGCTTCGGTGATGATGCCGAAGATTCCTTCCGAGCCGATGAACAACCGATCCGCGCTCGGCCCCGCGCCATCGCCCGGCAAGCGCCGAGTTTCAATCACTCCTCGGGGCGTCACCACGCGAAGCGATTCGACCAGTTCATCGATGTGGGTGTGCAGCGTAGCGAAGTGACCACCGGAACGGGTCGCGATCCAGCCCCCAAGGGTTGAGAACTCGAACGACTGCGGGAAGTGGCGCAGCGTCAGGCCGGAGGGTTTCAGTTGTTCTTCGAGAGCCGGCCCGTAAGTGCCAGCCTGTATGCGAGCGGCTTCGGAAGCCGGATCGATCTCGAGCACTCGATCCAGGTTTCGCAGATCAATGGTGACTGTCGCGGCATAGGTGTCTGACCGTGGAGGCTCGACTCCGCCGACAACGCTCGAGCCGCCGCCGTATGGGATCGCTGCAGCGCCAGTACTTCCACACCAATCGAAGATGTCCACAATATCTTGTTCGGTGCGCGGAAGAGCTACGACGTCGGGCGGGTTCGAGAAGTCACGCTGAAATATGCGAACGCTATCAGGGAATGATCGGCCGTAGCTGTGTGTGAGCCGTTCGTAGTGATCGGTTGTGCAGACTTCCTGGAGCGAGTTGGGGATTGAGAGGCGCGATGGCCGGAGGGTGATTTCTTCGGCTGTTGGGAGCGGTGTGACATCAAACTCAGAAACGCCGAGACGCTTTGCCCACACCGCGTCGAGCAGCTTCAACTCGTCACGGGTGAGCCCTTCGCCTTCCCAACCCCAACCCCAGAATTTTCTCTGTCGTTCGGGCATGTTCCCCTGATCATTACTTCTTGTCTGCGAGCGCCGCCCTTCGTTTCAACACATACACTCGAATCGGGTCGACTACACGAATCTTACTTCAGCCGTTCATACTCTTTCTTCGCTTCGATCAAAACCGGCAGATCAGCATCAGCATCTTTCCAGAGCGCGAGAAAGTCTTGATACGCTTTGCGGCTTCCGGATACGTCACCCGAGAGCGCCGAGGCTCGTGCCAGTCCGAGATGGGCGAGCGGGTACAACGCTGACAGCGGATCCTCGCCGCGGTGATCGAGTATCTTCTGAAATTCTGCTGCTGCCTCACGGCCTGACTTCAATTTTAGATAGGCTTGGCCGCGCAAGTACTGCAGCCAGAACTCGGCAGCAGCTTCGTAGCGGAGGGCGGGCTGCAACAACTCAATCGTCTGTGCCGCGTTCCCGCGTTGCAGTTCCATCACGGCGCGGATCGCAGGC
>DATLWF010000556.1:0-3670 GCA_035576605.1 Blastocatellia bacterium | reverse complement strand
CAGCCTCTTGCGCATTTTCATTTCAAGACTTATCTTTCCGCCGTCCGCAACGAAGCGATCTTCACCCGCAACGGAGGATGCAAACAGCGCATGAAAGACAAACTCGATGAACTGGAACAAGCGAAGGGGAGCCTGAGCCCGAACGCGCCCTATGCGGTTTCTCAACGGTACACCCTCTCGCATCACATGGTCACCACGGCGTTCACGCTCGATGGCTTTCGGATTGTTCGGACGTTCGGCGTCGTGCGAGGCATAACCGTGCGTTCGCGCTCGATCTTCGGAACGCTCGGCGGAACGCTGCACACGATAGTCGGCGGCAACATCACCGCATTCACCAAGCTGTGCGAAGTCGCTCGCGCCGAGGCGTTTGAAATAATGGTTCAGCACGCGAGCGAGATCGGCGCTAACGCAGTGATCGGCATGCGCTACGACGCAAATGAGATCATGAACGGCGTGACGGAGGTGCTCGCATACGGGACTGCAGTCGTAGTTGAGCCGATCGGTGAACGATCGTCTTAGTCGAAAACCTGCGTTTAGAAGAGGGCATGATGAAACGGCGAAACTCGCGCACAGCGGCCGCAGCGCTCGCAGCAAACAGCCTTGCCACATTTCTAACAGGCGGCGCAACGGCGCAGCAGCAACAAGATCCGACGTGGAAATGGCCGGAGAGTAAAGTCTTCGAAGCTGTCAACCGAGTTCGCGCGGGACGCGACCTGACTCCAAAGCGTTGGCCTCGCCGGGCACGCGTTGCCGTGGGCCTCTCATTCGACTTCGACAACGAGACGCCTTCGTTGAGGGACGGTCAGACCTCACCAGCGCTGATGGCTCAGGGAGAATACGGCGCCAGAGCCGGGCTGCCCCGCATTTTGCGGCTGCTTGATCGTTTCAAGATACCCGCGACCTTCTTTGTTCCTGCGATCAGCGCGAAGCTGCATCCTCAGAGCATGAAAGACATCATCGCGAAGGGCCGCCACGAAATCGGGGTGCACGGCTGGATTCACGAGCGCAACTCGCTGCTCGAAGAAGCCGACGAACGCGACTTGATGAAGCGCAGCATCGAAGCGCTGACCGAGATCACCGGGAAGAAGCCGGTTGGCATGCGCACGCCATCCTGGGACTTCAGTCCGGCAACAATGAAGCTCGTTCGCGAGTTCGGGCTGCTCTATGACAGCAGTCTGATGGCTGACGACCGGCCTTACGAAGTGATGGTTGACGGCGCCGCTACGGGAGTTGTTGAGCTGCCGGTCGAGTGGATCATGGATGACTTCCCTTACTTTGGAATGGACAGACAGACGACTCTGCGACCGTACACGACTCCCGACGAGGTGTTCAGCATCTGGCGCGCGGAGTTCGACAAAGCTTATGAAGAAGGAACGATGTTCATCCTTACGATGCATCCTCACGTGATCGGCCACCGGTCTCGCGTAGCAATGCTCGAGCGCCTGATCCGGCATATGCGCTCGCGCCCGGGAGTATGGTTTGCGACGCACGAAGAGATCGCACGATTTGCCGGGTCGAAGAAAGAGTGAACGCTCAGCAGCCTTGAACGCGTGAGTGAACACTGACCTGAGGGATTTGTGATGAAGAAAGAGATTGAGACAGCGGTTAAGAGTGTGCGCACGAAGGCAGAAGCCTGTCTGTATACGGTCGGCTGGTCGGAAGACGACGAGGCCTATGTCGCGCAGGTGGCCGAATTCCCGTCGCTTGCCGCCCACGGCGACTCGGAGGAGGCTGCGCTGCGTTCGCTTCAACAGGTCGTTAAGTCAGTCTTTAAGGAGATGGCAATTCAAGCGTGACGGTACGAGGCGAGGAATCGTGGAGGTGATTAGCCGTGATTAGCAATAATGCAGAACTCCAGGTGACAATTCAACGAATCGAAAGGTTCCAACAACAGGTCGCGCGACTGCGTCAGGTGGAGACGAATCCAACCAACTACAGACTCTCAGCAGAAGGCTATCTCGCGGAGATCGTCCGAATGAACCTTGAGGTCCGCGATTACTTTTCGTTACTTCCAAGCGAGGTTAATCCCGGATGAATCTGCGCCAGTGCCTACTATTGCAGAGGGCTCTCAGGTTGCCGACCGCTCATAAGCTTGTCACCCGCCATCCGACGCGAGTATCGTAGCTGCTCTCAGGAACAATTCTCCAAGCTGTCGTACCGGGAGGTGAAACGTGAGCGCACGCCGCAAAGCTGTTCTGCCCGTTTGTGCTTTGGCCATGGTCTTCGGGCTTCTGTCGTCCGTAACAGCCCAGCAGTTGAACCCCAACCTCTACCAAAACCTCCGCTGGCGATGCATCGGCCCTCATCGCGGAGGCCGAACCGTTGGCGCCACTGGCGTGCCCGGCCAGCCGAATGTCTTCTACATCGGCGTCAACAACGGCGGCGTGTGGAAGACTAACGACTACGGCCACACGTGGAAGCCGATCTTCGATGATCAGCCAACCGGTTCGATAGGCGCGCTCGCGGTCGCTCCGTCCAATCCCGATATAGTCTACGTCGGTTGCGGCGAAGGCTTGCAGCGGCCTGATCTCGCGACCGGCGACGGCATGTACAAATCCACCGATGCCGGAAAGACTTGGAAGCATCTCGAACTGCGCGACGGCCAACAGATAGGCGCGATCATAGTCGATCCCCGCGATGCGAATCGCCTGTTCGTAGCGGTGCTCGGACATCCTTACGGGCCTAATGAAGAACGCGGCGTATTCCGCTCCACCGATGGCGGCGAGACTTTTCAGAAGGCGCTCTACAAAGATGAAAACACCGGAGCGATCGCGCTCGCATTCGATCCTTCAGACCCGCAAACCGTCTACGCCGATCTTTGGGCGGGGAGGCAAGGTCCGTGGGAAAACGGCGCGTGGCAAGGCCCAGGAAGCGGACTCTTCAAATCAAGCGACGGCGGCAACACGTGGCGACAGCTTACGAAAGGGCTTCCGACCTTTGAGCAGGGTTTAGGACGAATCGGGTTTTGCGTTGCGCCAAGCGACCCCAAGCGGATGTACGCGACGGTCGATGCCTCGCCGCAGTTCGGCGGCGTCTACCGATCGGATGATGCGGGCGAGAATTGGCGGCGCATTAGCAATGACGCGCGGCCCTGGGGTCGAGGAAGCGACTTCGCCGAGATTAAGGTTGATCCCAAGAATCCGGATATCGTCTACAGCGCCAATGTCGTGACGTGGCGTTCGACCGACGGCGGTCAGAACTGGGTCGGGTTTCGCGGGGCGCCGGGCGGCGATGATTATCACACCGTCTGGATCAACCCCGATAATCCCCGGATTATTCTTATCGCCAGCGATCAGGGCGCGATCGTCACCGTCAACGGCGGTCAGACCTGGAGTTCGTGGTACAACCAGCCGACGGCGCAGTTCTATCACGTCATCACCGACAACAGATTTCCATATTGGGTCTACGGCGGGCAACAAGAGAGCGGCTCCGTCGGGATCGCGAGCCGGGGCAACGATGGTCAGATCACCTTTCGCGAGTGGCACCCGGTCGGCGTTGAAGAGTACGGCTACGTCGCGCCAGATCCGCTGAACCCGAATATCATCTACGGCGGCAAGATCACCCGCTTCGATTGGAGCACCGGGCAGGTGCAGAACATCTCGCCCGAAGCGACTCGCAGCGGCAAGTATCGTTTCCTACGTACCGCGCCGGTCATTTTCTCGCCGGTCGA
>DATLWF010000555.1:0-5585 GCA_035576605.1 Blastocatellia bacterium | reverse complement strand
CGAGAGGGTGATAACGCACGTCTCGCGGGGTACTAACCTGTAACGAGGTTGAAGAACATGGCTTTGGTGAACACCGTTCGAGGCCCGATCGATGCGTCGCAGTTAGGCGTAACGCTGATGCACGAGCACGTATTCGTGCTTTCAACTGAGGTCATGCAGAACTTTCCCGAGCCGTGGGGAGACGAAGAGAAACGAGTCGCCGATGCTGTTGCGCGATTGAACGAGCTTAAATCGCGAGGCGTCGATTCGATAGTCGACCTCACGGTCATCGGGCTCGGACGTTATATTCCGCGTATCCAGCGAATCGCGGCCCAAACCGAACTCAACATTATTGTCGCGACAGGCGTGTACACCTACAACGACGTGCCCATGTACTTTCATTACCAGGGCCCGGGAACAGTTCTTGGCGGCGATGAGTTTATGACCGACATGTTTGTGCGGGACATCGAACAAGGAATTGCGGATACCGGCGTGAAAGCCGCGATACTCAAATGCGCGACCGATGTTCAGGGCGTTACGCCAGGCGTTGAACGCGTGCTTCGCGCCGTAGCCCAGGCCCATCGACGAACCGGTGTTCCGATTTCCACTCACACTCACGCGCACAGCGAACGCGGACTCGAGCAGCAGCGCATCTTCCAGGAAGAAGGTGTTGACCTCGCGCGAGTGATCGTCGGTCATTCAGGCGATACTACAGACATTCGGTATCTGGAAAAGTTGATTTCGAACGGCTCGTATATCGGAATGGACCGCTTCGGCATAGACGTGCTGCTGCCGTTCGAAGACCGCGTGAACACCGTCGCAAAGATGTGCGAGCTCGGCTACGCAGGCAAGATGGTGTTGTCGCAAGATGCGTCGTGTTTCATGGACGCGCTGCCGGAAGCAGCGTTGCCGGTGATGCTTCCAAACTGGCACTACCTTCATATTCACAACGACGTGATACCCGCTTTGAAGCAGCGCGGCGTTACCGACGAACAGATCACTACGATGCTTGTCGATAACCCGAGAAAGATATTTGAGAGGCAGGGTTCCTACTGATGATTCCTCCTTTTGATTATTCAGGCATTACCCGCGACTCTCGCGGCATCGCTCATTACGACAATCGGCCCGACTCGCTGGTCGAGATGCTGCGGGCAACGGTGGACAAATCTCCGGATCACGAAGCCATCGTCGAGCTGGACGCCGAGCGGGTCAGCTACCGTCAGCTTTGGGATCGCTCAGCACGAGTGGCGGGCGGCTTGAAAGAGGCGGGCGTCAATCGTGGCGACCGAGTCGCTATTCGATTGGGGAACGGGCTCGACTGGTGCATCGCGTTTTTCGGCACGCAGATGGCAGGGGCGGTTGCCGTTCCCGTCAACACCCGCTTCAGCGAATCAGAAGTCGAATACGTCGTCACGGATTCCGGTTCCCGCTTTTCGTTTTTACCTGGCCGGCCTTTGCCCGACGGAGCCGCGCACGTCGTCGATGATCTGACCAAAGACGACGTTGCCGCGATTTTCTACACGAGCGGGACGACCGGGTTTCCCAAAGGTGCGATGACCACGCACTGGAACTTCTTGTCGAACACCGAGACGTGCCGCCGTGTAGTGAAGCTGCCCGACGACGGAAGCGTTCGCAATCTTGTATCCGTCCCGCTCTTTCACGTCACCGGTTGCAACAGCCAGTTGCTGCCGACCTGTGAGTCCGGTGACTCGCTGGTCGTCATGCCCGCGTTCGAGGTGCAGGCATTTCTCCGCGCGATTCGCAATGAGCGGATTAATCTGCTCACATCTGTTCCTGCTGTCTATTGGCTTGCAATCAACCAGGCGAACTTCCGCGAGATCGACGTGTCGAACATCCGCTGGGTTACCTACGGCGGAGCGCCGATAGCGCCAGAGCTTGTCTCGCGAATCACGGAAGCGTTTCCGAACGCGCGAGTTGGGAACGGCTTCGGCCTGACTGAGACATGCTCGGTTGCGACCTTCCTTCCTCACGAGTACGCGCATTCACGACCGGAGTCTGTCGGCTTTGCGGCGCCGGTCGTTGATCTGGACCTCTTTGAACCGGATGCTGCCACTGGTGTTGGCGAGTTGCTGGTCCGTGGGCCGAACGTGGTGAAGGGCTACTGGAACAAACCGGAAGCGACGGCCGAAACGTTTGTGGATGGCTGGCTTCACACCGGCGACATGGCTCGGTTGGATCAAGACGGCTTCGTGCAGATAGTCGATCGCAAGAAGGACATGATCTGCCGCGGCGGCGAGAACGTGTACTGCGTCGAGGTCGAGAACGCGCTTGCGGCTCATCCGGCGGTGTTCGAGGTTGCGGTTATGGGCGTGCCCGATTCAATGATGGGCGAGAAGGTCGGAGCAGTAATCGTCCCACGCCCCGGCCAGACCGTCGAGTTGGATGATCTGATCGCGTTCGCTCGGAAGCACCTTGCGGATTTCAAGGTCCCTCAGTACGTCGCGATGCGAACAGAGCCTATGCCTCGCAACCCCGGCGGCAAGATGCTGAAGCCGGTTTTAAGGAGAGAGACCGAATGGGGCAAGCCGCTTCGGTAATGCCCCTACTTGTTTGGACTTGCCGGCGGACCGATAACGGGTAATTCAGTCCTTCGACTCCAATCCTCAAACGACCCATCGTACAATCGCGCATCGTAGCCGAGGTACTTCGCGACGAAATACACCACTGTCGCTTGCTGTCCGATGTGGCAGTAGCTCACGATCTGATCGCCCTGCTTGATACCGACATCAGCCAACATCTTTTGTAGCGTCCCCGAGTCCTTTAGTTTGTTAGCCGAGTCAGCAAGGCTGCTGAACGGAACGTTGACCGCACTCGGGATGTGACCTGCGCGAGGCATGCGGCCGGCGCTTGCGCCAGTGTAAAACTCAGGCGTCCTCGCATCGACTATCGCGATCTTAGGCTTGTTCAGATTCGACGAGACCCACGCGGCGTCGACGATCAGCTCCGGACGTGGGCGAGGCGTGATCGTTCCGCGCGCAATCTGCGGCGCTTCGGTTGTCACCGTTCGCCCTTCGGCGCGCCACGCTTCGAAGCCACCGTCGAGCAGCGATGTTTGACCGCCCAATCCAATATAGTCGAGCGTGAAGAAAACTCGAGTTGATGGGCTGATATAGTTAGCCAGAAAGCAGATAACGATGCGCGAGTTGTTGGACACGCCGAGATCTTCAAATGCCGCTTTGAGCTTGTCCACTGGCGGTATTTCGAGCGTCGCTCCAGGAGCGGACGTCGAGATGGCCGACATCTCTACAAATCGCGCTCCGGGGATGTGACCGGCGTCGTAGCTCGCGCGCGGACCGACGCTTATGATCACGAGCCCGCGATCGTTGATGTGCTCACCAAGCCAGGCGGTGGAAACAAGCAGCGTGTTCGAGTCTTTTCGTGCGGACGCCGCGTCACCGGCCGACAAGAATAGAGCGGCGCCTGCGAGTAATGCCGCTGCAAGCACCACGACCGATGAGTAGTTCACGAATCTGTTCGCGGTTGAATTGATGTTTCGCATTGTCTCCTCCGTGAATAAGGTTCGTAGTTCGGCCTTTAGGCGAAAGTTCGTATGTTACGTTAGTCTTTTACGCCAGACGCTACGAACTTCCGCCTAAAGGCCGAACTACGAACGCGTTTCCCGCCTTGGAAAAGCTCCCGAGTGATTTGCGAATTGGCCTCACTCGCTTCTCAACGCCAGCATCGGATCGATCGACGTTACCCGGCGAGCCGGAACAAAGCAGGCGGCGGCGGCGACTGCGATCAGCACTAACGCCACCGCCAGGAACGTGATCGGATCAGTAGGCTCCACTGCGAACAACAACGCCGACATAAGCCGTCCCAGCAGCAGCGCTCCGACAAGACCCACCGATAAGCCGACCAGCACGAACGACATTCCCTCGCGCATAACCATCCTGAGCACCTTCCCGGGAGTCGCGCCCAGCGCAAGCCGAACGCCAAGCTCGTGAGTGCGCTGGTTCACTGACAACGCCATCACGCCGGCGATTCCAGCAGCGGTTATCACCAGCGCGAGTCCAGCGAACATCGCCAGAAGTATCGCGGTCAGACGAGGTGACGCCACCGCATCGCTGCGAACCTGCTCCAGCGTTTGAACTCTGTCAACTGCCGTGTCCGAATCGACCTCGTAGACAGCTTCGCGCATCAATTTCGCGATGCTCATCGGATCGGCCGCCGTGCGGACCAGCAGATTTCCTCCAAACTGTGCTTGAGCGAGAGGAATGTAGATCTCATCCGGGGGTTCACGATCCAGACCGTACTGTCTGACGTCGCCGACTACGCCAACGACGGTGAGCCACGTTTGACCGCGATCGAAGCTGAGCCGCCGGCCTATCGGGTCTTCATCGCCCCAACGATGGCGCACCGTGGACTGATTGATCACGGCGACGGGCACTGCCTTGTCTTTGTCGCCTTCGTTGAATGTACGCCCTCGCACGAGCGGCTGACGAACCGTCTCAAAGTAATCCGTGCTTGCGGTGCGGAAATCCGCCTGCGGCAGAAGTTCACCATCGGGGATTGGGCGGCCTTCAATCTGAAAGCCACGATTGAACGGGCCGTTGGTTATTCCAAGCTGGTTCAGCGGAAACGTGGAGCCAAGCGCGGCTGACAACACTCCGGGCTCGGATCGAGCTTTGTCGAGTATGCGGAGAAGGAGAGCGAGGGTCTCTTCATTGGTGTTGAACTTGGACCAATTCGGACTGATCCTCATCGCCAGCACTCGCTCAGGATCAAAGCCCGGATTCACGTGCTGCAGCTTTATCAGGCTTCTCAGCATGAGTCCGGCCCAGATCAGCAGAATGAATGAAACCCCGACTTGCGCGACGATCAACAGATTCCGAACTCGTTGCCGTCGGAGCCCTGCGCTGGAGCGGCCTCCGCCTTCCTTGAGCGTGCCGGTCAGGTTCCTATCGGAGGAGAAGGCGGGCATCAGTCCGAATATCAGCCCGGTTGCGACGGAGACCAACAGGGTGAAGAGCAGCACGAAACCGTCTATTCTGATTTCGCTTGCGCGAGTCGTGAACCTTGCCGCGAAGCTTACGAGCAACTGCAACCCGCCGGCCGCGAGGACCAGACCCAACACCCCACCCGCGAAAGACAGCAGTACGCTCTCCGTGAGCAACTGCCGAATCAGGCGGCCGCGGCCGGCCCCCAGAGCCGCGCGAATAGCCATTTCGCGTTCGCGGCGCATCAACCGCGCGAGAGTGAGGTTCGCAACGTTAGCGCACGCGATCAACAAAACGAGTCCCGCGGTTCCGAGCAGTATCAAGAAGGTCGGCTTGGCGCGGCGCGTCAACTCGTCCTGCAAAGGAACCACACTGGCGGCGTAACCTCTGTTGGCCGGGTACGAATCCGGATACTGCTTCTGCAGGTTGCTGGCAAGCGTGCTCAGGTCGGCCTGAGCCTGCGCGAGGGGGACACCCGGTTTCAGCCGGCCGAATACGCTCATCATCCGCGCGTTTCTATTAGACATGAACTGCTCTGACGAACGGGTCGGGCAGTGCGAAGTCGGCATGTAGACGTCTTGCTCGTTTGGATATTGAGGTATGGGTGGAAGGACGCCGATCACAGTGTGCGGCCGGTTGTTCATC
>DATLWF010000554.1:0-4847 GCA_035576605.1 Blastocatellia bacterium | reverse complement strand
TTGATTAAAGAATAGAATAGGTTCAACGCCGAGTCAAGGAAAAACCTGACGCAAACACCTTGGAGGGAACTCAAACCGGGGCGGGTCCTGTCCTGTCAGCCGCGCCTTCTCTTCAGACGGCCGGTCAGCGCGCTGGTCGCGGCTCTCAGTTCTTCAACTCCGAGAAGGGAAGCCACCAGGTAGAACAATCCCGCGCTCACCGCAACCGATACTGTGACGTTCGCAAGCCGCGCCGGGAAGTTGTTCCCGAGCAGGCGGGCCGCGCCGGTGCTTACCGCCCAGCAAGCGGCGCCCATCGCCGCAGACGCGAACAGAATCTTTGACATTGCAACTGCAGTCCGCCTCCCTTCGAGGCCGTTGATGCGCTTTCGCATGATGAAGTACAGCAACCCGCAATTTCCCAGCGCTACGGTCGACGTTGACAACGCGAGTCCGCGCTCCTGCATGACATTCACGAGCGACCAGTTCATCACGAAGTTCGTCAGCATCGACGCCAGGCTGATGATCATTGGCGTGCGCGCGTCACCAAGCGCGTAAAACGCCGGGGCCAGGATCTTGATCGCAGCATAACCGGTCAGCCCTACGGCAAAGAAGGCTAACGCTGCCGCAGTGTGCTCGGTGTCCGCCGGACCGAAATGTCCGCGCTCATAGATCAGCGCGATGATTGGTCGCCCGAGCACGATCAAGCCGACGGCGGATGGGATGGTCAGCAGAAACGCCAGGCGTATTGAACTCGCGAGAGTATGCCGGAAGTCCGCTTCGTCTTTTTGCGCAGCGCTTCGAGAGATCGCCGGTAGCGTCGCGGTCGCAATAGCAACGCCAAACACGCCGATCGGAAACTGCATAAGCCGGAACGCATAGCTGAGCCATGAAACCGGACCTGTGCCTGGAATGTTCGACGCAAAGTTGCTGTTGATCAGAACGTTGACCTGCACCGCTGCGCCGCCGATCACCGCCGGTCCCATCAATCCGAACATCCGTCTCACGCCCGGATCGCTGAAGCTCAACATCGGCCGATACCTGAAACCGGCTCGCCGCAGGCTGGGCCACTGAACCGCATACTGCAGGAAGCCGCCGATCAACACTCCGTAAGCCATCCCGACGATTCCCTCCGTGGGTCTGTCGACGATCGCGCGAATCGGATGTGACAGCGTCGGGTCAGTCAGTAGCGCCGCGACAGACACGCCGCCGATGATCGAGCCGACGTTGAAAAAAGAAGAGGACAGCGCCGGTATCCCAAACCGATCGCGCGCGTTCAACACTCCCATCGCCTGTGCGGCGAGCGCGACCAGCAAGATGAAAGGCATCATTATTCGCGTCAGGCGAACGGTGAGCTCGAATTTGCCTGGGTCTGCTTGAAAACCTGGAGCAATGAACGCAACAAGTGGTCCAGCGAACACAACGCCCAACACAACAAACGTTCCCAGCACCACGATGAGGCCCGTCGCTACGAGATTCGAAAGGCGAAAGGCCTCCTTCTCGTCTCTATTGATAAGGTAGTCCGAGAAGACCGGAACGAACGCGCTGGACAGGGCGCCTTCGGCGAAGAGATCACGCAGCAGGTTTGGAATCCGGAACGCAATGACGTATGCGTCATTGGCAAAGCTTTTCGACGCGCCGAAAAAATATGCAAACACCATCTCGCGCACCAGCCCGAGCACGCGGCTGGCCATCACCGCCAGGCTCACGATTCCAGCCGAGCGGGCGACGCTTGAACGTTTTCGTGGAGCTACCCGCTTCTCGTCTTCGTCGAGCGCGCTCGGTTTGGTGTCAACGTGGTTCATATCGGCGTTGATTCTATCCGCTTTGTGAAAGCTATTCCAAGAACTTGAGCGAGACCCGCGAGTGAACGATGCGCTTAGTTGCAGCCGCGCCGGGGTGGGTTGTATATAGCCGGGAGTGGTTATTCGAGCTCGAGTTCTTTTATGCGGGTGAGAAGCGTCTTGTAGCTAACGTCCAATCGCTCGGCTGTGCGCGACTTGTTGTAGTCGCAGTCCTTGAGTGTCGCGGATATCTTGCGCCTCTCGACGAGCCGTTGCGCCCGGCCGCTCACGTCGGAAAGTGAACCGCGCAGATCAAAGCCGTCGAGCAGAGCCGCCTGCTCGCGCGCCGAATAGTCTGCAGGTGGACTGATGTTGAGGTCGGCCGAGGTGATCTCGGCGCCGCGAGCCAGAATGCACGCACGCTCGATGCAGTTCTCGAGCTCGCGCACGTTGCCCGGCCAGTCGTATTCCTCGAGCGCTCGCACACAGTCGTCAGTGAGCTTGAGCGGCGTCCGGCGCAATTCGCGGCCGTACTTCGCAGCAAAAAACTCCGCGAGTTGACCGATGTCAGACCGACGTTCGCGCAGCGCAGGTATGTGCACCGGGAACACGGCAAGGCGGAAGTACAGATCCTCGCGAAACTGCTTGGCTGCAACGGCCCCCTTCAGGTCGCGATTCGTCGCCGCGACGACCCGCGCGTCAACATCGATGTCGGCCGAGCCCCCGAGCCGGTTGACCTTCCGCTCTTCGAGTACGCGCAGAAGCTTCGACTGCACGGCAGGCGCCACCTCGCTTATCTCGTCCAGGAATATGGTTCCTCTGGCCGCAAGTTCGAACTTGCCGACTCGCCGCTGGTCCGCTCCGGTATAGGCTCCCTTCTCGTGACCGAACAGCTCATTCTCAATCAACGTGTCCGGAATAGCCGCGCAATTGATGGCGATGAACGGCGCATCGCGCCGGTGGCTCAAATGGTGAACCGCTCGCGCAAACAATTCCTTGCCGGTTCCAGACTCGCCTAGCAGCAGGACCGTCGTTGGAGTAGAAGCGACCTGTTGTATCTCGCGGCCGACTTTCTGCATGGCCGACGAGTCACCGATTATTCTTGGAAATCCGTAGCGCCGCGCGTAGTCATCTTTCAGCAGGACATTCTCAGCGCGCAGTCTGGTCTCTTCAAGGGCGCGCTGCACTAGTAAGAGGAGATGACGGCTATCGACGGGTTTTTGAAGGAACTCGTATGCACCTTCTTTCATTGCCTGAACCGCTTCATCGATGGTCCCATATGCGGTTAGCATAATCACCGCGGTGTCTGAATCCGCTGCCTTGGCGGCGCGTAACACTTCGAGTCCGTCGGCTCTCGGCATTTTGAGATCGGTGAGAACGAGATTATAGCGGCTGTCGTTGAGCATGCGCCGCGCCTCGGCGCCATCGCGAGCTTCATCGACGGTGTGACCGGCGTTCTGAAGCGTGAGGCGCAACATCTGTCTCAGGCTGTCTTTGTCTTCTACGAGCAGTATCTCCGCCGTCGACATAGGGCTTCTCTTATCTGAACGAGCCAGCGGGCACGCCTGCTCGCCGGGCTTCCTCTCTGAGAGCATCGAGATCGCTTTGGGCTTGCGTCTGTGCCGCGCGAGCCTCTTCCAGCTTTTGCTGCGCTTCTTCGCGGTCCTTCTGGAGCTGAGCGCCATAAAAGCTATCGCCCCCGGTACCGTGACCGCTCTTATCTTTGCCACCACTGTTTGACGAAATCTGCTGATTCAAGTCGCGGACGCGATTGTCGTATAGTTGAACGCGGCGCTGGGCGTTCTCGAGCGCTTCGGTCAGTTTGGCGAACTGTGTGCGATAGTACTCCTCGTTCGGTTTTCCTTCTTCAGCGGTCGCCTTGGGCCCTTCGGATTCGGTGAATCCCTTTGTCTTGCCGTACTCAATTAGTTGCGCGGCGTCATCGGCGGCGATGCGAGCCTGGGCTCGGAGATCTGTCAGTCGCTGTCCGGCCTGGCCAAGTTCAGCGACTGTATCGTTCCGAAACCTGGTGCTCTGGCCCGACGTACCGAGATCGTTTCGCAGCGCGGTGATTCGAAGCTCGGCCTCATCGGCGGCGCGCTCCAGTTCTTTCGCTCGGGTGCGCGCTTTCCCAACGCTTTCTCGCCACGAAGACTCTTCAACGCTAACCTTGACCTCGGTAGCTTTGGGTTGTCCGGCCTTTGGCTCTGCCGGGTCCGCCTTGCCCGCGACTTCGGGCTTTGCCGCGACTTCTTTTGACTCCGCGGACTGCTGCGCCGCGGGAGGACGGACATCATCGGTAGTGAGTCTTGGCGCCCTCTGCCTTCCGGTAGCCGGCTGTTGAGCCGCAGCTGCGGTGATCCACAGCAGCATAGTGAGCATGAGCGCATAGCTGAGTTGATGAAGAACGCTTCTCATAACCGTCGCTCCAACTTGATTCGCTTAATGAAAGTCAGGGAAGGGGCAGGCTGCCGAGAGAATACCCCAGGCGGGCATGGGGCACAAGAGTAAACGTCTTTATCGATGAGTCGAGATTGATTGCGGCGCCCCAGCGGAGGACTTGTGTTCGCGATCACAAATAAGCGCAATATCGATGGGCGCTCAGGGACTATTCAGGACCCGTCAAATTGACACGCCCCGAGTGCCGTGCTAGTTTGACGGCGTGCCTGCAGGTAAGAGAAGAGCGCTTCGCAATCTGCTTGAGTTCGTTCCCGCCTGGTTGCTGCTAAAGCTGCTCGGGGCCCTGCCGCGCGAAGGTGCGATCGTCGCGGGCAAACTGATCGCAAGGGCCGCCTACCATTTGCACGGCAGGCTGAGGCGAGTGGGGTATAGAAACCTCGCGCTTGCGATGCCGGAACTCGATCCCGGTCAGCGACGTGTCATCGTCAGAGACATTTTCATGAGTCTCGGCAGGCTGCTGGGCGAGTTCTCGCAATTCCCTAAGATAACACGGCAAAACATATCGCAGCTCGTGGAGTATGATGGGCTCGAGCATTACAAGCATGCCTCTGAACGCGGGCGAGGAGTGCTGATGCTGATCGGCCACGTTGGAGCATGGGAGTTGTGCGCGTTTGCTCACGGCGT
>DATLWF010000553.1:0-6078 GCA_035576605.1 Blastocatellia bacterium | reverse complement strand
AAGCTCACTTCCAGCGACAGGCTTGCCTGCTGCGTCTCGCACCTCGACGTCAACCGTTGTTTCGCCGCCCGGCTCTAAAGTTTTGTCGCGCTCCTTTGCTTCGACCGCGAGCTTTCTCGCGAGCGGCGGCACTTGCAGGTTCAATTCTCCCTTTGCGAATGCTGGCCGCTTAGGCAGTTTCTCGGCGAGCGCGCCCTCGTTGTCGCTGCGCACGGCGGCGCCCACCAGATCAACCTGGACATGAAGGTTCGGCGTGTAGCCTTCCTCGATCGGAATCCGCAGCGTGTGCGATGGACCGTCCATCTTGAATCGCTCGGTGCTCACGATGCCCGAACGCCTGAGGGTCAGCACTCCTTCAGCCGGGTAGAAAGGCGCTTGTACCAGAATCTCTGCAGTGTCACCCGCTCGATAATCTTTGCGATCGGGAATCATCTGAGCGTCTTCCTGCTCAACGTCTCGCTTCGGTACGACCTTTCCGCCCGCGACCCAAAGCGTCAGCTCGCTTTCGTTCTTGCGCTCTCGATCATCCTGAATCGTCGCGGTCACGCGGTACTGGCCGCCCTCTCTAGTCTCGAAGCGGCAGCTAACCGACTCAGGGTCGCGAGTATGAGAAGGTGGGAGAGTTTGGATCGCCTCAGCCGATCTCACAGTGCATTCCTGCGGGTTCTTTTCTTGCTGTTTCCATTCGCCTTTTTCAAATACCCAGTCCATCAAGACTGCGCGGATCTTAATCTCTCGTCCGGGGATTAGCTTTCCATCGAGGTCCGCGACGATTGTTTGGACCGTGAGCGGCTCTCCCTTTTGCACGAACGTGCGAGGACTGCGAATACCCACGTAGAGGTCCGCGGGGTGTACAAGCAGATTTGCCGATGCAGACCATGCCTGGCGGTTCACATCTGTCACGCTGGCCTGGGCAGTGACGGTTGATGGCTGAGGCGGATCGACGGCAACGAAGTCCATGCGCAACGTGTGTTTACCAGCGGCGTCGGTTCGGCCGTTGAACGTCTCGACCTTCGTCTGGCCATATGTGCTTCGTTCGATCCACCACGGAATCCATTTCCCGAAAGTGAAGTCGTCACGATTGGGAGGAGTGAAATGCGCACTCGATGTAGTTACAAGCCAGCCAACTTCGGAGTTCGCGAGGCCCCCACCCGCGTAGTAAGCCGCGTTCACGGTCGCTGTTGCGCTGCCGCCGACGAAGTGCGGGCCTTCGGAGGCTTGCGCAGTTACTTCAAACTCCGGTCGTCGAAATTCCTGAACTTGAAAATCGTGCGACTCCGGATTCCTTGCCGCAAGACCGTCTCCGTGCGCATCAAGCTGAATGTGGGCGTAGCCGAGGTTCATCGTGGGCGGCAGCTTGAACGCGGTGTCGAATCCGCCGAGCGCGTTGATTCTGGCTTCGCCTTTGAGCACTTCGTTGTCACGCGAGTCTTTCACGACGTAAGCGACTGATGTCGCTATCCCATCGAGCAAACCGACGTCGCCGCCTTTGCCGTCACCGACGCGGCGAATCCAACCTTTGACGTGAACCTCTTCGCCGGGGCGATACATTTTGCGATCATCAAAGACGAACCATCGCAGCGAATAGCCCGGAGCTTTCTTAACCCAGCCGCCGCCATCGTTCCACCAGTACTTGTTCTCTGGGAGGATCGCAACGTCGCCGCCTTTGCGGGCTACGAGCACTCTGGCCGGAGCGAACATGTTTCGCTGAGCGGGTGTCAGGTCCAGGGCTGACTTTAACGTGAGATGTGCGAGACCGTCCGAGCCCGTTGTCCGCTTGATATCGGAGAACAGGCTCGACGCTTGCGCCCCCAGGCCGATGAGAGACATCTCGACGCCGTCAAGCGGGCGGCCGTCCTTCAATGAAGTTGCCCAGCCGATCAACTCGTAGGCGTCAACAAAAGCGTCAAGGCCGATCTGGGTCGCTTGAACCCACGCGATCACGGGGCGGTTCTCCGATCTGGTTTTCGATGGGACGGCCGGCTCTACGACGATGACGGCTTGTCCAAATCCGGCTTCCAGAACCGGGCTGAGGTCGATACGCGTCTCGGCCATCTCGTCGGGCAGCGCGTTTACCTTGATCGTCTTCGACAGAGCGAGTCGGCCCGGCAACGTCGTCTCGCGCACTCTCTCATCATCTCTGACCCGGAGGTATTCGAGGAATGCGCCCCAATGCTCCGGGCTTGCGCGATAAAGCCGGACCTTCAAACTGCTTTGATTGATACTGTAGACCGATAAACGCGGCGGCGCCGCGGGATCCAACACAACGAATGGCTTGTCCGGTCCCGCGAGAGCAGCCGGCGCCGAACTAACGTTGAAAACGATCGGCGAGATCTGCCCGAGAGTCTGTCCGAACTGATCTCGCATCGCCGGATCAATCGTCACGCGATAGCTCGTGCGGCCGCGCTTGATTCCGGTAATGTTGAGCGTGTTGCCGTAGATCGCGCTCTTCAAGCCGACGGGTTGGCTCTTCTTACCGGCGGCGCTGATCTCTTCAACTCTCACCTGGGACTGCTCGAAGCCTGAGGAGTCAATCGGGTTTGTGAACTGGATGCTCCACTGGTCGAACGGCGAGCACTCGCCGCGATAGCCGCAGCTATGCTCTGTTACGCGCAACGGTCCGTAGGTGCGAAAAGCAAAACTCTGCGCGGCTGCCGTTTTCAGCGGCCCTTCGAGCGACGGAGTCCCAGGCCCAATCGTCACGTTGATGGAAGAGCCGGCCGGCAGCGGCGCTGCCGAGGTTATGTTGCCGGAATCAACAACGCGGAACGCCAGCCAGCGATCTTTAGTTGCGCGAGCGACCAGCCTGCTTACGGTCTCATCCGCCGCGACTTCTTCGCTAGTGGCGAGCCGCGGTTTCCAGTCATGATTGCCGGATCGCACGCGAATCATCTCAACCACGGACGCAGGGCTGATCCTCTGATCGAACTCGACAAACATCAACGGGTCGCGTGTTGTTGGACCGTCGTTCGGATAAGACGACTTGACCACGGGCGGCGGAGTCCTGAACTTCCAACGCTTCGGAGCCGCGAGAATGGCTCCTGTGGCCGATTTCGTGCCAGCGGGAATTTCAGCCGTGTACTCGGTAGCCATCGGGAAATGACCTTCGGTTTCAAACAGCAGGGTCTTCGTGCCGACCCATCGCCAGTGGCCGGGCGGCTGCGGCGTGAGCTTAATCGGCATTACTCTCGCGAGCGTGTCTTGATGCGACGTGACCGCCACCATCGGCTGAGAGAACGTCACGCTGAGTTGAGGAACTAACGGCACGTCGCCTTCGGGCGAATATCGAAGCACCTCGAGCGGACCCGTCGCAACGTTTTCCGGCGCGTCCGGTGTCGCAGGAGGGGGGAACGAATCCGTGATGGTTCTGCCGGTGCGCGGCGGAGGCAACGAGCGATCACGCAACGCAAAGTCCTGCTCGTCGCTCGGCTCTGCTTTCAGAGGCTGAAGCCGCTTCAAAACTCTCTGCGCGTCGTCCTCGGAAAGCCGGGCGGCGGGCGCAGCCGAAGCGACCGGCTGATTCTCCGTGACGGCGGTACCCTCACTCAATCTGAGTTGCAACCCTGTTTTCACATCGCTTCCCTGCGCGCGCGATGTTGAGCCGCGTCTCGTCTGACCTGCAGCGATTTGGGCAGTGAAAAGGCCGACAGACTGCAGCAAGACCAACAGCACGCACAAAGCGATTCTCAAACGCGTCAACATACAAGTGTTCCCCGCCTGGCTTGAAGGTTCATACGGAAGCGCCGCGTTCTGTCCAAGCGCATTAGATCACGAATCGGACATGAGATTGAACACTCAAGCGACCCGCCCGTTGCGTTATTTCTTGCGGTTTGGGGACGGGATGTAGCGTAGACTGTCCAGTCTGCGCGCCGGTCCGGTATCCGAATCCGCTCAAACTGAACAGGTACATCTATAGAGGAGATGCCAAGACTGGGCGTCGGGCTTCTATAAGGCCGGCGGCTGGGATGCTTGTGCGGGAGGCGTGGGATACCTTACATCGAATTACTGCGGCCGTGACGCGGCAACGGCGGTGTGCTCGAGTATGCACCGAAGCTCGACACCGACAAGATTGGATTCGGCCGGCGATTGTCTGCAATAACGCACAACGCATCTTTTAGCGTTCATCGCCGCAATTCTCGCAACTGTCTCGGGCCACTTCGCGATGAGGATCGATACGCGCAACACCGTCGTTGGCGCTACGTGATGGGCAAGTAAAAGTTTCAATCCGACTTCACTGACGTCAACAGTCTCGGTGAACTCCCGCCAGCCGCCGGTGTCTGAAATCACAACCAGGGGCACTCGCGCTAATACTCGCGGAGTCTGACGGCGATTCGCCGCCCCGACTAACTTGAAGTCGGTGGTTACGCTCGGAACGTTCTGCTGCGAAAACGGAGTCATTCCAAGAGTCGCGGCGGCGGATAGGCTCGAAATGTTGCGTTGCGAAACTGGAGTCATTCCAAGAATTTCGGCTGCGGCCACGAATTGGAAGTCGAGCGCTTCTTGCTCGGCTCGATTGGCAATCAGTGCGTCAACGAGTCCGTCTACTTTTTCGACCGCGCGGTCCAGGTCGCTGTCCTCCGGGAACTTCTCCTCAACGGCCATCGCATCGTCGGCGTCGTCTCGGGCTACGTCTATTGATGCCAGGGCCGCCAGCGTTTTGTGCTCGTCAGGCTGAACGGCCTGCGCCTTCAGATACGCCGCCTGTGCAAGTACATCGTTGCCTTGTCTGGAATACTCCTCGCTAGCGGCCATGAAGCTCGCGTGCGCACGCTGCTTTGATCCCTTACGATGCCAGAGCTCCCCGAGTGTCATCAGCAGTGACGCGTTCGAAGGGTCGATTTCAGCCATGCGCTGATAGGCGTCCAACGCTTTGTCTTCGCGCCCTGCACGCCCATAGGCATCGGCAACATAGGCGTACTGCCGGCCCGCGTCTCCCGGGAGTCCCTGTGCCATATAACAACCCGCGAGTTGCGCGGCCGAGTCGAGGTCGGTGGGATCGAGACGGAGCAGCTTCTTGAGGAGTGCGATGGCTTTCGCTGTTGAGCCCTGGTGGCGATAGCCTTGAGCGACACTAGAGAAGATCCGCTTAGCCTCCTCATTGAGCCCGACTCGCGCGTAGAGGTCACCCAGCGTGTTGAGCGTTGTGAGATCGGTCGGGTCCCAGTTAACCAGCTTGCGATATTCTTCGATTGCTCCGGTGATTCTGCCTCGCGACAGATGCCTCTCGGCCGTTCGCAGCGTCTTTGAACAATCAAAACTCATGAGCCTCCGAATCCACCGGGTTCTCCAGCGGGACCGTCCTCCTACCACTCCTGAAGCGAAACAACCGGGACCGGCTCCCAGGTTAGCCTGATTCCCACAGCGATGTTCCCCGAAATAGCTTGACGTTCAAAGCTCCGCTAGTTAACTAAGAAATGAATAACCCCGTGAGAATTCCAGAGACAAACGTCTGTCTGTCCGGGCCGAGAGAGCCGTGACGAAGCTCGTTTTTTGTAGCGCCGATCGAGTTCCGGACGTATAAGAGAATCCGCAGAAGAACTCGCGCAAAGGAGAGGTTTCATGCTGAATTGTCGCAAGCTGACTGCCATCATCACACAACTGGCTCTGGTAGCCGCTTTCACGTTCTCAACCGTCACGGCAAAGAGCAACGGGCGGGATGCGATTACCCAGGAAGACCTCAAGGAGTGGTTGACCTATTTGGCTTCCGATGAGCTCGAGGGTCGCAACACCTACACCGAAGGACTCGGACTTGCAGCCGGCTACATTGCAGAGCGCCTGCGATCCTGGGGCGTCAAACCCGGTGGCCCCAACGGTTCATTTTTCCAACAAGTCGCGGTGCTCGGGGTCAAGAGCGATAACAATTCCACAATCACCGTCGAAGCGGGCGGCCAGACTCGCACGTTCAAGAATAAAGAGGGCGTCAACTTTCCTTCGAACGTCGGCGGCAAGCGCACCCTCGCGTCGGATCAAATTGAGTTCGTGGGCTACGGTTTGAACGCGCCGCTCGCGAAGCACAACGACTACGAGGGCAGGAACGTGAAGGGCAAGACGGTCGTGTTTCTCGGAAGCACCCCGCCC
>DATLWF010000552.1:0-3671 GCA_035576605.1 Blastocatellia bacterium | reverse complement strand
CCCGGCGTTTCGGCAAGCAGTGAGCCAGGCTGTCTTGATTGTTGTGTACCTCGTGCCGGTCTTTGGATTGGTGAAAAGAAACTCGCCGCCCACTCGATCGGCTTGCATCATCTCGCGTAAGAGTTCGCCAGCAGTATCGTTCAAAGGCACTTCTCGATCTTCATCGGGTTTCATGTGTTTGATGTAGAGCACATCCTGATAAAAGTCGACATCTTCACGTTTCCGCTTAGCAATAGTTAGGTGAACTTCTATCCAACTCCTTCATAGCGACTTTGAATGCTCACCTTCTTAAGCTTCAAGGCGGCTACGAAGGCTTGCAATATCGCCCTGTGGTGGCGCCCCGAAATGCCTCTTATATTCGCGGCTGAAATGTGAGGGGTCCTCATAGCCTACGCGGAACCCTGCGCTCGCGGCATCCATGTCTTCGCCCAGCATTAATCGGCGTGCTTCCTGCAAGCGGAGATGCTTTTGAAACTGGAGGGGACTCATCGATGTGACCGACTTGAAATGATGGTAAAAGCCGGACGCGCTCATCCCCAGTTCACGCGCAATTTCTTCCATCTTCAACTGCTGCTCAAAATGCTCTCGCAGGTGGCCGATCGCCTTCGAGATGCGTCGGGTGTCTCCGCGCGAAGCTAAAATATGAGTGAGCCGGGCGCCTTGGCCTCCAATCAAAAGCCGATAAATGATCTCTTTTATGATCAGCGGAGCAAGAACCTTGCGCTCAGCAGGCGTTTCGACGAGCCGGACCAATCTGACGATCACGTCGAGCAGATCGGCATCGACCGAACTAACGTTCATTGCCTTTGTGCTCGCGTCGCCTTTTTTGATCTGAATATCCGATTCCATCGCAACCGAGGCCACGACCGCGGGGTCCAAGCCTAATCGGAAACCGAGATAAGGTTTCTCTTCCGACGCTTGCTCAACCTGAAAGGCAACCGGCAGATCGACCGTGAATATCAAGTAGTGGTTCGGATCGTAGCGAAATATCTCTCCGCCGAGAAGTGCCCGTTTTTTGCCCTGAGCGACGAAGCAGAAGGAAGGCTCGTACACCGATCGCACTGGTTCCGACGGGCTGGATGCACGGCTGAGACGGAAGTCGGGGAACACCTCTATAGTCCCGTCGGTAGGCACGGCTGTCGCCATCCGCTCAATAAGTTCGTCACGGTTGCTTCGCACCCTTTGCGTTTCTCGTCTTGAATCCAGTCTTTTCATACATCCCATGTTACCTTTTTAATTGCCTCAGTGAAAACATTAAACTCGGAGGATTTGCAGGATCGTTCAATGATTCGTCAGTATCGTCATACCTCTCATTTTCCACCAGCCGCTAATATGAATTCTACGAACATCGAGAAGAGAAGGCTCGAGAAAGCGAGGCCATGCGCCTGGCTCCTCGCGCTCTAACGAGCGTATTGCCGGTGCGCGATCAGGGACGGTGACTCGAAGGTAGGAATTAGAAGAATCATGAAATATGTTGTGTTGAATAACAGCGTGAAGATGCCGATCTTAGGCTTTGGTGTTTTCCAGATCGCGAACCCGGCGGAATGCGAACGCAGTGTGCGGGATGCAATCGATGTCGGCTATCGCCTCATCGACACCGCCGCGTCGTACGGGAATGAGGAGTCGGTCGGCAATGCTATCAAGACGAGCGGCGTCCAGCGCAAAGAGCTCTTCGTAACTACCAAGCTGTGGATCGCGGATGCGGGATACGAGAAGACAAAGGCCGCGTTTGAACGGTCAATGAAGCGCCTTCAGCTCGAGTATCTCGACCTTTATCTTATTCATCAGCCCTACGGCGATGTTTACGGGGCGTGGCGTGCGATGGAAGAGCTGTACCGTGAAGGCCGTATCAGAGCGATCGGGGTCAGCAACTTTCATCCTGACCGCGTAATGGATTTCATCGTTCAACAGGAGGTCGTACCAGCCGTAAACCAGATCGAAACGCATCCTTTCCATCAGCAAGTTGAAACACAGAAGTTTCTCCAAGAAAACAACATCCAGATCGAATCGTGGGGTCCGTTCGCCGAGGGAAAGAACAATATTTTCCATAACGAAGTCCTCGTATCTATTTCAGAAAAGCGCGGTAAGACGGTCGCTCAGGTCATTCTCAGGTGGCTGACACATCGAGACATCGTCGTGATTCCAAAGTCCGTGCGCAAGGAACGAATGGCGGAGAACTTCAACATATTTGTTTTGATCTGGACGTGTCCGATATGGAGTTGATAGCCACGCTGGAGGCCGGTGAGAGCCTTTTCTTCGACCATCGCGATCCGGCAATGGTTAAATTTCTCAGTGAGGCTACGCGGAATACCTGATCGCCACGTGAAGAGATTATGATCGAAAGGACGGAAATTAAACTGCTCGCCGCGACGGCCATGACGCTTTCTCTGCTCGCCTCAACGTCCGCCCAGACGAATAAGGCGGGGGCCACCTCCGCGTCGGGCCAAGATTCGCAGGCAATCAGAATTGCTCGCAGAGGCTCGCAGGCCTCCCGGCAGGGGCCGGCCGACAACTTCACCGGTTCAGTACGCGTCGATCCTCTATTCCAAGCGAACGCCCCGGCGCGCACCTCAGGCTCCCTTGTCACGTTCGAGCCCGGCGCACGCACCGCATGGCACACCCACCCACTAGGCCAAGTCCTGATCGTGACTGCCGGAACTGGCCGGGTCCAGCGCTGGGGCGACCCGGTAGACGAAATCCGGCAGGGGGATGTGGTCTGGATTCCTCCCGGTCAGAAGCACTGGCACGGGGCCGCGCCGAACAGTTCGATGGCGCACATCGGAATCGTCGAAGCGCTCGACGGCAAGGCCGTCGAATGGATGGAGAAAGTCAGCGACGCGCAGTATAGCGCGACGGTCCGCGCTCAAGGTCCGGCGATGCCCCCGCCCGGCGCGCAGCCTCGGCCGTCTCAAAAAGCGATCGGCGACTTTGCCCCCAAGTTGGCGGAACTCACTGATGACGTCCTTTATGGCGACGTCTGGGAACGCCCGCAGCTGTCGAAGCATGACCGAAGTCTGGTGACGGTGGCCGCACTGATCGCGATGAACCGTCCAGACCAGCTCCGGTCTCACCTCGTCAAGGCGTACGAAAACGGCGTGACGAAGGAAGAGTTGATCGAGACCATCACTCACCTCGCGTTTTACGCGGGCTGGCCAAACGCGGTAAGCGCCATCGCTGTGGCGAAGGAAGTCTTTGAGAAAAAATAAGAGCCTTCGACTTCAGACAATCACGATCTCGCGCAGCGCCATGCTGAATTTCTAGCCCCTTGTAAGCACTGGAGCAAATTCTATGAGCAAGAAGTTTCGGATTTCTTTCATCGTGCTCAGTCTACTGCTGGCAGCCGGCCTTTTTACTTCGGCAAGCGCGCAAAACACCAACAAGAGCGAGCCAGACAACACAACGACTCGCGCGACGCCGAAAACGGTTGTTACTACTGCCCCGGCCGCATCGCCGACAGTTCGCACCGCCTCCGGAATCGTGCGCGGCGTGACCGAAGGGGATGTCTCCAGCTTCAAGGGGATTCCCTACGCCGCGGCGCCGGTCGGCGCCAATCGCTGGCGTCCGCCCCAACCCGTGCCCGAGTGGCAAGGTGAGCGTGATGCGAGCAAGTTCGGCGCGGATTGTGCGCAAGCTGCCTTTCCACGTGGATCTGCGGGGATCTCGACGACCTC
>DATLWF010000551.1:0-4326 GCA_035576605.1 Blastocatellia bacterium | reverse complement strand
CTCCTACTTCCCTACCAACCATCGGAGCCGTAAACACGGCTAGTTTTCGACTCGCGCTAAGGTTAATATAAGCACGACCCACTGGTATCAGAGATGAAAGCGCAGGAATCATTCACGCCCAGAGTGTTGATCGCCGACGATCAGGCAGACGTACTGGAGGCGCTTCGTCTACTCCTCAAATCCGAACGTTATTATATTGAAACCGTCAAGAGGCCTGTCGACATAATCAAGGCGATTGAGGAGCGAGACTTCGACGTCCTGTTGATGGACCTCAACTACACTCGGGACACGACCTCCGGGCAGGAAGGCCTCGACATGCTCACGCGGATTCAAAAGGTCGACAGCACGCTTCCGGTGGTTGTGATGACCGCCTGGAGCAGCGTTGACGTCGCGGTCGAGGCGATGCGCCGCGGGGCGAGCGACTTTATTCAGAAGCCTTGGGACAATGCCCGGTTGCTGACCATTGTCCACACTCAGGCGGAACTCGGTCAGGCGCTGAGAAGAGGCCAGCGGCTCGAAGCTGAAAACCGAATACTTCGCGACGAGGGAAAACCCAAGCTCATCGCCGAGTCGCCGGCCATGCAGCCCGTGCTTCAGATCATCGAACGCGTCGGCGGTTCGGACGCCAACGTGCTCATCAGCGGCGAAAACGGCACCGGCAAGGGAGTCGTCGCGCAGACCCTTCACGTAGTCTCCAGCCGCGCTTCAAAGCCGATGGTCACCGTCAACGTCGGCGGGCTCTCCGAAGGCGTCTTTGAAAGCGAAATGTTCGGCCATGTTAAGGGTGCGTTCACCGACGCAAAAGCGGACCGGGTTGGCCGATTCGAGATGGCCGAGGGCGGAACCCTCTTCCTGGACGAGATCGCCAACCTTCCGATAAAGCATCAACCAAAGCTTCTTCGCGTGCTCGAGACGGGAGAGTTTGAACGGGTCGGGTCCTCAAAGACCCGGCGTGCAAACGCCAGGATCATCTCCGCGACCAACGCCGACCTGGGCGAAGAAGTTTCGGCAGGCCGCTTCCGCCAGGACCTGCTCTTCCGGCTCAACACAGTCGAGATTCATCTGCCCCCGCTTCGCGACCGCCGTGAAGACATTCCGCTGATGGCGATGCACTTTCTTCGTCAGCACGAACAGCGCTACCGCAAGAACGTTGAAGGTTTCCACCCGGCTGCGATGCAGGCTCTCCTGAAACACGCGTGGCCCGGCAATGTGCGCGAGTTGGATCACGCCATCGAGCGCGCCGTGCTAATGGCTCTGGGAGCCACTCTGGAGCCTCGCGATCTGGGCTTGCAATCCGGGCGCGAAGTCTCCCGCAGACTCGAAGACATGAGTCTGGAGGAGGTCGAGGCCTTCCTGATCCAGAGGACTCTCGCGCAGTGCGACGGCAACGTGAGTCGCGCGGCGGAGAAGCTTGGTCTAAGTCGCAGCGCTCTCTACAGACGGCTTCAACGGTTCGGGCTATGAAGAACTACAAAGCACGCGCCACTCAGGTGCTGCCCTGGCCCGTAGTCACCGGTGACACTGCCGATCATCAGCCGTACACAAAGATAGCGCCGATGTCTCGAATTCAGGCTCGCAAGGGTGCAACTAATAGTGGAACTTGAGATCGGACGACTCCTAGACAAAGAGGCTGATGCAAGCGGGGCTAATCCCACCTTAATCACACCCGGCTCGCAACACGAGCCGAACGCCCAATCGCGATCGGCGTCGTCAACCAACACGTCGTCCGAACCTAAAGCCCCCTCGCGTACGAAGTCTTCCAAAACCTCGAAGAAGGAATCGCGTGTCTCGCGTATGCGTCACACAACCACGCACGACCGTCGAATACTGGCGATGGCGCTTGCGGCGGGATTCCCGGCGGTGCTGGTAGCACTCATTCTCCTGTGGGACGGTCCATACCCGGCACGACTACAGTGGACTCTGACAGTGGTGATCGTCGGTTTCTGGTTTGGTTTCTCCCACGCCGTGCGCGAGCGAGTCGTTTTTCCGCTTCAGACTCTTTCAAATTTGCTGGCTGCGTTGCGCGAGGGCGACTTCTCGATTCGCGCCCGCGGCGCTGCTCGCGACGATGCTCTGGGCGAGGCAATGCTCGAGGTGAACTTCCTCGGGCAGATTCTGCGCGAACAGCGGCTTGGGGCGTTGGAAGCTACTGCACTGCTCCGAACGGTGATGGCCGAGATCGAGGTTGCTATCTTCGCGTTCGATGGCGATCAAAAGCTCAGGCTCGTTAATCGCGCTGGGGAGCGGCTGTTGGCTCAACCCGCCGAGCGGCTGATGGGCAAGAGCGCCGCGGACCTGAGCCTGGCCAATTGCCTCGACGGCGAAAGTCCCAGCACGCTTCAGATGTCATTTCCCGGGGGAGCCGGGCGGTGGGAGGTGCATCGCAGCACTTTTCGTGAGCGAGGCGCGCCGCATCAGTTGCTGGTGCTGTCTGATCTGAGCCGCGCGCTTCGTGAAGAAGAGCGTCAGGCGTGGCAGCGCCTGGTTCGAGTGCTCGGCCACGAGCTTAACAACTCGCTCGCTCCAATAAAGTCGATCGCCGGCAGCCTCGAAAGCCTGGTCGTCCGCGAGACCCAGCCCGCCGACTGGAAGGAAGACATGCGCCGCGGGCTTGGGGTGATCGCTGCGAGAGCCGCTTCGCTGAATCGGTTTATGGAAGCCTACTCGAGGCTCGCGCGGCTTCCGTTGCCAAGACTACAACCACTCAGCATCGGCGCGCTGGTCACGCGAGTCGTAAGCCTCGAAACTAGGATGAACGTCGAGCTGGGCGCCGGTCCGGAGATAACGATCCGCGCGGACGGTGATCAACTCGAGCAGCTATTAATAAACCTCGTGCGCAACGCCGTCGACGCCTCGCTGGAGACCGGAGGCCGAGTGAGAGTCGGATGGCGGCGGACCATCGGACACATCGAGGTGTGGGTCGAAGATGAAGGGCCAGGTCTCTCGAATACAAGCAATCTGTTCGTTCCCTTCTTCACCACCAAGCCCGGAGGGTCGGGAATCGGCCTGGTGTTGAGCCGCCAGATTGCCGAAGCGCACGGCGGAACGTTGACACTCGAGAATCGGCGAGACGCACACGGATGTGAAGCTCGACTTCGGCTTCCGCTCTAAAGCCAGAGGTCAGAAGCCAGAGGTCAGAAGTCAGAGGTCAGAGGTCGGAAGCACAGGACCGCGCGGGTAATAGTGTTGCTGGCGGAATCGGATTCCTATGCGCAGTCTTCACTCTCCAATATGACACAAAATCCCATATTGAAACTCCTCTACGGCTCACTTCGTAGCCGTAGGTCTGACCTCTGACTTCTGACCTCTGACTTCTGACCTCTGACTTCTGGCCTCTCGTCCTGTATCATTCCACTGATGAGAGTATTCGCGATTGGCGACCTTCACCTTGCCGGCGGCACAGGCAAGACCATGGAGCGTTTCGGAGAGCACTGGCGCGACCACGATCGAAAGATATTCGACGCCTGGGAGGGAACCGTGCGTAACGACGACGTGGTGCTGGTCGTCGGAGACACGAGCTGGGCTATGCGACTGGAAGACGCCCTGCCCGACCTTGAACGCATAGGACAAATGCCAGGGCTCAAGCTGATGGTCAAAGGCAATCACGACTATTGGTGGCAAACACAGTCGAAGATGAGCCGCGCGCTGCACCCATCGATCAAGACCCTCCAGGCCAGCTCGATCATCGTGAATCGTATTGCCATGGCCGGCACGCGCGGGTGGATTTGTCCTAACGATTCACACTTCGAAGAGTCAGATGAGAAAATCTATGGGCGCGAACTCGGGCGCTTGCGCGCGGCACTCGCCTCACTCCGCGGCCGCGAGAGCGAGTTCGATGCTTTGATAGTCGCGCTGCATTATCCTCCCACAAACGCGGTCCAACAATCGTCGGGTTTCACCGAGTTGATTGACGAATACAAGACAAATGTGTGCGTGTACGGGCACCTGCACGGCAACGACATAAAGACCGCTCTAACAGGATTGCTCGGAAAAACCGACTACTACCTGGTCAGCGCGGACGCGGCGGACTTTGCCCCAGTAGAGATAAGGATTCAGGTATTGGATCGGGAACCGGCTTAGCCAACTCCAGCCGAGACAGCACTCGATTTCAATGGAATTGCAGTAATTGACTTTAGGGTCTCCATCTCATTGTTGTATCATCGAGTTGTGTGACAAATTGTCGGCGAAAAAGAAGAGTGAATTCCTTTAATGCGAATCCATTAGCACGCAGGCTGCCGTAGACTTACACGAGGGGGAAAGGCATTTGGCGTCACCCCAGGACTCCAGAGAGACAAGCACTCGAGATCAGGACTGGGCGGCGCTCAT
>DATLWF010000550.1:0-3097 GCA_035576605.1 Blastocatellia bacterium | reverse complement strand
CGATGACGAACGCATCGTTCAAGCGCTTGCTCGAAGCCGAAGCCGTACCGCGAGCGCCTTCCTTGAGCGCTTGTTGAAGGTTGACTCGTGAGGCTCGCACGGCCGGCGCCAGTCCGCACACCAGAGCAGTCAGCAACGCCGCGCCGACGGTGAATAACAATACCGGCCAATCGAACCGCACCTGATTTAGCCGAGGGATACCTGCCCCTGACAGAGACTTGATCCCATCAACTCCCCAGGCGGCCAGCAACAACCCGCCGCCGGCCCCGGCCAGGGCCAACAGCAGGCTTTCGATCAGCAATTGCGCGATGATCCGTCGGCGACTCGCACCGAGGCAATTACGAATCGCCATCTCGCGGCTGCGCGACGTGGCTCGCACCAGTAAGAGGTTTGCGATGTTGGAACAAGCAATCAGAAGAACAAAGCCGACCGCGGCCAGCAGCACCAGCAACTGTGTTCGCACGCCGCCGATAATCTTCTGTGTGAGCGGCACCACGACTGCGAGAGTCCCCGTCTCGCCTTCTTTAGAAAAGTTGTGCTCTCGAAAAAAGGCATCCGCCAGCGCGGCGATTTCACGTTGCGCGTCCGCGGTGGTCACGCCGGGCGTCAGTCTGCCGGTGACCGAGTAGTTCCAGTAGGAATTGTTCTGCGGGTCGAGTCCGAGCGGGACCCACAGCTCGATGTGCGGGAAGTCGGATCGCTCGGCCGGGTGCGGAAAGTCGAATCCTGATGGCATGACCCCGACGACCACGGTTGGCCGATTGTTAAGGTTGATCGACTTTCCCAGGATCTCCGGGTCGCCGCCGAATCGCCGCTGCCATAATTCGAAGCTCAGAATGACAACGTTGTTGTTGCCCGGTGTGTCCTCTTGCGCGAGGAAGGCGCGGCCGATCTGTGGCTCCCGCCCAAGCACACTGAAATAGTCGAAGGTGATGTTTGCGCAACTCAATCGCTCCGGCTCGCCCGCGCCCGTCAAAGACAGACTTCCGGTGTCGTAGGCAGCCATGCTTTCAAACGCGTGGCTGCGTTCGCGATAGTACGAGAACAGGCCCTGCGGGATATTTACTTCGGTCAATCCCTTCTCGGGCGCCGAAAGCCAGAAGGTCGCCAGCCGATCCGGCTCAAGGAGTGGCAAAGGCCGAAGCAGCACACCATTGACGACGCTGAAGATAGCGGTGTTCGCGCCGATGCCGAGTGCGAGCGTGAGCACGGCGATGGCGGTGAAACTGGGCTTCTTGAGCAGGATTCGCAGACCATAACGCACGTCTTGCAATAATGTTTGCATGGTCCCCCGTGATCTGGAGAATGGAGAATGGATGATGGAGGATCGCGAACGGCTTGTTCGATCCTCAACCCTCAATCTTCTATCCTCAATCCTCTATCCTCGGCTTGTTCGATCCTCAACCCTCAATCTTCCATCCTCGATCTTCTATCGTCCCTCCTCACCTCTTGCCGCCGGGCGACACAATCGTGACGGGTCCATTGATGGTGGACAGACGGATGACCGGCGTTGCGTCGCCAAATTGAATCACGCTTGGACGATCCCACGTCCGCACGGCCTGCTGGCATTGAATCGCTCTGCACTCAACAGGTGAATGCTTCGAAGCGTCGACGCGTACCGATGACAGATAGCTGTCGGGCAGCTTCAGCGTGAGCGGCCCGTTCTGTGTACTTCCTTCGAGCTCCCCACCTGACCACTGATTGCCGTCCAACTCAACGGTGAGTGGACCATTCTGGGCGCTCAAGTGAAAATCGCCCCCACTGCCGGTGACAGTAATCGGACCGTTCTGGACCTCAGCGCGGACCTGGCCGCTGACGCCGTGAAAACTAATCGGTCCGTTTTGGTTCCGGGCCTGGATGTTTCCCGTGAAGTCGCTCACACCGACGGGACCGTTGACCCCGGCCAGGTCCAGGACCGCTCCATTGGGAGCCTGAATGATCAAGTAAGCTACCCATTCCTGCGAGCTCGGTCCTTCGACCGTTACTTTGCCATCGCTGACCGACAGCCGGAGCTGGTCGAGGAGCGCCTTTGCTTCGTTCGCGTTGTCACCACCAGCCGCCAGGCACGCGGTGATTGAATACTCATCGCGGCTCCAGCCTTGCACTTGGATGCCGCCGTTCCTGGAGGAGCGAACCTGGAGAGCGGAGACCGCTGACCTCGGAACAGACTGCACCAGTTGCGACCGAACCGTTTCACCGTCTCCGATCCGCATTCTGATCTGACCGCAATCGGTGATCGTCCTTTCACCGTCTGTGGAGATGCTAGTGCCGCGGTGCTTTCTTTCTTGCGCACCGGCGGGTTCGAAGATCAACCAACAACCAAGAACAAGAACCGTCAAGAAGAGAATCATCTTCCTCATCGTTTATCCTCCTGTCACTAACCCGTTCGCCCCTTCGCACTAGATGTAGACGCGTGACGTCGCATAAGTGTTATCCGTCCAAAAAAACTGAGAGTCTCGAATCTCAAAATTCGAAGATTCATACAAGCAAAGCATCTGGATGACTGGGGATCACTTACCAATCTTCGTGCCAACGGCGGTGACTGGGCTAAACATTGCGAACACGAGGGAAACGCCCGAGTTCCAATGTGGTCAGACAGTTTGGTTGTTCGATTCTGAGAACGGATTTCCCAGGGACGGACCGAGCTACGACGACGTGAGTGATTGTCCCGCAAGGTCGGGGTCAGGTCCGGCGGTTCTGCGATCTGCGCTGGACGTCACCCCTTCGAACGCACCCTTGCCGCGATCCCACATCCGAGCAAAGCCTTCCCACCTTTGAAAAAACAGCGGTCGCGCCTGGACACCGGAGAAGGTCGCGATGGTGATGGCTGCGTTGATTAAGATCAGCGGCAGTGGCGGATATGGGCTATGGCCGGCAGGTGATCGGAGATCGCCTCAGCGGGTACAAGGGTTGCTCTAACCATCTTCTTGCCGCAGCATCAGGACCGTAGACTATGTCGTGATCGAGCGGCCTGACCAACATCGTTATTGGGGGAAAAGATGCTTCAAGACTTGCGTTACGGTTTGCGAATGCTGCTCAAGCACAAAAGCTTCACGGCGGTGGCAGTGCTGTCGCTGGCCCTCGGCATCGGCGCCAA
>DATLWF010000549.1:0-4230 GCA_035576605.1 Blastocatellia bacterium | reverse complement strand
TGTCGCCGGGCATCTTGTCCAGCAGCGATCGTTTGCCGTGAACAACTTCGTCGTGTGAAAGCGGCAGCACGAAGTTCTCGCTGAATGCATACATCAGGCTGAAAGTCAGCTTACCGTGATGATACTTCCGGTCGATCGGGTCCATCGCAAAGTATTTCAGAGTGTCGTTCATCCATCCCATGTTCCACTTGAAATCGAACCCCAGCCCACCGTCGTACGTCGGCCGCGAGACCAGCGGCCACGACGTTGATTCTTCGGCGAATGTCATCGCGCCGGGATGATGTACATGAACGAGCTCGTTGAACTTCCTGATGAAGTCGACGGCCTCGAGGTTTTCGCGCCCGCCGTGAATGTTCGGGACCCACTCACCCTCCTTGCGCGAATAATCCAGGTAGAGCATCGACGCCACCGCGTCAACCCTCAGCCCGTCGATGTGATATTTCTCCAACCAGAACAGCGCGTTGCCCAGCAAGAAGTTTCGCACCTCGTTCCGCCCGTAGTTGAAAATCAAGGTGCCCCACTCCTGGTGCTCGCCTTTGCGCGGGTCGGCGTGCTCGTACAAATGCGTACCGTCGAAGTAGGCCAGCCCGTGCCCGTCTTTTGGGAAGTGGGCCGGAACCCAATCCAGAATCACGCCTATACCGTTGCGATGGCAGTAATCGACAAAGTACGCGAACTCGTGAGGTTCACCGTGGCGCGAAGTGGGCGCGTAGTAGCCGACGGTCTGATAACCCCAGCTCCCGCCGTAAGGGTGCTCGGTCACAGGCAGCAGCTCGAGGTGGGTGTAGCCCATCTGCTTGACGTACTCGACCAGTTTGTGGGCAAGCTCACGATAAGTCAGATAACGGTTGCCCTCTTCGGGCGCTCGCATCCACGAGCCGAGATGCACCTCGTAAATTGAGAGCGGCGAGTCGAGCCCGTTCTTAGCCGTGCGCTGCTGCATCCAATCGTCATCGCGCCAGTGATACTGGTTGATGTCATAAACGATCGCGCCGGTCTTCGGGCGGCGCTCGAAGTAGAACCCGTAGGGATCGGTCTTCTGGGTGATGAAACCGAAACGCCGCCACTTGATCTCGAACTTATAGACCGTCTCTTCGCGAAGCCCTGGAATGAAGATTTCCCAGATGCCCGCGCCCGCGTGAAGGCGCATCGGATGACGGCGGCCGTCCCACTGATTGAAGTCGCCGATAAGGCTGACTCGCTTCGCGTTCGGCGCCCACACGGCAAAATGCACCCCGCGAACGCCATCGACCACGCGCACGTGCGAGCCCAGCTTTTCATAGTTCCGATAGTGAGTTCCTTCGGCCATCAAGTGGAGATCGTAATCTGAGAGCAGCGGAAGGAAGCTGTACGGGTCATGAAATTCCCAGGTGTCGCCAAATCGGTTGGCTGCTTTCAGGCGATAGGGGAATTTCTCATGTCGGTCCTGGAAAGTCAGTTCGAAGAAGCCTTCATCGCCGCCCTTGTGCATCGAGTGCTGGGTGTTTGGCTGGTTCGCCTCGATCACCCAGACTTGTTCGGCCCCGGGGATGAAGGCGCGGACGACGATCGGGCTCGCTGCGCCGGCCTCGGTTTGGTGCATGCCGAGAAAGGAGAAGGGATCGGAGTGGTCTCCGCTGGTTATGAGGTCAACGTTTGAAGACATTCTAAACGCTCAACTACGGAGGTTACTTGTAGGTGACGAGTGATGCGCTGTCAAGCAACGCAGCCGGTGGCGTCAGCTCTTCGCTCAAAACCCAGGCGGCAGCAGTGGGTATGCGCGAAAATCTGATGGGCGCCCTTGAGGCGCAGACTCTTGCTCACGCAAAGTTCTTTGTGTTAGTTTTCAATCACCCTGAAAAATTTTTCGTTGGGGAGTTCAACAAGATGGAAAAACCAATACAACAACAAAACACAATACAAGACAGCTTTCTCAACAGTGCCCGGAAGGAACGCAGCAACATCACGATCTATCTTATGAGCGGCGTCAAGCTCACAGGGCGGATCAAGAGTTTTGACAAGTACTCGGTGATCCTGGAAGCAGGATCGCAGGAGCAACTGATTTTCAAGCACGCAATCTCCACCGTGTCGTTGCCGCGCGGAGGCGTGCGCGACTATCACTACAGCCGGCCACTCGGGCCTTCTGATCGCGAGCAGCACCCGGCTGAGCCGTCCGCGCCGCCTCAAGCCAGCACGGCGGCGGCACAGGAGAAGCCCTGAAGCCCTGCCTGCCAAGCGAACAACTTCTGTCAGAAATCTTCGGGCTGCCCTTCGGCAGCCCAAGTAGTTTGGATGTCTTATGAGCGGACTGTTCATCACTTTTGAGGGAATAGACGGCTGTGGCAAGAGCACGCAGCGCGAACCGCTCGCCGAGCAACTCAAACAGCGGGGCTTCGAAGTCGTCGTCACCCGCGAACCCGGCGGCACGGAAATCGGAGAGGGCATACGCCGGTTGCTGATATCGGATGCAAGCATACACATAGCGCCAACCACCGAGCTTCTACTGTATGTCGCCGCGCGCGCCCAGCACGTAGCTGAATTGATCAAGCCTTCAGTCGAAGCGGGCCAAATCGTGATCTCGGACCGCTACACCGACTCAACCGTTGCGTTTCAAGGGTACGGGCGCGGATTGGATCTGGAAATGGTCGCAAAGCTAAACAGGTTCGCGACCGGTGGTTTGGTGCCCGATCTCACAATAGTCTTTGATCTCGATCCGGCGATGGCTCGTACACGGTTGGGCTCGCGGCCGGTCGGAGGACTGCTTGGCGCGTTTGACGAACAACACGCGGACTTTCACGAGAGGATGAGATCAGGATATTTGAGGATGGCGAGGAGTGAGCCCTCACGCATCCTGGTGGTTGACGCCAGCGGGTCGGCGCAGGAAACACATTCAAAGGTTTTGGCTTTGGTGCTGCCGAAACTGGAAGAAATCAGAAATCAGAAGTCAGAGGTCAGAGATCAGAAGCCGGCATCCAGTTCCTGACCACTTTGACCCCTTTCGCGGCTTTGCGTTCCTTTGCGTCTTTGCGCGAAACCCGAATTCCAAACCCTGGTTTCGCGCGAAGACGCAAAGGAACGCGAAGGCGCAGAGGAACACAGAGGACGCCAAGACACAAGACTTCCAACGGGCTGCGATGCTTGACGACGAACTGATAATCGAGACGCCCGAACGGGTCGAGCTTCACTACGTGCTCGCCAACATCGGCAATCGCTTCCTCGCTGCCGCAATTGATCATCTTATTCAAGCTGTCGTGATTCTCATTATCGTAGTCGCCGCCGGAGCGCTTAGCGACTGGCGATTATTCGCCTCGATGGGCGTGTGGACTGCGGCGCTTACTGTGCTGGCGGTGTTCGCGGTCTACTGGGGGTACTTCGTCGCGTTCGAAACGCTGTGGAGCGGGCAGACCCCAGGCAAGCGAATGATGCGATTGCGAGTCGTGCGGGAAGACGGCCGGCCTGTCAGGTTCTTTGAGGTGTTTGTAAGAAACGTGTTGCGCCTTGCGATCGACCTTCAGCCATTCGGTTCGTATGCGATCGGCGTCGTGTCGATAATCTTCAGCGCAAGGTCCAAGCGCGTGGGCGACTTCGTAGCCGGAACAGTCGTCGTGAAAGAACGCGCGACCGAGGCGCCTTCGCTCAACGAGATCATCAAGGTTTCGGAGATCGAGCAGCGGCGAATCGAACGCACGGCGCCCGCTCCGTTCGTCGCCGACACGCGGCGCCTGAGCGAGCAGGACCTTCGCGCGGTTGAAACGTTCTTGAGGCGGAGATTCGAGCTGCAGGAACCCAATCGTAGCGCCCTTGCGGCACGCATCGCTCAACCGATTTCAGCCAAGCTGGATGTCGCTGCCGACGGGCTTTCACCCGAGGCCCTGCTCGAGGAAGTCGAGCGGCAACACCGCGCTCAGTCGCGGTACTTTGACTGAATCTCTACGGAAGAGCCCGTTATGCACGGTGTAACAGTGGTGGTATCAACTCAACTCGACGATCTCTTTGTAAGTGGGAATCACCACCTCCCATCCCAGTTCATTAACGATCCGATCGCGCAGTGCTGTCGCTGAACCTACCTCACCGTGA
Source organism: Blastocatellia bacterium (assembly GCA_035576605.1). Lineage (GTDB taxonomy): Bacteria > Acidobacteriota > Blastocatellia > UBA7656 > UBA7656 > Onstottus_A. Next base: position 174 of record DATLWF010000549.1, on the reverse strand, counting down.
ACGACGAAAGTCTTGCGCGGGGGCCGCTTGAATCCACCAAGCCATCGCATGATCTCTCCTGCGTCCGCGTGAGCCGAGAGACTGGTGATGCTTTCTATGTGAGCGCGGACCTGCACTATCTGGCCATGAATCTTCACCTGGGTCTCGCCATCCTGCAATCTTCTGCCGCGCGTC
>DATLWF010000548.1:0-4739 GCA_035576605.1 Blastocatellia bacterium | reverse complement strand
CCCTCGAGGTCGCGGTTGCGCTGGTACTGGTGGCTGGCGCTGTGTTGCTGGTCAAGAGCTTTGTCCGGCTTCATAACGTCGACTTTGGATTCGATCCGCACCATGTGCTTGCGGTCGGGATCAACCTGCCTGAAAGGTCTCACGACTCGCGAAAATCGGCCGATTATCTGCAAGCCATAGTCGAACGAGTTCGGTCGCTGCCCGGCGTGGAATCGGCTGCCGCTTCCACATCCATGCCGTTTGCATCGATGCTCCGAACCGGGCCAGTCACGCTGCTCGACAGGCCTTTGCCCGAGAGGATTGAGGACGCGCCGGTGTTTCAATGCGGCATCGTGAGCGCCGGTTATTTTTCGACTTTGCGGATTCCGCTCATTCACGGACGATTTCTCGGCGAGCAAGACGGCGCGACAAACACACCGGTGGCAGTGATCAATCAAACTGCGGCAAAACGATTTTGGGACAATGAAGACCCTGTCGGCCGGACCATTCAGATCGGTCCCCCGGAGCACCTGGTCGAGGGTGCGATCCCACCTGGTTTCCGCTTTCCGCGTTTTCAAGTGGTTGGCGTGATCGGCGACGTGAAGTTTGACTCATTGGATCAGCGGGTCGAGCCGCAGGCGTACTTCAACTTCGTGCAAAGCGCGGCTTCTGGCGGGCCTGGGCTATGGGGAACGATACGGATCGCTGTTCGTTGTGAGCAGGATCCAGTAACGATGGCATCGACAGTGCGAAGCGCGGTGTGGTCGGTCAACAAGGATCAACCGGTTTCAAGCATCTCGACGATCGACGACCTTTATTCGCAGTCAATCGACCGCCCTCGCATGGCTTCGACCTTGATGGGTTTGCTGGCGGGCCTGGCGGTCGTATTGGCAGCAGTCGGAATCTACGGAGTGATCTCGTATTCCGTCAGCGAGCGGAAGCGCGAAATCGGCATTCGCATCGCGGTTGGCGCCGACACATATACGATCTTTAGACTGGTTGTCGGTCGGGTAATGAGTTTTGTGCTGGGCGGGATCGTTGTGGGAATCGCGGGCGCGCTGGCACTGACGCGCTTGCTTGAGACCATGCTCTACGGAATGTCTCCGCGGGATCCGATCGTCATCGGCGGAGTTTCGTTGCTGTTGGCGGGAACCGCGCTTCTCGCAAGCTGGCTGCCGGCTCGTCGAGCAACCAGGATTGATCCCATGATCGTGCTGCGATCTGAGTGACGAGTTCAAATGACGGCGCCTATGAGGCAGCTGAAAAGTCGATTGACGCGTATTCAGGCGCAATCCCACCAACTGCGTTGGTGGAATTATCGGCCCTCCCCCGAGGGCTGCCGGTTGGGCTTCAGCACCCTGGTAAGTTAGCGCCGGGTTGGGAGTGAAAACTCGGAGGATCGATGTGAATTGGATTCGTGTGCTTACCTGGCGCGTACGCGGCTTCTTTGGCAAGACGCGTCTCGACGACGACCTCGATGAAGAGCTCCAGTTGCATCTGGAGATGCTCGTCGAAGAGAACGTTAGCCGAGGGATGAGCATTGGAGAAGCGCGCCGCGCGGCGAGGCGGAGCTTTGGCGGCGTTGTGCAAACCAAGGAAACCTATCGCGATCAGAGAGGATTGCCTATCGTGGAAACATTCATACAAGACATTCGTTACGGGTTTCGCATGCTGCGAAAGAATCCCGGCTTCACCACAGTTGCTGTGCTGACCCTCGCATTGGGGATCGGCGCCAATACCGCGATCTTCAGCGTGGTTGATGCCGTGATGCTTAAAACGCTGCCGGTCCGGAATCCTCAACAACTCCTTCTTATGACATGGACGGCGAAGGGTTGGCCGGCAATAGTCGAAGACCTCGAAGGCACCAATCGCAAGGACCCGCAGAGCGGCTGGTGGATCAGCGAATCAGTTCCCTATCCGCTGTTCGACGCGTTACGCACCCAGAGCACCACCTTGTCTGACGTATTCGCCTTCTCGGCGAATGTAAACGGCTTCAACGTGCAATTCGATGGCAAACCTCATTCGGCGGCGAGCGAGCCGGTGTCCGGGAATTACTTCACAGGGCTTGGCGTTCAAACTGTTCTGGGGCGTCCCATCCTCCCGAGCGACGATGTGGCCACGGCCCCGCCCGTTGCAGTAGTCTCCTACAACTTCTGGAAGAGTAAGCTCGGCGGCGATGAGTCAGTGGTCGGCAAAACGATCGTGATCAACAGTCTTCCGTTGACTCTTGTGGGCGTTGCGCCGCCTGAATTCTTCGGTACCCAGCCAGGCGAAGACAATGATATTTGGGTTACATTGCACATGTTCCCACGGCTCGTTCGAGCTTTGAATTTCGCCGAGCCCGGGCAGTCCGGGGCCGAGGCAGAAGCGGCGGCCGCGGCTTATTGGGAAAAGGCGAGCACCTGGTGGTTGGTTGTGATGGCCAGGCTGAAACCAGATGTGAGCGCCCCTCAAGCTCACGCCGAGCTCGATGTGATCTTCAATCAAAGCGTCGATGCGATGATCACATCGGAGAAAGAGCAAGAGAACCGCCCGGCGCTCAAGCTCGCCGCGGGCAACAAGGGCCTGGACCAGCTTCGCAGGCAGTTTTCTGAGCCGCTGTTTGTATTGATGGGCGCCGTTGGGTTGGTGCTTTTGATCGCGTGCGCGAACGTCGCGGGTCTGTTGCTTGCGCGTGCAACAGCGCGGCAGAAAGAAATCGCCGTGCGTCTCAGCCTCGGGGCGAAACGAAGACGCCTGATTCAGCAATTGCTGACCGAATCTCTTTTGCTCGCTGCTATTGGCGGAACGCTCGGGTTGCTGCTTTCGCGCTGGATGAGCGAGTTGCTCGTCGCGCTGGTCGCAAGCGGCCGGCAGAACATTGCGCTTCCACTCGGCGTGAATGGACGCGTGCTGCTCTTCACTGCGGGCGTTGCTGTTCTGACGGGTATTATCTTCGGTCTTGCGCCTGCGTTCAGCGCCACACGCATGAGCCTGACGGCAGCATTGAAAGAAGGCGGCGGCGGCAGCAGGCTCGGGGCTCGGCGATCCAGACTGGCAAAGGCGCTGGTGGCGGCGCAGGTTGCGCTCTCTTTGGTGTTGCTTGTCGGTGCGGGACTTTTCTTACGCACGCTGCAAAAGCTCGAAAGCGTTCCGCTCGGATTTGAGCGAGAGCACCTGCTTCTGTTTTCAGTGGCGCCGGGACTGAACGGCTACAAAGGCGCGCCGCTCGCTGAGTATTACCGTCAAGTGCAGGAACGCATCGCGGCAATACCCGGTGTTAGCGCAGTGAGTTTCTCGTCGCACGGACCGGTCGGCGACGGAGTAAGTTCTTCGAGCATCAAGATCCCGGGCGTCACATCGGGCAAGGAGGTGTTTGATCTTCATAGACATCTCGTCGGTCCGGGCTACTTCGCCACGCTCGGCATACCGACGCTGGCCGGGCGCGTTCTCGATGAACGCGATGATGCAAGCGGGCAGAAGGTCGCCGTAGTCAATCAGACGCTCGCACGTAACGCTTTTGGCGAGGACAATTCGCTGGGCAAGATCCTCCGCTTCGGCAGCGACGCAAAGCCTCGAGACTTCCAGATTATTGGGGTCGTAGGCGATGCAAAATACAATGACTTGCGGAGGGCGGCGCCGCCTACCGCGTACTTTTCTCACCTCCAGGCGATCGATGTAGCTAGCTACATGACTTTTCAGGTTCGCACACAGACCAACCCCGAGGCGGTCGTTCCGGCGTTGCGGACCGAAGTCGCAGCGGTCGACGCGAACATTCCAATCACTAAGATCGACACGCTCGTCCAGAGAATCGATAAGGCGTTGTTGTTCGAGCGGATGTTCTCGCGGCTCACTGGGTCATTCGGTCTGCTTGCGCTGGTGCTGGTATCCGTAGGCCTGTACGGAACGATGTCGTACTTCGTAGCGCGTCGGACGAATGAGATCGGGATACGAATGGCGCTGGGCGCGCAGCCTGGCGGCGTGTTCCGGATGGTGCTGGGCGAAGGATTGAAGCTGACGACGGCCGGCGTTGTGGTAGGACTCGCAGGAGCGGCCGCCGGGACGCGCTTGATATCGAGCGTGCTCTTCGAAGTCCCCGCCTTGGATCCGTGGACGTTTGTCATTGTTGCTGTGCTGCTGATCGGCATTGGGTTGGTTGCTTGTTACATTCCAGCTCGCCGGGCGATGAGAGTTGATCCAATGGTCGCGCTGAGATATGAGTAGACAAATTTCTGTTACACCCACTAATTCCTCGCGCGATCAACAAACGCGATGATTCGAAGCGGGCCGCCACTGCCCCCTCTGATCTTCATCGGCATCGCGATCACCATCGCCACCTTCGCCGGTAGCCGATCGAGATTCGCAACGTTCTCAAACGTCGGAATGTCTTGTCCCATCAGGATGCGATGGCTCTCAAACAATTTGGACTGGCCGTAGTCAATGCTGGCGGTGTCCAGACCGATCGCCTTGATCTTACGGTTCTCGGTCAGCCAGCGGGCCGCCTCCGGCGCAAGCCCGGGAAAGTGGAGCTCGGCGACGCCTTCAGCGCCACGCTTGTCGGTGCCCAGGTATTTCATCCGATCGTTCCAATGCTCAGACCAGCCAGTCTGGAGAAGTACGATCGCCCCGTCGGGGATTCTGCCGTTCTGCGTTTCCCAAGCCACGAAATCGGCGAGGCTGACTTGATAGTCGCGGTCCGACTTCGCTTTCGCCGATACGTCCACCTTGATTGACGGAGAGATCAGCCGATCCAGCGGAATCTGATCGACGGACTCGCGTCC
>DATLWF010000547.1:0-8163 GCA_035576605.1 Blastocatellia bacterium | reverse complement strand
GACTGCTTGCGCATTTAGGCTTTGAAGCGTTGGCGACCACCAGCGCCGGCTATGCGTTCTCTATCGGGCAGCGCGATAACACCGTGGGTCGCGACAAAATGCTGGCGCACGTGCGCGATATCGCCGCCGCGACAGATCTCCCCGTCAGCGCCGACCTCGAGAACGGCTTTGGCGATGATCCCGAAACGGTCGCCGAAACAATAAGACTCGGCGCGGCGGCGGGGCTTGTCGGGGGGTCCATCGAGGATTCCACCACGCGCCGGGATGATCCGATCTACGAACTGGAGCACGCGGCTGAACGAGTCCGAGCGGCTGCTGAGGAGGCGCACTCTCTTCCCTTCCCTTTTGCCCTGACCGCGCGCGCTGAAAACTACCTCTTCGGGCGGCGCGATCTGAGCGCCACGATCAGGCGGCTTCAGGCCTACCAGGAGGCGGGAGCTGACGTGCTGTACGCACCGGGCCTCGCAAGTAAGGAAGACATCGCGGCGGTTGTGAGCTCGTTGGATCGCCCGGTGAATGTTTTGATGGGCCTTGCGGGCGTTCGATTGAGTCTCGCGGAACTTTCGGAGATCGGGGTGCGGCGCATCAGCGTAGGCAGCGTGCTCTCGCGAGTCGCGCTCAGCGCTTTTCTTCGTGCCGCCGAGGAAATGCGTGATCACGGAACCTTCTCTTTCGGCGACGACATCGTGAGCTTTCGTGACATCACCGCGATGATGAAAGATGGAAGATAGAGGATGGAGGATGGAGGATGGAGGATGGAGGATTGAAGATGGAAGATGGAGGATGGAGGATGGAGGATCGATGGAGGATTGCGGACGCCTTGGTGACTAAAGCCGCGCGCTACCAATCCTCGATCTTCCTTCCTACCCTCCATCCTCAATCCTCAATCCTCCATCCTCCATCCTCCATCTTCGATCCTCCATCTTCGATCCTCCATCCTCGACCCCCTTCGATGGCCGATTCTGGGAAAGTAATTCCAATACTCGGACACCAGACATACTTAGAATTACCGATACCGGATAACGGATCATTGCCACTCGCCGCCTGATCGTCGTGCGCTGAAGACCCAAGGCTGCCGAACCTCCGTGAAACCTGAACTTAGTCCTTCGCCTGCCGGATCGTTTCTTCGACAAAGACGAAAGCGTGAATCGGAGAAGCCTTGATCCTGGGGCTGGCACGCTACTTGGTTAGTCAAGCTGTGAAAATCGGGCAAAACTGCGCAAAAGGCTGGGAGCGCGGAGTCTCGCGGCGTTTGGGGATTGGGAACGCGAGCTTTCGAGACTGCCAGACGCCCGCGGTCTGAAATCGGAAAACTAGAATCTTCGTTTGGAGGACTTTTCATGCCAAGACTACGAAACAACCTTGTGGCGATCTCACTATCGCTATCGGTAATCTGCGCGCTCAACATCACAAGCGCGGCGCAAACGAAATCATCGTCAAAGTCCGAAAGAACAAGCGTCAATCAGGAGAACAACAACTGGAATTGGCACCACAATGACAACAGCGTGGACCTTCAGGTCACAATCCGCGGCAAAGTCGAATTCGCCGACGACTACAGCGACATCACGTCCATCACTGCAGACGGTGAGATTCGGGTAAAGGATGACCGCGGGGGCGAGGTTCGCAAGTTCGAAGCGACGGCGGAAGGCGGCTCGATCAAACGCTCCTATTCAGTCAATGGCCAGTCCAGAGCCTTCGATGACGACGCCCGACGGTGGCTTGCGAACATATTAAATCAAACCGTGCGGCTTGGCGGATACGATGCTAGAGGCCGCGTGCAGAAGCTACTCAAGCAGAGCGGGCCGCGGGGCGTGCTTGCCGAAATCTCACAACTCAAGAGCGATTACGCCAAACGCATTTACTTCGACGAGCTGTTTGCGCAAGGCCAACTTGACTCCGACACCGCGCGGCAGGCCCTGCGCCTGGCCGGCACTGAGCTTTCCTCCGACTACGAGAAGGCGCAGCTACTTGTGAAAATGTCTGACAGCTATCTGGTCAACGACGAGATGCGCGCTCTCTATATCGAAGGAGTCAACACGATTCAGTCGGACTATGAACGCGGGCGGGCGTTATCGGCGTTGCTCAAGAGGGGCGAACTCAGCAAAGGCAACTTGCTGTTCGCCATCAAGTCCGCCGGAAACATCAAGTCGGATTACGAACGCGCCCAGTTGCTGATCAAGATCACCAACGGATTCGAACTCGATTCCTCGGCCCAGAATGCATACCTCGATGCGGTCGCGTCGATTGGTTCGGATTACGAGAAAGCCCGCGTGCTGTCCGCTTTGTTGAAGAAAGAACCCGGGAAAGAGACGCTTCTGTTCACGCTCAAGAGCGCCTCGACCATTTCTTCCGATTATGAAAAAGCGCAGTTGCTGTTGAAAGTTGCTCACTCCAGTTCAAACGATGACGCCGTGCGCACCGCGTTGGTAGAAGCCGCGCGCACTATCAGCTCCGAGTACGAGCGAGGCCGCGTGTTGTCGGCTGTTTTCAAATAGCAGTTCGCGGAAGCGCTTGCCCATGAAGTCCGCAGATCGGCCTTCAGGCGGACGTTCGTCGTTCAGAGTACCGACTTCAGTCGGCTCCTTGAGATTGGTTAAACAAAACCGCCGACTAAGGTCGGTACTCTGAACGACCGCGTGTTGTCGGCTGTTTTCAAATAGCAGTTCGCGGAAGCCATTGCCATTGAAGTTCGTAGTTCGGGCTTCAGGCGGAACTACGACTCGGAGTACGAACTTCCACGGGAGAAGCCAATGAACACTCTCTTGCAAGACCTTCGTTACGGTGCGCGCATGCTGGCAAAGAGGCCCGGCTTCACTTTGATCGCCGTGATGACGCTCGCGCTTGGCATCGGAGCGACGACGGCGATCTTCACGGTAGTCAATGCAGTGCTCCTGCGCCCGCTGCCCTATGCGGAGCCGGATCGCATCATGGCTTTGTGGCCCGACAGGCCGGGATCGAGTTTCTCGGGCGTGAGCGAGTCAAAGTTCGTGTTCTGGCGCGAGCAGAGTCAGTCGTTCGAGGGCGTCGCCGCGACGGCCGGAATCGGCTCGGGTGTGAATCTGTCGGGCGGCAATGAACCGGAGGTGGTCAGCGGAGTGAGGGTTTCCGCCGACTTCTTCCGCGTGCTTGGAGTGCACCCTGCGATTGGCCGCGACTTCACCCAGCAGGAAGACTCACCAAGCGGCGACCGAGTGGTGATTCTCACAGATAGTTTATGGCGGAGACGTTTCGGCGGTGATCCGTCGCTGGCTGACAAGACTGTTTCGATCAACGCGAAAGACTACACGGTCGTCGGGGTAATGCCGCCGGGCTTTCGGTACGGCGAGCAGGTTGAGCTGCTGGTGCCAATGCGGACAAATCCGGCGAGCCGCGAAGAAGGACACAACTACACAGTACTTGCTCGGATCAAGCCGGGCGTGTCGCAAGCGCAGGCCGTTGCGGACATGAAAGTGGTCTTCGACAGGTTCAAGGACGCCTATCCAAAAATGCTCTGGCGCCAGGAAGAAGGCATCCGAGTCGAGCCTTATCTCGCAAGCCTGACCGCGGATTCCCGCCCATTGTTGCTGATCATGCTCGGCGCGGTCGGCTTCGTGCTTTTGATCGCCTGCGCAAATGTCGCCAATCTGCAGCTCACCCAGGCTGCCAGTCGCGCTTCGGAGATGGCGGTCCGTCAGGCGCTCGGAGCAAGCTGGTGGCGCATCGCGAGGCAGTTGTTGACCGAGGGTGTTTTGCTCGCGGTTGTTGGGGGCCTCGGCGGTTTGCTGCTGGCGTCGTGGGGAACCGAGGCGCTCGCGGCGTTCTTGCCGGCAGATCTGATTCCGCGCTCTGGTGAAATCAGCTTCGACTGGCGAGTGTTGACCTTTGCGCTCAGTGCGGCGGTGCTGACGGGGTTGATCTTCGCGTTGGCGCCCGCGGTAAAGGCTGCTCGAGTGGATGTCAACCACGCGCTCAAGCAAGGCGGTGGAAAAGGAGCAATCGGTGACGATCGCGGACGCATGCGCAGTGCGCTGGTCGTGTCGGAGATCGCGCTGGCGCTTGTGTTACTCATCGGAGCGGGCTTGTTGATTCGCACCTTTGTCAGCTTGCGCCGGGTTGACCCTGGCTTTGATCCTCGAAATGTGTTGACCTTTGAAGTAGCACCCAATGGTCTGCAGTACAACACGACGGCGAAGCACGTTGATTACTCGACGCGAGCGCTCGAACGAATCAAAGCCCTGCCCGGCGTGGAGGCTGCGGCGGTGACCAGCAACCTCCCGCTCGGTCGCTGGCTCAATCTAACGGTTGAAGTCGATGGACGCCCCAACTCGGAGCGGTCAACCGAAATTCGCATGATCACGCCTGAATACTTCGAGGTGTTGCGGATGCGATTGCTCCAGGGCCGCCGGTTCGATGAGAATGACACAGCCGGCTCCGAACCGGTTGTGATCGTCAACGAAGCCTATGCCAATCGAGTACTCAAGGATACTGATCCGCTCGGCCAGCGGTTGATCGTTCAGCGTACGCCTAAGACCACTCGATCGTACCAGGTCGTTGGGGTGGTCAGTGACCTGAAGCAATTCGGCTTGAACTCGCCTGCGCCGGCCGCTGTGTTTGTCCCGCTGGCGCAGGTGCCCGACGACGTTCTCCTGATCGCTCGGCAGTTTGTGACGATCAAGTTTGCGATTCGCACCGCTGTTGACCCGCTCACTCTTGCGTCGACGGTGAAGCGCGAGATGCTGAACGTTGATTCCCTGCTCCCGGTCACCAACATTCAATCGCTCGATCAGATCGTGTCGCTTTCACTGGCGCGGGACCGTTTCAACACCGCGTTGCTGGGGCTGTTCGCCGGAATCGGATTAGTGCTGGCGGTGATCGGCATTTATGGCGTTGTAGCCTATTCGGTGATGCAACGAACGCGCGAGATCGGCATTCGCGTTGCGTTGGGCGCGCGATCCGGGGACGTGCTGAAGCTGGTCGTTGCGCAGGGAATGCTGCCCGCTCTGATTGGCGTAGTGATAGGGCTGGGAGGAGCGTTCGCGTTGACCCGCTTGTTATCGACCTTCTTGTTCGGGGTAACCCCGACCGACACGATCACCTACGTTGCAACTGCGCTGTTGCTGACAGCAGTGGCTCTGGGAGCCTGTTTCGTGCCAGCCCGCAAAGCGACGAGAGTTGACCCGATGGTCGCGCTCAGATATGAGTGAGCCCACGATAAGATAGTTAACCGCGAGATATTCGTCCGCAAATTGCGCAGATGACACAGGTGTCCAACCCGAAGAGGAATTGTGAATTGCTCTAGTCACCGCTGCCCATCCACCGTTTCTTCCTCATATCTGTGACATCTGCGTCATCTGCGGATTGTATCTGCGTCATCTGCGGATCGCTCTTCCTGGAACCGAAAGCTGATGTCAGACGTAGTTGATCGTGGCTGCACCCCATCATCAATCGAGGCTCACTTATGGAAACGGTTCTCAAAGACGTCCGCTACGGATTCCGGATGCTGTTGCGCAGTCCCGGCTTTACGGCAGTGGCTCTGCTTGCAATCACGCTCGGCATCGCCGCCAATACAACGACCTTCAGCGCTATGGATGCGACGCTGTTTCGTCCGTTTTCTTTTCCGAATCAAGACAGGCTGCTGATGCTTTGGGAAGCAAACCCGCAGGTGGGCTTCAATCGGGGCTCGGTTGGGCCCGCCAACGTCAACGACTGGCGCGAGCAGAATCAAACATTCGAACAAGTCGTCGCCATCGCACCGCGCTACTACGATCTGACCGAGCGTGACGAACCGGAGCGGTTTTACGGCTACGCGGTCTCCTCGGGCTTTTTTGACGTGCTTGGGGCGCGCGCGATGTATGGCCGAACCTTCGCGCCCGATGAAGATCAGCCGGGACACCAGCAGGTCGTCGTGCTCAAGCACAACCTCTGGCAACGCCGCTTCGGCGCCGACCCAACCATCGTCAACCAAACCATTCAGCTCAACGGCAAGAGCTTCACGGTGATCGGCGTGATGCCGCCGGAATTCAACTTTCCGTTCAACGGCGGAGAGATGTGGGCGCCGCTTGTCTTCGACTCAAAAGATCTGACTAATCGCGGCAGTCATTATTTGCAAGTGATTGGCTTGCTCAAACCGGGCGTGACCAGCGACCAGGCTCTCGGGGACCTCAAGGCGATTGCCGCGCGGGCGGCCGAGCAGTTTCCGGAGACCAACGCTGGACGCAGCGTCAATGTGATTTCGCTGACGCAAGACGCGACGCGCGGCTCGCGCATGTACGCTCCGATCATGCTGGCGGCGGTTGGCTTCGTGCTGCTCATAGCCTGCGCCAACGTCGCAAACCTGTTGCTTGTGCGCAGCGCATCGCGGCAAAAGGAGATCGCGATTCGATTGGCAATGGGCGCCAGCCGCTGGCGGCTCGTTCGCCAGTTGCTCACCGAGAGTTTGCTGCTCAGCCTGGCGGGCGGCGCGCTTGGTTTGTTGGCTTCGGTATGGGGCGTAAAAAGTTTGGCCGGCGCCATCCCCGACGATTTCTCCAAGTTCATTCCCGGCTGGCATAACCTCGTAATCAATCGGACGGCTTTACTCTTCACGCTCATTGTGTCGGTGATAACCGGTTTGCTCTTCGGTATGGTTCCGGCGCTCCAATCCACAAAGACAAATTTCAATGAAGCATTAAAGGAAGGGGGCAAGGGTTCGTCGGGTAAGGCGTCGCACAATCGCGCGCGCAACGTCCTTGTGGTTGCTGAAGTCGCCTTGTCGCTGGTGCTGCTGATCGGCGCGGGGTTGATGATTCGCAGCTTCGTCGCAATGCTGCGCTCGGATTTCGGCGTCAACTCATCTAACGTCCTCACGATGCAGGTCTCGCTGCCGAATGAGAAATACGCGAAGCCCGAGACGCGAACCAGTTTCTACCGCCAACTGCTCAATAACATCGGAGCGCTGCCCGGCATCACGCAAGTCGGCGCGGCTGGCATTCTGCCGATGGGCGGTGACAACAACAGCCACGGCATCGAGCGCATCGGCCTCACCGTTTTTCAGCAAGGCCGTCAGCCCAACATCCTTTACACACCCGTCACTCCGGGATATCTCGCGGCCATCGGCACACGGCTCATCAAAGGCCGCAATCTGACAGAGCAGGATCTCGATGATGCGCCGCGCGTCGCGCTGGTTAACGAAGCGTTTGTGAAAGAGTTCCTGCCGGGCCAGGACCCCCTCAATCTGACATTCAAGGAACCTGGCGGTCCGGCAATCACCATAGTCGGCGTGACCGGCAACGTGATAAACGGCGATTTCGACGACAAGCGCGAAGCCCAAATCTACACGCCTTACAACCAGGACTCGTGGCGCGGGATGTACGTGGTGATTCGCACCGGCTCCAACCCGTCGCAGTTTACCGCCGCGGTGCGCACCGAAGTCAGCCGACTCGACAAAACGTTGCCGGTGTTCAACGTCAAGCCAATGGAACAAGTCATCGGAGAACGCATGTCGCCCAAGCGCCTGGCGACGTTCATGTTTGCGGTTTTTGCGCTGATCGCGCTGGCCCTCGCGGGCGTCGGCATCTACGCGGTGATGAGTTACGCCGTCTCCCAGCGCACCCACGAGATCGGCATTCGCATGGCGCTTGGCGCACAGGCACGCGACATTTTCAAACTGGTCATCACGCAAGGATTGGCGCTGACTCTGATGGGTATTGTAATTGGACTTGCCGGGGCCTACGCGATGACTCGGGCGATGGCGCAAATTCTTTACGGAATCACCGCCACTGATCCAATTACCTTCGTGGGCATCTCGCTGTTGTTGGGTTGCGTCGCGATGCTGGCGTGTTATGTGCCGACGCGTAGAGCCATAAGGGTCGACCCGATGATTGCGTTGAGGTATGAGTAGAGAGAGGCTATTTTCTATTTGCTATTTTCTATTTGCTATTTTCTATTTGCTATTTGCTATTTGGCATTTTTCTATTGGCGGCGTCCCGGGGAGTGCGCGTCTATCCAATGACAAATAGAAAATAACAAATAGAAAATAGAGAATCTTCTATCCTAAGTGTTCGCGTCTGACAACCATGACCGGACACGGAGATTTTCTGATCACGTTTGCGGTGACGGACCCGATGACCGCGGCTCGCATCTCGTCTATCAACCCCGCGCCGCGCCTTCCCACGACAACCAAATCGGCGCCAAGTTCCTGCGCAT
>DATLWF010000546.1:0-13849 GCA_035576605.1 Blastocatellia bacterium | reverse complement strand
ATTCCACTGATAGCGCGACGTCACCGCCACGTGCCCTTGGATTTGGAGGCCGTCGAACGCTTTGAGGATGGTGTGGTTCAACTGCGTTACCGCGTTCAGAACCATTCCTGATCACACATGACACAAGCAGAGATTTCAGGCATCTCACCCTTTTTCATCGTAAGCGACGCACCGTCAGCGCTTTCGTTTTACCGGGACCGACTTGGGTTTGAGATCACCTTTCAGGAGCCCGCTGACGAGCCCTTCTTCGCCATCGTGTGCAGAGGGCGTGCGATGATTATGCTTAAGGATGTTGGTGTAGATCCACTGCCGAACTACAAGCGAGAGCCCGCGGCGCGTTGGGACGCTTACCTTTTTGTTCCAGACCCTGATGCACTGGCGGCGGAATTTGCTTCGCGCAATGTCGAGTTTTCTGAACCACTGAAGGACACCCATGACGGCTTGCGTGGTTTCGAGCTCAAGGACTGCGATGGCTACGTCTTGTTTTTCGGTCGTCCTCGGTGACGTCAGTCCATATGGGGGCAAAGCCGTCGGCGAGGGGGTCAGGCTTGAAATATTGAAATTCGCACCATTCAACAGAATTTCACAATTTCAGGCGTGACCCTGACACAACCAGAAGCGAATGCTTGCAGAAGCAACTTAGGGTTCGAGAACGCGATACGCAACAACTTCGGGCTCCTGCCCCACGCCGGCAAGAGTGATCGTGCGGATCAGGATTTCGAAGTATGGGAGTCGATGTCCAGCCTTCCAGATTCTGTTGACAAAGGCGTTGAGTAGTTTCTCGTTGGTTACGAACTCGGCCGCGATCTCTTGAGCCCCGCTCGAACTGCCCGCGATGATCAGGACACGACCACCGTCGTTGAGATTTGGAAGAAAAGCGACCATAGCATAGACAGTTCTCTTGGCGCCTTCATCAATCGGCCAATATTCGGTCAGCTCACCAGGCTGCGGTGATCGGTTCCGGCAGACTACCTTGTCGCGATCAAGGTCCGAGTGGAATCGGAAATTGAGTTTGTTCTCGAACATCTCGTTCCACGGATTGGTTGCCGGCCTCCAATCAGCACCACGTTCCCGGGAGAGAACTCACGCAACGTCATGTCCCGTGCGTAGCGCACGATGGTGCGGCTGCGAAACTGCTCAGCAAGCTGCACAATCTTTACCGCCGTGCTCACGCCATCAAAGGTAGTGTAACGACGGATCGAAAAACCGCGCAGCGTCTTCTCGATCGCTTGTAATCTCTCGCTTTCAGGATTGGGCGACCGTCGCAGGTAGGTTGCAAGATCGACGGGCCGCCTGGTCGCTTCCTGCAGCATTGCGGAGGTCGCATCCGGCACGATGACGGTCGTTGTCATGCCCTCGCTGAACAGGTTCGACCACAGCGAATTCACAGCGGGGGGCGGAGCAGGAGGCGCAGAGGGTGCCTTTGGTTGCTTCAACTGAAGCAGAAACCACGAAAGAGCTAGAACAACCATGCCAAGCGCGACTGTTGAAGCCAGCAACCCGCGAACTAGAGGTGTTCGCCATTGCGAAAGCGATGGGGGAGCAGAATTGGTCGATAAGTGAGATGGCCTGTCAACAAACTCCGGCGTGTATCCTCCCTTTGGAATTATCAGGAGCATCAGTTCATCGTCGCCCTCGGAACCGAAATAGGCTTGAAGCCTCTGACGAACAAGTCGGGCCTGCGACCTTACGATGTTGTCTTCATTCGGGCTGTAATCGGGTGGACGTTGAAAGACCCGCTCGCCAATTTTCTGCTCACTGATCTCACTGCCTCGATCCTCCAGAGCGCAACGGCAAACATACAGGAGAAACTCCTGGAGGCGCGCGGACTTCACGAAGTGCTGACTCGTGACTATGCGCTGTACTAACTGCCAGCGGGGATCCGCTTCTAACGAGGGATCTGTCACAATGTCTGCGGGTTTAGACTTGGAACTCACTACAATACACCCTTCCTGCCCAGACGCGATCGTCTTGAAATGCCGCCGAACTTTAGCAGAATGGAGAACTGCCCACAACGACCACAGTTGGATGACCACGGTTTAAATGACGATAGTTTTACCGTGAAATTCACTGTGTCTACACTTCCTTTAAGATTCCGCTTGTGCTTCAATGAGACAATCGAAAATGCAATTTGAGGCATTGGTCTTGCGATAACGCACCAGCGTTACGGGAGAAACGCAATTGCTAACAAATAAGAAGGCACGTTTGGCGGTGTGTGGTATTTTCATTGCAGCACTCGCCGTCGCCGCCGCGCCACACACCCGAACTTCAGAGTCGAAGTCTGGCGAGGCCATGCCGATAAAGGTGGCGGCTCGCAGAATCACCGAGTCTCAGTATCGGCACACGATCGCCGATGTCCTTGGTCCTCAGATCAAGATAAACGCGCGCTTCGAGCCGGAAAAGCGAGAGGAGAGGCTGCTTGCAATCGGGAGTGCGCAGCTCTCGCTGACGTCTTCCGGTTTTGAACAGTACTTCGCTCTCGCAAGCTCCATATCCGACCAGGTGTTGAACGAAAAGCAAAGAGCTGCTTCCGTCACGTGTAAGCCGGCCAATCCTAACCAGGCCGATGACGCATGCGCTCGTCAGTTCATCGAAAGCTACGGTGAACGCCTCTTTCGCCGCCCTCTGACAGAATCCGAAATTGTGGCCCGGGTCAAGACGGCGTCAATGGGCGCCAAGCAGTCGGGCGACTTCTATACGGGGCTGAAACTAGCGCTGACCAGCCTTCTAGTGGCGCCGGAGTTCTTGTTCAGGGTAGAAACGAGCGAACCCGATCCAGCTAATCCGCGGCAATACCGACTCGACGCCTACACCAAAGCTGCGCGCGCTTCCTTCCTCCTCTGGGACTCGGCGCCGGACCAGGAACTTCTTGCGGCGGCGCGCAGCGGCGCAATCCATACCGACGCCGGCCTCAAGCAACAGCTCGCGCGGCTGACTTCGTCTCCCCGATTTGAGGATGGCGTTCGAGCCTTCTTCACCGACATGCTGCAGCTCGATGGATTTGAGAACCTGGTCAAGGATCCGGCGATCTATCCCAAGTTCAACCAGGCCGTGTCGGATAGCGCCAAGGAACAGACTCTGAGGACGACCATCGACCTGCTGGTGAATAAGAGGCTGGACTATCGGGACCTGTTCACGTCAAACGAGGCCTTCATCAACCGGCCCTTGGCGGCGGTCTACAAAGTGCCGTTCGCTTCCTCAGGCGAGTGGGTTCGCTACACCTTTCCGCAGTCGTCGGAGCGGTCGGGCATTCTCACTCAGATTGCCTTTCTGTCGCTGTTCGCTCATCCGGGAATTTCCTCTCCGACCAAGCGCGGCATTAAGCTGCATGAAATTTTCCTGTGCGAGCCGACTCCGGATCCGCCGGCGAACGTAGATTTCTCCAAGGTTCAGGACAGCACCAAAGGCACCGTCCGCGGCCGGCTGCTCGATCACATGAAAAACACGGGCTGCGCCGGGTGCCATCGTCGCACTGATCCGCCAGGCCTTGCTCTCGAGCATTTCGACGGACTGGGACAACTGCGGACGGAGGAGAACGGCACGAGGATCGATGTGAGTGCCGACCTCTTCGGCGTGAAGCTCGAGGGCGCCCAGGGTCTCGGGAAGTTTCTCCACGATGACTCGAGAGTTCCCGCCTGTTTGGTGCGCAACGTCTATGCCTACGGTGTTGGCCGCAAGCTGGATGAGCAGGACGAGGATTATCTCGCTAAGCAAGACCGGGCGTTCGCCAGCACCGGCTATCGTCTGCCCGACCTGATGGTGCAGATCGCTTCCAGTCCCGAGTTCTTCAGGGTCGTGTTACCAAGCGGAGTTCAGCGCGCGTCCTCAATCCCGGCGGCCGCAGCGGGGTCACTTCAACAATCCGCAGGAGGCTTTCGATGAACTTACCTTTCAATCGCCGCACGTTTTTGCGTGGCCTGCTAAGTGGTTCGGCTGTCTGCGTGGCTCTTCCAGTGCTTGACCGATTCCTCAATGGCAGTGGCTCGGCATTCGCCGACGGAGCGAAGCTTCCGGTCAGGTTCGGCACGTATTTCTGGGGGCTAGGCCTGACAGACACACCTACGGGCGGCACGCGCTGGGTCCCGAGCAAGACCGGCCCCGGCTATGAAATCATGCCGGAGCTGGAATCGTTGAAGCCGGTCAAGGACAAGGTATCGGTCTTCTCCGGCTTCCGCGCGATTGGCGACGGGCGGGCAAACCTGGTCCACTGGAGCGGCCATGCCTCGATCCTGTCTGGCATCGCGCCGGCTGCGTCGGGCCGGTTCGACGGGCCCTCCTTCGACAACAGGATCGCCGACGCCATCGGCACCTCAACTCGCTTCAAGATGATCGACATCGACGCCTCGATGTCCCGCCAGCCTGTCAGCTACTCGACCCGCACAGGAAACGGCTTCGCTACGCCGGAAACCACGCCACTCGCACTCTACACCCGGCTGTTCGGCGCGGGCTTCCAAGACCCGAACAGCGACAACTGGAAACCGGATCCCTCGATCATGCTTCGTCAGAGCGTGCTCTCCGCGGTCAAGGACCAGCGCCAAGCCCTGATGGCCGGTGTCGGCAAGGCCGACCAGATTAAGCTTGACCAGTATTTCACCTCCCTTCGCGACATGGAGAACCAGCTGGCGGTTCAGCTACAGAAGCCGGAACACTGCGAAGCCTGTGTTGTGCCCACGGCTCCGAAAGAGATGCCGCGGTCCGCTTCGGTCGACGCCGTCCGCGCCAACACCAAGACGATGGCCAAGCTGTTGGCCATGGGTCTGGCCTGCAACCAGACGAGAGTGTTCAACTTCGTCCACACGGCGGGTACTTCGGAAACCTACCTCGCCGGCCAAAGCAAGATCTACCACCAGATCACGCATGACGAGCCGACCGACGCCCAACTCGGCTACCAGCCGGAGACGAGCAAGCTTGCGAGCCTGGTCATGCAGGCCCTCGGCGACTTCCTGATCGAATTGGACGCGATCAAGGAGGGTAGCGGCACCGTGCTCGATAACAGCCTGATCATGGCATTCAGCGACACGGGCTACGCCAAGATACATTCGATCGAAAACATTCCGATGTTCCTGGCCGGTAGGGCCGGCGGCAAGCACAAAGCCGGTCAGCACATCCACGCTACGGGCGAATCAGTCACGCGCGTCTCGCTGACAGCGCAGCAGTTGGTGGGGGCGCCGGTCGGTGAGTTCGGCACCGGCTCGATGAAGACCGCGCGCCCGATTAGCGAAGTCATGGCTTGAAGTGGGCTTGAATTGGGCTTGAAAGAGGAGGCTGCAATGAAGCGGCGTTTTATCGCAATCGCAGTGGCAGCGATAACCATCGCGTTTTCGGGCTCGACTATGTTGCAAGGCTCGGCTCTGTTGCAAGGCTCCGCCGAGGCGCAAGCCTCCGGCAGGGCGCAATGGACGAAGACCTACGTGGTCGAATGGAACGAGCCGGCGATGTACTACGGCGCTAAAACTGGCGTCATCGATCCAGGAACCGACTGTCCCAAGGGAACCAATCCGGAGATCGACTGGATTAAGGTAATGGTGGACGCAGGATACACGCTCGAAGAGGCCAAGTGGCTTCGCAATCCCGCCAACCCGACCCGCAGCCCCATTCACGGCCAAAATCAGATGGCCTTCCGGGGCAAGGATCGCGCTAACGTCTATATCAATCCTACCTCGACGCCCGATCCCGGTCTGGTGGGCGTGTCCGGCACGATTGGCGAAGGCATCAATCTGGATGGCGACGAGACGACCGGCTTCACCAGCCCCACCGGCGAGAAGGGCATAGACAACAACTTCTACAAGACCTGCGGATGCTGGAAGACTTATCGCGGACCGAGCCGGCTTTCGAGTGGGGCGCTGCAGTTCAACGACTCGATGCGGAATGGCGCGTGGACTACGGTAATCGTGGTGTCCGGCAAAGGCGCCGATCCGATGAACGACGACAACGTTACGGTCGGCTTCTATATGAGCAACGACAAGATGGTGAAGGATGGCAATGGCAACATTGCCCGAGACTATACGTTCCGCATCGCCCCTCACGCGAGGTATGAAGGTATCCTCCCAGCCCGCACATCCAATGGGAGGATCATATCGACGGCTCCCGCTGATATCATGTTGCGTGACCCTGGCTACACCCTGAACCTGGAATTGCTGCGCGCGCGAGTGAATCTGGAGATGAAGCCTGACGGTTCGCTCACAGGCTATGTCGGCGGCTATCGCCCTTGGGAAGCGGTCTACAAGGGTTGGGTGAACGCTCGCGGCCCGGTGATCGAGTCGCTGACCTGGGTACAGTTGCCTGGTGTCTATTACGCCTTGCGACGCAATGCCGACTACAGCCCGACGGGACCCAGCGGCGAGAAGACTCACATCTCCTTCGCGCTCCGAATCGATGCTTTGCCGGCGTTTGTGATGACGCCGGATGCAAGCAAGGAGGTGGCTTCGGTTGAATCCTATAAGGCTAGCGCGCCCAGGGAGACCGGCAGAACGGCCGGGGGGTTGGGTACACTCGTCGTCGATGGTATCGTCCCCGACCGCAACGCCAAGGTGCAGGCGGGACCGAACGCAGTAATTCTTCCACCCGCCGCCGGTTCTACCAACAAGTAACGTTTGGAGTGCGGCCGTCATGCCACCGCCTTCGAGCGGTCGCCTAAGACTTGGGAGGGAACGTCTTGAACAATCGTCTGCTTCACTTACTCGCAGCCTGCCTGCTCATTAGCATCTGCGCCGCTGCGGCGATAACTCAAACGCTGACTCAAACGGCTGCTCCCGTCGTTCCCGCCGTGCCGCCGGTCATGTCGGAAGATGTAAAGCCGATTCGGGTCGCGGGTCTCGGAATTCGGGTTAGCGATCTAGAGCGCTCTAAGAAGTTCTACACCGAAGTGCTCGGGCTGAAAGTAGGCGCCAAGGTTCCCGCCCAAGGTGAGCCCACCGAGTATCTTCTTGGAATGACCGGCGATATCCGAGCGGACGCGCTGATCGTCATTCGCAAAGGCGAAGTCAAAACGGGCGCAACGGAGTTCGGCAGTATCATTATTGTCGTTCCGAACGGCCGCAAGATGGCGGAGCGGGTGGGAGCGGCGGGCTATCCTCCCGCCCGAATCGTCGACGGAACGAACTTCGTAAAAGATCCCGACGGCTACACGATTGAACTCTATCAGCGCACGCCAGCGCCCGCTCGTCAATGAGGCAGTGAGTCTTAAGCCACTGCTGAAACTACAGATCATTGCAATAAACCCTGGGCAAAAGATGGTGCCAGGCCTGCAATTCTGCGATTCCCGGTACAGTCCGAAGGAAATTTGATTACGTTCAGCGCTGTTTGGCCAGATTGTGAATCGTAGAATTGCAGAATTGCAGGCCTGGCACCATCCCTTCTTTACCCTCATCAATGAAGACAACCGTATTGAAAACAAGCGCCAGTTAGACCGGCTTCGTATGCGACTCGCACACACACTGATGCTCTTTAAGCGGAAAGCCGTTGTAGAGCTCATCCTATTAAGGCGTGCTTCACTCAATCCGGCCAATGGAAAAATCTGGCCTAAATAAGATTGACCTTAAGCAACACTCTGTACTTTTGTTTGAAGTGGCCGTAAACTGCACCAAACTGATGGATGACCTAGCACGATACATTTCAATTATTATTCAAATTTGATGACCAGAAATGAAAGGGCTGCACACTCGACAGTCATAGGTGAAGCAAAAGCGAAGTTCGCGGAAGATGATGCGCTTCAGAGAGGGATATCAGAAAACATTCGAAAAGAGATGTCAGAATTCATTAGAAAAGATTTGGTATCTTCAGACCCGCGCGTTCTTCGCTTGCTTAAGGATGGAAAAGAAGCTTTTTTCTTGGCTGTGCGCGACAGAATTTTGAAGGAGCACTCTGATAACCTATTCCTAAACCGCTGTCCGAGGTGTTCGGCACTTGCAAGGACTCCAACATCTAAACAGTGTCCAAAGTGCTTCTTTTCATGGCACGGAGCCGGGTAGCGGTGTCCTCTCGGTAGCACTGCGAGGTTGCTGATCACGGTGGGCCGTAGCGGTTACCTAACGACCTTGGAATCGTCTCCGCATGCATGTAGGTAACCGCTACGCGGCCCCCGGGCATCACCAATCGCACAAACTACCGAGAGGACACCGCTACGCGGTTTGCCTCTCCCCGCAATGCAGCATCGCATCGGCGACGGGGTCAGGCTTGAAATATTGCAATTCGCACCATTCAGAAAATTTCACAATTTCAGGACTGACCCCCAACACGTAAAACGCCATCAACCACAACGTTCGGAGTTGCAGCATTGCAAGCCCGGCACCATCAGCGAATTGATTGTCGCCACTCGCCCTGCAATACCGAAAGGATCGGCAAAATCGAGGATGATAATTTTGAGGAGTACTTTTGCAGCATCACCGCTTGTCCAGAAAAACAAATAGATGATTAACGCTCCGCTTCGAAAAGTCCGTCCAGGCAGCAGGTGAGATCAATGAGTGATCAGCCCCGTCGACCTCTATTCTTCTGGCTCGTGCTCGTGACATGTGTGGTGTACGCCGGGTTGTTCGCGTTCACCGTCTACGCCGTCGCCCGCTACTACGGTTTCGAGAAAGCCGCCGGCTGGACCTGCACTCGAACCGACGGCACAGCCTGGTTTGTTTCGCACGTCGACGACGCAGGCCCGGCAGCTGGCCGCATCGAAGTCGGGGATCGATTGCTGGCGATAAACGGGGACGAGCGTCGCGCGGTGATCGGTTTTTTCCAGTGGGCTTTTGTGGACGGCGGCAAAACCTACACCGTCGATCTTGACCGCCGCGGTGAACGAGTCTCGGTCGAGTTACCGATGGCTCTCGTTTCAGGCCAGCGGCTGACTCCGATTTACGCACTGGTTGGTTTGGCCTTCTTTATATGTGGAGCGGCGTTGGCTCTCCTTCGACCGCAAGATCCTCAGGTCCGGTTGGCTGGCGCTTTCCTGATGTCGGTCGGATTCGTCACGCTTCTGATGACGGAACAGTCCACCTTCACCTTCCTCGCAGGGTGGGAGATGAAAGTCCATTATCTTGTGGCCCCGCTGTCGATATGGACACTGCCGTTGGCTTATCACTTCTTCAGCCGCTTTCCTGTCTGGAGAAGTCCGGGCCCGCTTTGGCGGGCGCTACAGTGGCTGCTGTACGCGGTGTTCGTGCTTGTGATCTGGCCCGCATTTGGGATTATTATTTTTCTAGGGCTCGGCGTCTCCGAGGGCGCCACTAGTTTTATGGTCGCGCATCCCTCGCTCTACCTGAGCGCCTGCCAGATTTCGGGTCGCCCGTTTGCCGTTTATACAATTGTCTGCTTTGGGCTCTCGTTGGTTGTGACTGCGCGGAACTACCGGCGCCTGCCCGATCCCGACAGCCGCCGACGAATCCAATGGGTTATCGCGGGATTGATGATCGCGGTAATCCCGTTCGTGGGCCTGACATTCGCATTTAGCGTGGCGGGATGGGGAAGCGAGCAAAACTACAATACCTATTCTCCGCTCAGCTTTCTCGCGATGCTTTGCATTCCGGGTTCGATCGGGGCCGCGGTATGGAAGGACCAGCTGTTCGATATCCGAGTGCTCGTCCGCCGCGGGCTTCAGTATCTGTTTGCAAAGGTCGCGCTCCGCGCGCTTCTCGCGCTTCCGATTGCCTTGCTGGTTTTTTCGATCTTGCTAAATCCCAACCGAACCATCGCTCAGATACTCACGCAAGGATCGGGCTGGCTGAACCTCGTCTTGATCGGAGGCATTGGCGCCACACTCTACTGGAGGCGGCGCGTTCAGACGTGGCTCGACCGTCGTTTCTTCCGCGAGAACTATCAGCAAGAGCAAGTGCTGGTGCACCTCATCGATGAAATCCGGCAGCGTGATTCAGTCGCGGAGATCGCTCAACTTGTGACGGCCCGCATCGATTCGGTGCTGCACCCCACGGCACTGCACATTTTCTATCGCGCGAAGGAAGATAGCGAGTTCGTTTCGGGCCGATCTGCGTCGCAGTCTGCTACACCGCCGTCGAGTCAACAGGTTTTGTCGGAGCAGCAAACACTCGCGCGCGTAATGGATGACGCGCCCACGCAGCAGCACCTGTCTCAGCAAGAGATGCTGCTGCGCATGCTCGATGGCTCTAAGGCGATACGAGATTTTCCCTCCGACTGCAATGAGCTGCCGGATGGAGAACGTTCGTGGCTGGAGAACCTGAGCGTCCGACTGATTGTGCCAATCACCGGGACTCGCGACCGGCTTGTCGGAGTGCTGCTGCTGGGCGCGCGCATGTCCGACGAGCCGTATTCCACAACAGACAGGCGCCTGCTTGAAGGCATCGCCGCGCAGATCGGTCTGGTGTACGAGAATCAGCACCTGCGAGAACGCGTGCGACTGGATGCCGACGTCCGGCGCGATGTGCTCGGGCGGCTCGAGGACCGGGGCGTCAGCCTGCTAAAGGAATGCCCCAAGTGCTCGGCCTGCTACGACAGCGCGGCGGACCGCTGCGAAGAGGACGGCGCAGAGCTGATGCTGACGCTGCCGGTGGAACGGACGCTTGACGGCAAGTATCGGTTGGAACGAGCGCTGGGACGCGGCGGGTTTGGTGTCGTGTACGAAGCGTCTGACCTGAGGCTGCAGCGACGGGTTGCGGCGAAGGTGATGATGGGATCATCGTTCGGGGATGTGACGGCGCTCCGTCGTTTCGAGCGCGAAGCGCGAGCCGCCGCAAGGATCGACCATCGCCACATTACGCGTGTGCACGACTACGGCGCCATCGGCTCAGGCGGGGCCTATCTGATCATGGAACTCGTTGCCGGAAGGACGTGGCGGGAGGAGCTCAAGCGGTTCGGCGTGGTTGCTCCTGAGCGAGCCGCTGAATGGTTCCGGCAACTGCTCGAGGGTCTCCAATTCGCTCATACCCTAGGTGTCGTTCACCGCGACTTAAAGCCGGAGAATGTAATGATAGTAGAGGCAAAGGGCGGCGGTGGCGATGAGCTGAAGATCATGGATTTCGGGTTAGCGAAAGTTCTCGACGCGGCAACGGGCCTTACCGAATCGCTGACAAAGGATGGCGCGGTAATGGGCACTTTCGGATACATGGCGCCGGAGATGTTCACTGGCGGGCCTGTTGATGAACGCGCGGACATCTTCGCGATCGGAGTGATGACCGTCGAGACGCTGGTTGGCGAACGACCGTTTGGCGGTCAGACAATGCATGAAGTTCTCACATCGCTGCTGAACTGCGAGTACCATTTGCCGGGAGAGTCGATTGAGATACGAGCGCTCGATGCGGTGGTGCAACGCTGTCTGGCAAAGGATCCTCGAGATCGGTATGGCTCGGCGAGCGAGGCCGCGAACGAACTGGTCCCTGCGCTCGCGCGTTGCGGGAGGTTCGAGCATGCTAATGGGTGAGACTTCGGCGAATTCAAAACACGTTAATACCTTGCACTTCTACACATTCGGATTGCCGAATGCACGATTATCACTCTTATTTTGCATTCCCGAAGTCCAGGAGGAGCGCTGATAAATACATACATATATGTTCACTTTCTTGCAGCAGCTTCAGCATCAGCAAGCATCCTTTGCAACTCTGCTTTGTCAATAAACCTACCGTTAACTACAACGGCGTTTATTTTCTCGGTATTGGCAATGTCTTGCAGCGGATTCGCCTCAAGCAGCACCAAATCTGCGAGCTTTCCTTTTTCTAGCGTCCCAAGTCTGTCGAGCAGTCCAAGAAACTCAGCCGGATTGCGCGTGGCTGTTTGTAGCGCCTCCAAAGGCGTCAGCCCTGCCTTGACATATAGCGCAAGCTCATCGTGGAGACTAAATCCGGGGAACAGATACGGTAGGGGGTCCATAAGGCTCGGAGACGTGTCTGTCCCCGCTAGTAACTTAACCCCAACGCGGTGCATCGTCCTTACCATCTCAAGCGACTTCTGGAGGTGATCTTTGAAAGTAGCATAATCATCGGAGGTGAGGCTCTTGGTGCGCCCGTTGCGTTTAGGGTCCCACCCCCAACGCACGAGGTTTGGGATGTAGTTGAGGCGCGGATCATTCTGAAAGCTGCTATCACCGGCGTAGGCGAGAGATCGCATTACTGCGAGCGTGGGACACACCCACGTGCCCGCTTTTGCGAGGTGCTTGAATATTGTGACAGCTTTCTGTTCATTATATGTCTCACCCACTCGTTTTGTTTCAGCGATGAATCTGCGGAAAGCTTCCGACTGCGTGGCTTTCCCGGTAAACATCTTCAGTTCTTCGCGACGAGATTCTTCTCGAAGTTCTTTCCCCTCAGTAGAGCAAGCGAACCAGATGCCATCCAGGTGTTCAATGCTTCTTTGACCAGCATCAGCTACTTCGATTGCATCTACAGAGGTTGGTATATGTCCAACAAGGGGAATGCGCTGCTGGTGAGCTTCCGCAGCAATTGCGAAGTATGCCTCACGCGTAACCATCTCTTTGACCTTTACAAAGTCCGCGCCAGCTTGTTTGACGAAATCTACCGCCTGCCGGGCCTCAGATTCATTCGATACCGTCAGAATGCCTTTTGGTCCCTTTACCGGACCGGCTAGCATATAACCAGCCGCGAAGAGGCGCGGGGCCAGTAGCTTTCCATCTTTGATCTCTTGTCGCCACCGGAAAACTGTCTCGGGGTCGCCACTATTTGGACCACCCATATCTCGAACGCCCGTCACCCCGTTGGCAATAAACATGGGTAAGAATACGTCCCTGCCCCATTTTTGATCGCAGGTGTCATGTACGTGCATGTCCCAAAGGCCCGGGATCAGGAACTTATTTGAAGCATCAACTATCTGAGCCCCTTGTGGGATGTGGATTTTGGCTGTCGCGCCTATCTCAGTTATGCGGTCATTTGTAATCACTACCGTCATATTTGACTTTGGTGATGAGCCGGTAGCATCAATGACCGTGACGTGCGTAAAGACAAGCTGTTTGGGTTGACCTTCTCTCTGTTTAGCAGAAAATGGCGATAAAACAACTAGAAGCAAAAGAGAAAAGGACAATATTTTATTCACCTTAACCTCAAAGTGGAAGATGATAAACTAGGATGCACCATCGATGCTTAAGCGGCTCGGCGAGCTTCATAACGTCGAGCGGCTGGCAGTTGGTTCGGGAAGCTTTGTGTCCAACGTCTTCACGGCATGGAGTGTAGCCAGCCATCGCGCACCGGGCAACCCATACAGCAAGATAACGCTCCGCATAACTGACGCTTTTGTTGGAAGCAGTGACGCTGCTGGCTTGTTACATCGGCGATGCGCGCGACGAAGTGGATCGATGGTGGCGTTGCGATACGAACGGGCAATTGCGTGAACAGCCACCTACAATGGCATAAGGGTATTCAAGCCTACTGCAGTTTACTGTTGGTCGGCTTCGCTACGAATGCAAGATAAGACCGCTTATCCTGCATTGAAAAGACCATCGATGAGAGTCTGCTGAAATGGGGTTGCACATCGTATACCTGCGCTCACACATTCAGGCGCAGGTCCGGTACCCTGACATAACCTGTACGCGATTCGAGACCACACAAGTTACGGCACTCGTTGCTCAATTTGCGCCGGGGCCAGGTTACGGATAAACCCCAGCTCACCGATGAGCCAGTGCACCAGGCCAAAAGCTAACAGGTACATCACCGCACACGCAGCAAAGATCGGGGCGAAAGAGAAGCTTTCCACGACTCTTCCGATGTACCATTGCGTAACCGCGCCAACAACGGCGCCCAGCGCGCCGCCGAAACCTGAGATCGTGCCCACCACGTGCTTTGGGAACACCTCTGCCGGAAGTGTTATGTTGCCCCACGCGGCGTGTCCGAACATAATCGCAGTCATCATAACAACCGCAACGGTCGGTGCGCTAACCCTGGTT
>DATLWF010000545.1:0-10782 GCA_035576605.1 Blastocatellia bacterium | reverse complement strand
ATCCCTACTCTCAGGCCATCAATTATCTGAGTAACTTTGAGGTCAACTTTTCGGGCCAGCCGGCCACGATCGTCGCCGAGACCCGGCGCGCAATTAAGGAAGTGAATCGCGATCTGCCAATCGTGGAAGCCGTTAGAATGTCCGAGCACGTGGGCCGGTCGCTCGTCCAACAAAAGCTGATCGCGAGGCTTTCGAGTTTCTTCGGGCTGCTCGCGTTGCTGCTAGCCTGCATCGGGTTGTTTGGTATTATGTCCTACTCGGTTGCGAGACGGACCAACGAGATCGGCATACGAATGGCGCTGGGCGCCGGGCGACGCGACGTTCTGAGGTTGGTGATGCGCGAGGGGTTGGCGCCGGTGCTCATCGGAGTCGCGATCGGGTTACCGGCGGCGCTAGTCGGGGCTCGCCTGATCACCAGCCTGCTGTTCGGCCTGAAGCCTGCCGACCCGCTGACGATTTGCGTCGCCACGTTGTTGTTGTTAGCTGTCGCAGCGCTTGCTGGATACCTCCCCGCGAGAAAGGCGTCGCGTGTCGATCCGATGACAGCGCTGCGCAGCGAGTGACGCGAGGTGAGTAGTAGCAGACCTGCAGCGCCCTCAATCAGGAGGGTCATGTTTGTAGATTTCACCGAAGCACAAGCCGCCCTCCGTCAGGAGACCTGCAGCGCCCTCCATCAGGAGGGCCATGTTTATAGATTTCACCGAAGCACAAGCCGCCCTCCGTCAGGAGGGCCATGTCTGTGACCCAACTGAGTGTATGAGTCTTGGAAGGCAGACTGTCCCTCCTGACGGAGGGCGGTCTTGTGCTCCGGAGGAGGCGAACTCGCGTTGTAGTGGAGCAACTCAGAGCAACAAAACAACAACGCTAATCCAAGTCCCACTGCTTAATCGCCCCCTGCACGTGACTCCTAAACTTTTAGTTGACAACATCCGGGCAATGGGCTTACACTCCTAAAAACTTAGGAGCCAGCTTATGACCCGACGCAAAATCGAGCACCTGACGCGACTCGAACTCGAGATTATGCACGTCCTCTGGGAGACCGGCGCTGCCAACGTCCAGACTGTGCAGCAGCAGCTCAAACGCGAGCTCGCCTATACCACCGTGCAGACCATGCTCAACATCCTGCATCGCAAGGGTAAGGTCAAACGCACGCTGAAAGACCGCGCCTATTTCTACAAACCAGTCGTCAGCCGCGATCAGGTCGTCAGTCACACCGTCAGCGATATGGTTGACCGGTTGTTCGGAGGCTCGGCCGAAAGCCTGGTGATGAGCCTGGTGGAGACAAAACACCTCACCCCCGAGAAACTCGACCGTCTCAACAAGCTTTTGAAAAAGTCGCAGGAGGAGAGCGATGGAAAGAATTAGTCAAGCTCTGTTGACCTGCTTGTTGAATGCGTGTTGGCAGATCGCGCTGATTACGTCCGTCGCTGCCCTTTGCGCATGGTTGCTGCGTGAGACAGCCGCGCGCTACCGGCATCTGCTCTGGGTGGCCGCTTTGGCACTCTGTTTTTGCCTGCCTGTCCTGACGACCTATCAAGTTTCGCGCGGCGCTTTTATCATGGTACAGCCCGAGCCGCAGACGGCGGTTCAAGAAACCTTTCTCAGTTCGACTCAGATACCGCTGGACATATCAACCTCGCCGAAGGAGACAAGCTCGCTCGTGCCAGTCAGCAGGAATCTGGCCACGGGACTGGTTGCGATCTATCTATTATTCCTGGGTTACCGGGCCGTGAGTCTATTCAAGGCCTGGAGGTTGACGCGAGCCATCGGCCGGAGCGTATCCAGGATTGAATTGCCCGAACACCTCCGAACAATCATCGAGCGCTGCCAAACTGCGCTCGGAGTGAAACGCGTGGGGATTTTCTGCTCGGCTGCGGTTCCAATGCCGATTACGGTGGGCGGTCTAAACCCGCTCGTCATTCTGCCGGAGCAGTTGCTGCTTGAAGTTGATCCGGATGTCTTAACGTCGGCAATCGGGCACGAACTGGTTCACGTCCGGCGACGGGATTATGCGCTTAATTTGATGTACGAACTCATCCATCTACCGCTCTCGTTTCATCCGGCAGCGGCTCTGGTGAGACGTCGAATCAGAGAGACACGCGAATTGAGTTGTGACGAGCTGGTCGCCGACAGATTGTTGAAAGCCGACGTCTACGCTCGTTCTCTCGTCCGATTGGCGGGTTCGGCAATAGCTGTTGGCCGCCAGACAACAATCACCGTTGGCATTACCGATGCCGATATTTTGGAGGAACGTGTTATGAGCATATTGAGACCACCAAAGATCAAGACTCTGCGGAAGAACTTGTTGCTGGTCGCAGCCTCACTTCTCTTAGCCGTGCCGTGCGTGGCTGCTGTACCATTCGCGCTCCGCATAAACATCAACCGGCTGGATGCCGGCGTGACACCACAACAGGGCGCCTCTCAAGAGACCCAACTGAAGGAGGAGCGGGGGCGGTCCGAAGTTGTGATGCCCGCGCTGGAAGCGGATGCGAATGCCGGCACACTGGTCGCATGGCTGAAGAAACCCGGGGAGACGGTCCGGCGCGGCGATGTCATCGCCAGGGTGGATACCAGCAAAGGCGTGGTCGAGGTTCCGGCAACTACCAGCGGCGTGATCGAGAGACTCCTTGTGGCGGTTGGCGAAAAGGCTTCGGCGGGCTCAGTGCTCGCGGTTATCCGAGGCGAGGGTTGGGTCGGTAGCAGTGAGGCCTCAACCGCGCAACAACTAGAACTGGAGCGCCAGGCGCTACTCAAAGCGTTGGAAGCAAGGGTTCAAGACTTGCGACTTGCGACGACTCAAGACGCCGCGCAAAAAGTCAAACAGCAGGCAGAACTGGAGCAAGCATTGCTGGCGCTCGCAGCACAGCAGCGGACGGATGGTGCACGTGCGGTCACGACGACCAACGGCACGGTCACTCTAACAAAAACGCTGCGAGCAGTGTCGGAGCAGCAGGAAGGCGAAGAAAAGGTGCTTCACCTCCGCGCTTTGCAAGCGCTCGAACAAAACCTGGAGCTAGCGCGGGCGCAGCAGGAATCACACGATCCTGAGATTCTTGTAAGACAGCGAGCTGAACGAGAATTGATAGCCAGGCAACAGGCGGAATTGGCCAAACAGGCGAACATCACGATGCAGCAAGCGATTCAGATCGCCACTAACCAATATCCCGGAACAGTGCTGGAATCCAGACTGGTGCGAGAAAGCAACCAGGCTTGTTATGTCCTCACGATCCTTTACGACAACGGCACGGAGACGACTAGAACCCGTGTGCTTATGAGCGCAATTGATGGAAGCATCATCAAGACTATGAAGGAGGAGCGGTGACGGCTCGATGACGGTTTATGGCTCTGATAAATCACCACCTGACCTCGTTGGAACCTGAGTTAGGCATACCTGATGTCCTGCTGAAGGGGTCTATTGGGACGCATCTAACACTTCTCTTACCTTGCGGGCCAGAGCGTGAGTCGCAAAAGGCTTCTGGATAAAATTGGCTCCTTCATTCAAGACTCCATGATGAACGATTGCATTATCCGTATAACCGGACATGTAGAGCACTTTCATCGTAGGCCGTAGTTGAGCCAGCCGATCCGCCAGTTCGCGCCCGCTCATTTCAGGCATGATGACATCGGTTATCAGCAGATGAATCGGCTCATTGTGGCGCTCGCAGATCAACAGTGCTGCGCCGCCATTGGCGGCTTCCAGCACTCGATAGCCGGACATTTCAAGTACCTTGCAAGCGAGTTTCCGTACCATTTCCTCATCTTCCGCCACAAGTACGGTCTCTGGACCCCGGAAGTCGACTCGAGTTTCGGCCCCCCGCTTATACTCCTCCGCGCCTTCATCCACTCGGGGCAGATAAACCTTGAAGGTCGTTCCGCGCCCAACCTCGCTATAGACCCAGATGTTGCCGCCCGACTGCTTAACGATCCCATAGACCGTGGAGAGTCCAAGACCGGTTCCTTTGCCCATTTCCTTGGTGGTGAAAAACGGATCGAAGATTCGCGCCTGCGTCTGGCGGTCCATCCCTGTCCCGGAATCGCTCACAGCCAACATTACGTAAGGACCGGGAATGACGGCGATATGCTTTTTAGCATAATACTCATCCAGATCGACATTCCTAGTCTCGATGGTCAGCTTACCCCCTCGTGGCATTGCGTCGCGCGCGTTGACTGCGAGATTCATTATGATCTGCTCGATCTGTCCGGGATCGGCCTTTACGCTGCCGAGGGTGGACTCAAGCACGGTTCGAAACCCTATATCTTCCCCGATGAGTCGCCGAAGCAGCTTCTCCAACTCCGAAACGACCGCGTTGAGGTCGAGAACTTTCGGCTGCAGGACCTGCTTGCGACTGAAGGCCAGGAGTTGTCGGGTCAAACCGGCGGCGCGCTCTGCGGCCTTTTTAACCTCGTTGATATTGGTGCGCAGAGGGTCTTCCTCGCGCAACTGCACCAGCGTAAGATCACTGTAGCCAGCAATCACCGTGAGCAGGTTGTTGAAGTCGTGCGCGATGCCCCCGGCTAACATTCCGATAGCCTCCAGCTTCTGCGACTGCTGGAGTTGTTCTTCGCTCTTGCGCAATGCTTCTTCAGCCCGCTTGCGCTCGATGAACTGACCGATCTGGCTGGTGACTGTGGCCATCATTGCCAGCAATTCCGGCTCAGGCTCACGAATCACTCTGCTGAAGAACTCCATCACCCCGAGAACACCCGACCTGGACGGTATAGGGATGGCCAGAGCGCTGTGCAGATTCTCTTTGACTGCAATCTGCGCTCTGGGAAAATTCTTTTCTTGAACGACATCCGAGACCCAGGCAAGATGTCCAGTGGCCCAAACGCGCCCCGGTAAGCCGACTCCAGGCGCAAAAGCCAATTCCCGCGACGTCTGCTCAAACTGCGGCATTTCAACAGAAGGAGCCATCCAGATGTCCCGGCAGCGGAGCACGTCGGCTTCAGCATCAACTGTCCAGAGCGCGCCCCATGCCCAGCCAAAAGTCTCGCAGATCGCTCGGAGGATGTTTGGCGTGGCGTCCGCGAGCGTGGTCGAATCGGCAAGAGCGCGGGTAACAGCATATTGTGCAGCGAGCCAATCTTCGGCATGCTTACGCTCGGTAAAGTCTTCGATCGAGCCTTCATAGTAAAGGACTGCGCCGCCTTCATCGCTCATAGCGCGCACGTTCTCCCTCGTCCATATTTTGCTCCGGTCTTTACGATAGACCTCACACTCGAAGCCGACCGCAACGCCGCGTTCCGCGAGCATCCGCTCCAACTCCGCGCGGGAGTTTTCATCAACGTAGTGTTGTGTCCCGATGTCGGTGCGATGGGTCATCAGTTCTTCCGGAGACTCATAACCCAGAATGCGGGCCATCGCCGGGTTCACAGAAATGAATCTTCCGTCGGGAGTAGATTGAAAGATTCCTTCAACGGCATTCTCAAAAATGCTCCGGTACTTCTCTTCAGCGTGTCTGACCGCCTCTTCGGCGCGTTTGCCCTCGGAGATGTCTATCGTGACGCCGCGCAAACCGACGGGCCTGCCTTCAGCATCTGTGATCACGGCGGATATTGACTGAACCCACAGTACGCGGCCGTCCCTGGCTACCCAGCGAAATTCACGCGTGTTGCTGCTCTTGCCGCCGGCGAAATCTGCGGCGGCATCGCGCGCCGTCCGCTCTCTATCATCCGGGTGAACAATCGAGAGCCAAAAGTTCGGCGCCGATAGCCACTCCTCCACGCTGTAACCGAGCATCGTCTCGACGTAGTCACTGACAAAGTCTGTGCGTTGCGTGGCTGCGTCCGGTTCGCCCCACGCTTCCCAAACCACGCCCGGCACGCTTGCCACGATGTTATTCAATCGCTGGCGTTGCGCTTCGATCTGCGCGGCAAACTGCGCCTTCTCCTCTTCCGTCTGCTTGCGCTCCGTGATGTCCTGTTTGATGGCTATGAAATTGCTGATCTCGCCGGCGTCGTCCAGCACAGGAGTGATGGTCTGCTCCTCGAAGTAGACGCTCCCATCCTTGCGCCGATTAATTATTTCGCCACGCCAGACTTGTCCGGAGAGCAGCGCCTTCCACATCGACTCGAAAAATGGCGGCTCATGCTGGTTAGACTTTAGTATGCGAGGATTCTGGCCCAAGACCTCTTCAGGTGCGTAACCCGTCAGGGTAGTGAAGGCCGGGTTCACCCAGGTAATCGTGCCCTCGTGGCCGCTGATGAGGATCGCGTTATCGGCGGACTCGAGTGCGGTTGCTTGCAGGCGGACTAATTGTTCCGCCCGCCTGCGCTTCGTGATGTCGGTGAGCATCGCCAACGCGCCCGTAACTTGACCCTGCTCGTCTCGGATCGGGGTCGCCGAGAGAATCACCCAGAGGGCTGAGCCGTCTTTGCGCCGCAGACGCAGATCGTACTGTTCTTCGATGCCCTGGAGCCGGCGCTGCCAATTGACCTTCATTTCCGCGCGGGTGGCATCGTCCAGGACTTCAAAAGCAGAACGCCCGATCATCTCTTCCACGCTGTAACCGAGCATCTCGGCGAGGCGCTGATTAGCGTACGTGATATGCGCTTTGGCGTCGGCTATCCAGATGCCCTCGGACGCCGTGTCGATCAAGCGACGATACCGCGCCTCGCTCTGTCGCAACTCGGCTTCGACCCGCCGCCGCGCGCGCCGGTTTTCCGCCTCATGCATCTCCCTTTCAATTGTCGGCGCCAGCCGCGCCAGATTATCTTTCATAAGATAATCGCTCGCCCCTGCGCGCATGGCTTCGACCGCAAGCTCTTCGCCGATGGTTCCTGAGATAATGATGAAGGGAATGTCTAATTCTATCTCTTTCAGAAGCGCCAGCGCCGAGACAGCGTTGAAGTGAGGCATCGAATAGTCGCAGAGAATGACATCCCACTCCTGCGTCTCGAGCGCGCTTCTCATCGTCTCAGGCGTCTGGCAGCGATCGGAAATCAGTACATAGCCCGCCCGCGACAGGTGACGCCTGAGCAGCGCCACGTCGCGCTCCGAATCTTCGACATTCAATACTCGTAAAGTCCTATTTACCATCTGACGTTTACTCGACGGACGCTACCTCATTCAAAACCAACCAGTACAACCCCAACTGTTTTGTCGCTTCCAAAAACTGATCAAAGTCCACGGGCTTGCGGACATAGCTGTTAGCCCCCAGGTCATAGCTTTTTACCATGTCTTCTTCTTCGCTTGAGGAGGTGAAGACGACCACCGGCAGACGCCTGGTGCGTTCGTCGGCCCGTATCCTTTGCAAAACCTGTAAGCCATCCAGTTTGGGTAATTTCAAATCCAACAGAATGAGTTGCGGCATCGCTGTCATTTCCCGAGCCGCGTGTGGTCCGGTTCCTAAGAGATAATCCAACGCCTCGACCCCATCGCGCGCAACGACGACTTCGTTGACGATGTTACTCTTGGTGAGCGCGCGGCGAGTCAATGCCTCGTCTCTGGCATTATCTTCCACCAGTAAGATTACTTTATCTTTCATGTCATTCTCCTTTGAAATCCGGCAGGGTGAAGTAGAAGGTTGCTCCTTTACTTACCGCTCCCTCAGCCCAGACGCGGCCTCCATGTCGATTCACGATTCTTTGGACGGTTGCCAGACCAATCCCAGTGCCCTCGAATTCCTCGGCGGTGTGAAGCCGCTGGAATGCGCCAAACAACTTGTCGGCAAAAGCCATGTCGTAGCCCGCGCCGTTATCGCAGACGAAATAGACTGACTCGCCGTCGTTTGGTTCACAACCGAAGACGATCTCTGCTTGTTCGCGCTTCGAGGTGAACTTCCATGCATTGCCCAGCAGGTTGCCGAGCATGATCCGCAAGAGACGTTTATCGCCGTTAGTCGAAAGTCCTTCCTCGATCCGGACGGCCACCGTGCGTCCCGCATCTCTTTTTCGCAGTTCAGCCATTATCGACTGAGCTAACTCGCTGAGGTTGGTGACTTCGCGGCGCATCTCAGTGCGAGTCACACGCGCCAGTTGCAAGACGTCGTCAATCAGTTGCGCCATCTCCTGGCTCGCGCCACGAACCTCTTGCAGATAAGTTTTGCCCGTCTCATCCAGTTTGTCGGCGTAATCTTCCAGCAACGCCTGGCTGAAGCCGTTGATGTGACGTAGAGGAGCACGCAGATCATGTGAAACCGAGTAGGCGAACGCCTCGAGTTCCTGGTTGACTGCTTGCAGTTGCGCGGTCCGATCGGCGACTCGTTGCTCTAGTTCTTCGTTGAGTCTTTGAATCTCTCTTTCTGCCTGTCTACGCTCGGTAATATCATTGTTCAGTTCAAGGACAGCTCTCGGCTCCTCGCGGTCGTTCTTGTGTAGTACCCAGCTGCTTGCAACCACGAGTCGCTCGCCGTTCCTCTTGGTATGAACGAGTTCACCCTCCCAATGCCCGTGAGCAAAGAGCCTGGCCTTGATCTCCTCCAGGGGTCGGGGAAACTCTGTTTGCAGAAGCTGGTAAGAGATCTTGTCCAGCGCTTCTTCCGACTTCCAGCCGTACAACTGCTCCGCGCCGGTGTTCCAGAATAGAATCCGGCCACTCAGATCGCGGATCAACACGGGGGCGAGGTCAAGGATACGAGCCTGTTCCTTTAGTGCCTCCTCTGAGCGCTTGCGCTCCGTAATGTCGCGGAGGATTACGGTGTAGAATTTGCGCCCCTCCGATTCGAGTTGTGAGATCGATGCTTCAATCGGAAACTCCTCGCCGTCCGCGCGTAAGCCGAAGATTGCGCCAAGACTTCCCATCGCGCGCTTGGTTACGTGAGTCCGGCCAAAATCCTCAATATGCCCCTGGTGGGCCGGGCGAAAGCGTTGGGGGATGAAGCGGTCGAGCCGTTTTCCGACAGCATCCTCGGACGGGAACAAGAACATCCGTTCCGCAGCGCTGTTGAAAAGAACGATGTGCTGCTCGTCGTCGATGGTGATGATCGCATCCATAGCGGAGCCGATTACGCCCGCAAGTTGCTCCTGGCTTTTGCGCAGCTTCTCTTCAGCCTGCTTGCGCTCGGTAATGTCAACGATGGTGCCCAAGACCATCCGTCCTTGTTCCGTCTCAACCGGGTTCAATCCGATTTCGACAGGGAACTCGCTGCCGTCCTTGCGCAAACCGTAGAGATCGCGCCCACTCCCCATCGGTCTCGCAGCTGGGTCGGCTATAAAGCCGTCGCGGGAGGCGGGATGATGAGCGCGGAAGCGCGCAGGCACGAGCATTTCTATCGGCTGTCCGAGCAACTCGTCGCGCTTGTAACCGAAGGACTTTTCGATCTGGGCATTGACCAGTACGATCTTGCCTTTCTGATCTACCATCACCATGCCGTTTGGCGCGCCTTCGAT
The DNA here is from genome assembly GCA_035576605.1 of Blastocatellia bacterium. GTDB lineage: Bacteria > Acidobacteriota > Blastocatellia > UBA7656 > UBA7656 > Onstottus_A. The sequence continues at coordinate 1,452 of DATLWF010000545.1, read as the reverse complement.
GAGTTGACGAAAGCGCTCCTCTGCGCGCTCCCGTTCGGTGATATCCCGCGCGATCTTGGACGCGCCGATAATACGACCTTGCGCGTCTTTCAGCGGCGAAACAGTCAGCGACACGCCAATGAGCGTGCCGTCTTTGCGCAGCCGCACGGTCTCATAGTGATCCACACTCTCGCCGCGTTTAATTCGTTCGATGATGCGTGGTTCTTCGTCCAATTGTTCGTGAGGGATCAAGATGGTCACTGATTGACCCAACGCTTCGGCGGCCGTGTAGCCGTAGAGCCGTTCGGCCGCCGGATTCCAACTGAGGATCGTTCCATCCAGAGTTTTGCTTATGATCGCGTCGTCCGAGCTTTGGACGATGGCCGCCAACAGAGAGAGTCTTTCTTCCGTGTGCTGGCGCTCGGTGATGTCGCGCATGATGACGGTATAGAGTTTCTGCCCTCCGGCTTCGACCTGTGAAATGGAGGCCTCCAGAGGGAATTCCTGCCCATCGGCGCGCAGCCCGTAAACAGACCGAGCGCCGGCCATAGCGCGCGTTGTGACACCCGTTTGACCGAATGATTGGATGTGTGTCGAGTGCGCGGGGCGGAAGCGTTCTGGGATGAAGCGGTCAAGCGATTGGCCGAGGGCTTCTTCGGCAAGACAGAGGAACATTTTTTCCGCAGCGCGATTGAACACCAACACTCGCCGGTTTTCATCAACGGTGATGATCGCGTCCATTGCGGAATCAACGATCCCGGACAGTCGCGCCTGACTCTCACGCAATGACTCTTCAGTCTGTTGCTCGCGTACCGCTTCCTGCTCGATTTCAGCAGAATTCGGCTCGACGCCCTGCTGTTCGGCAAGCGTCCCGTTCTCAGGGCGTGGTGTTCCGCGGTGCCGCATTGGGCAAACCTCCGACGTGCAAAGAGGCGATTTGTGGGGAAAGCGGAGGGCTATGCTTTATCAATGCCTTCAGCAACTCGCAATCGGAATGAGCCCGATCTACTGGAAGCCAAACGGGGAATTTGACCTTCGTCTGTTTCGGCTTAGAAGCCGCCTTTGGAGGGGACGTACTGATAATGTGCCCACGAAGGCGATAAGTCAACGATAACGCGATCGCCCTATCGTTCGGGTGTGATTAAAAAGCGGGACTTGCGCGGACCTGCGCTGCCCTCCGTCAGAAAGGTGATGTTTATAGACCGGGACTTGCGCGGACCTGCGCTGCCCTCCGTCAGAAGGGTGATGTTATAGAGTGGGACTATTGTGATAAGACGAATACAGCAGCAAGATTCGGATAGATCGTCAGCGCTTCGATGTGCGAGGATAGCCGCCTGCGTAAGAGCGAACGCCCGATGCTTGAGGTGGCAAATCGAATGAACGATCCTGCACAACGGATGCTAAGCACGAACTGGAACGCACTGTCGGCACAACTTGATGAGCGCGGTTACGCACTGACGCAACCCTGCTTAC
>DATLWF010000544.1:0-9571 GCA_035576605.1 Blastocatellia bacterium | reverse complement strand
GCTCGCGTTGTTGATATACGAGAGGGCCGGCTGGTCGGCAAAGAATACAATCGCGGAGGACCACTCGTTGATTTGCAAAAGCTTCAGGGCGATCTGGCATACGAGATTCTCTATCAGCACAACCAGGCTTTGCCGTTCTCGCGCGATCAGCTGACAACTGACGCGACGCAAGCTCCGATAGGCGCGTTCGAGAATTTCATCAAAGGCACGCTCACCCGCGACCGCGACGCTCGCATCGGGTTCCTCGATCGGGCGATCAAAGAGTATTCCGAAAAGACCAGGAGCCAGTACATCGCGGCGATTTTCGAGCTTGGCCGGATTCGCTTCGAGGCCGCCGAGTACAAGGAAGCCCTCGAACAGCTCGGTCTCGTCGACGAGAAGAACCAGCGATACGACGAGGCGCAGTTTTACATCGGTGTAGCGCAAGACGCACTCGGGCAGATCGAGCAGGGACTGGCGACGCTGAAGAAACTTGCGACGAAGCTGCCGCTGTTCGAAGTCTACAACAACATCGGCGTGCTGCTGATAAAGCAGAAGCATTACAAGGACGCGATCGATCACCTGAAGCCAGCTGCGGAAGCAGCGCCGCGGGACACCGACACCCTTTTCAACCTCGGCTACGCTTATTTTCTGGCGAAGGACAACGCCAACGCGGTCGCCACACTCAAGAACGAAACCAAACAACGAGCTTCGGATGGAGAGGCGTTTTACATCTTGAGCAAAGCGCTCGCCGGCGAGAGCGACCAGGCTGGAGCTACGGCGGCTTCCGATCAGGCGAAGAAGCTTTTGACCTCATTCGCGCAATGGGAAACGAAGGGTGTGCCGCCACTTGCGCGAGTGAAAGCCAGCTTCAGCAAGATCAATTACTATCGCTATAAGCGCGAGCAGGACGAACGGCTCAATACGCAAACTCAGATCAGCAGCGAGACGCCGCAAGTCGACCAGTTATTAGAGAACGCACGCAATGCGTTCAACTCGGGCCGGGACGCGGATGCGTTGGCTGCGCTCGGGAAGCTCCTGCAGATTGCGCCTCAAAACTCTGATGCGCACTTGCTGATGGGCAGGGTATATGAACGCAAAGGCGATTTCGATCGCGCGACCAATGCGCTCAAGGCGGCGGTGTTCTGGAACCCGAAGCTGGTCCCCGCGCATGTTTTCCTGGGCCGCATCGCAGTTTTGAAGAATGACTGCGCGTCGGCACAGGCTTCGGCAGATAAGGCGCTTCAAATCGACGCCAACGATCAGGATGCGCAGGCATTGAAGCGGCTTATCGAACAGAAGTGCAAACCCGGCCCCAGCTGAAATTCGTGTTGATGCTTCCTGCATATTTGGACCGAAGGGACCCGAGAGAGGTCCCTCCAGTCGAAGAAACACGCTTACAGCTTCCGCAGATACGCCAGCAACGCTGCGCGCTCGTTGGGCAACACGAACCCCCGATCGACCACCAGACCATTTGACGAAATGTTCGGCGGCAAGTTGGGCGGCGGATTTCGCCGCGCAACGAACCGGAAGAAGGCGTCGTAGTGGTCAAGCACCTCCTCGAGCGTCGCCGCAGAGTTGTTGTGGAAGTACGGTGCAGTCTTGCTGATTCCGCGGAGATTGGTGACGTCCATCACCCCGATGTCGTCGGGTTGTCCAGTCAGCAGCATGCGACCCGGGTCCGAGGTCGAGACGAACTGGAAAGTTCCGTTGGCTCGAGTGATTCGGTATGTACGCGCATTGCGCGCGAGTCGCTGCGGGCAAGGCGCAAAGCCGTCCGTTGCCGGACGTGGGCAGGCTGTCTGAATAGGGTGATAGCGCGCGAGCGGGCGAATGCCAGGAAGTGTCGCGTCTGACGTAGATGTGCTCGGATGCAGGGTCCCGCCGTGGCATTGGGCGCACGCGCGGTTGAAGACTGTCTTGCCCTGCTGCTCTAACTCGTTCAGCTCTGGGTCCGGGTCTGGGAACGGCGTCGAGGCGGAAAGGATCGCGTCGGCCAGCAGTTCGACCCTTGACGATGAAAACAGCGTCTGCTGGAAAGCCGCGAGGTCGTCGAGCATGCGCGCGGGCGGTTCCTCCGATACCTGGGCATGCGCGAAGAGCGCACCGCGCGCCTGTTCCTGGAGCGTGCCGAAACGCGCGTCGTGCTGGTAGCCACCCCGCCGATTCGGGCCATTTGGATCCTGACCCATGATGGGTACGCGCGGCGCGCCCGGTGGGTAGGTCGGTGCCACGCCGTCAGGGCCGGTGATCGCAACGTTAAGGACCGGCATCACCGCTCGCCAGAGATCAACTGAAGTCTCATCAGTGGGCTGACCGGTGACTGGATCGATGAGTTTAACGTTTAGCGGCAACGGCATTGTTACGCGAACGAGCCCGTTTTCAACCAGGTTCGAGAAGTCGCTCGCGTTGTCCCCGTTGACACGAAAATCGTCGGCATCTACCGGCCGGAAGAGCGGATCGTCCGCGTTCGGGTTGTGCTCCCGTTCCGCCTGCAGCGCATCGAACCGGGCCCTGGCAGCGGCGGGAGAGAGCTGGAAATTCTCCGATGGCATGTGGCAGTCGGCGCAAGCGCGCCCGTTCCCGCCGATCTGGTTGAGATTGCGGTCATTGAAGGCCGCACGACCTCGCGCCACCGCATCGCACGGCGGCTCGTCGCAATTAAGCTTCGTCGCGTTATTCCGATTAGAGTCTTGCCCGAAGCCGGTGTGTGGATTGACGGCAGCAATCGCGACGAAGAGCGCGATCAGGACGAATAATGTGATCAGCTTGAATTTGTACATTTTCTCTCCTTTCAGACAAGGCAAGGTTAATTGATTTGAGTCAGTGCTCACGCGAATGGTCCCTAAGCTGATTCTGTCTCCTTGTGGTGCTCACTGTGATCTCCGGTCCCTTTGCGGTGATGAAGCGAATTCGGTTAGAATCAGCGCCAGTTCAGAATTGCGCCGGCGTATCAACGTGATCGCTCCTCACGCGACTCAAGATATGCCGAAAGCAGTCGGGAAGTCCTAAAGAAAGCCCTAAAGAATTTCCAAAGGATTTCTAAAGAGAATTCCAAAAGGCGATTCGAAAGCACTTATGGAAGGGCAAACAGCCAGCTTCTACCAATTTGGTTCCTTCCGCATCGACAGGCGAGAACGGCTGCTTCTGCGCGACGGCAAGCCCGTGCTGCTCCCTCCAAAGGTCTATGACACTCTTCTGGCGCTGGTCATGCACAGCGGTCACGTAGTCGAAAAAGAAGACCTGATGAGAGCGGTTTGGCCGGATACCTTCGTCGAAGAGGCGAACCTGACGGTGAACATCTCTGCACTCAGGAAGGCGCTCGGCGAAGGGGAGTCTGAGCACCATTACATCGAGACCGTGCCGAGACGAGGATACCGGTTCATCATACCAGTGATCGAATTGAAGAATGACGGCGCCGGTTCGTTTGCAGAGGAGCAGACAATACCGGCTCTCGCTATCGAAGCTGAACGCGAGGTCGATACGACGAAAGAGAGATCGGCTTACTTTACAAACGCCTCCACGTTTCGGCGCCGTCGAAGCTGGGGCCTGCAGCTCCTTGGAGTATCAGTAATCGTTGGCCTCGGCGTGATGGCGTATTACACCTGGATGAAGCGAACAGCGCCTGCCGTCAAAGTCCGATCGATTGCGGTGCTCCCGTTCAAGCCTCTGGTCGCCGACAACCGCGACGAACCTCTCGAGATGGGTATGTGCGACGCGTTGATAACAAGGCTCAGCGGCCTGAATCAGTTGGTCGTTCGGCCGACAAGTTCCGTAGTCCAGTACAACAAGTTAGGGCAAGACTCGGTCGCCGCCGGTCGAGAGTTAGGCGTAGATGCCTTGCTGGATGGCTTCGTGCAAAAATCGGGAGACAAGATTCGGATAACAGCGCAGCTTCTGAGCATCGCGGACGGAAAGCATCTGTGGTCAGGTCAGTTCAACGAGAATTTCACCAACATATTTGCAGTTGAAGACTCCATATCAAAGCAGATGGTGGAGGCGCTGCTGCCGAACCTGACGGGCGAGGAACAGCGCCGAGTGACTAAGCACTACACCGACAACATTGAGGCCTATGAACTCTACCTAAGAGGACGTTATTTTCTAGACCAACGAACACCAGAGGGACTAAACAAGAGTATAGACTACTTTCAACGGGCGACTGAGAAGGATCCGAAATATGCGCTCGCCTTTGCGGGCTTAGCCGACTCTAGTGTGGTGCTTGCGGTTAGAGCGGATATGCCCCCTCGAGATTCATACCAACTGGCAAAGACGTCGGCGATGCGGGCACTGGAGATTGACGATACGCTTGCTGAAGCTCACACTTCCCTGGCAAATGTTCGATATTGGTATGATTGGGACTGGTCAGGAGCCGAAACCGAATTCAAGCGAGCCGTAGAGCTCAGCCCAAATTATCCGACAGCTCATCAACTCTACGCTTCCTATTTGATAGCCATGGGACGGCATCAGGAAGCGCTGTTTGAGGCGCAACAGGCCCACGAGCTTGATCCGATCTCGCTAAGCCTCAACGTCCAGATGGCGAGAATACTCTACTTTTCGCACAGGTACGATGAGGCAATTGACCGATGCAAAAAGACCCTTGAGATAGACCCGAACCATGGTGGGGCGCGCCTCTTCCTGGGGAGGTCATACACTGAAAAGCGGATGTATGAGGAAGCCCTCACAGAACTCGAAAAGGCGAAGAACCTTCTAAGAGGAAGCGCCGAAGTATTATCGGTGATCGGCTACACTTATGCGGCTTCGGGCCACCCTATCGAAGCGCAAAAGACTCTAGGAGAATTGCAGGGGTTATCAAAGCAACGATACGTCTCACCGTATCACATAGCTATGATTTATGCGGGTCTTGGCGAGCGAGACCCCGCGTTCCTCTCGCTTGAAAAATCTTATGACGATCGGGAGGGAAGACTGACTCTCCTAAAGGTCGTGCCCGAATTCGACAGCCTGCGCGCAGACTCGCGTTATGCAGACCTGGTGCGGCGCGTCGGCCTGACGCCCTGACCGTCTCTCAGTTCGCAACAATCAGCCTCGCTTTGAAAACCATTCTGTGTAGGATTAGCTGCAGCTCTTTGCGTCTTGGCGGCTCTTTGCGTCTTTGGGCGAAACGCCAGTTCCAAGACCTGTTTCGTGCCAAGACGCCAAGACCCGCAAAGTTGCAAAGAACCCCGCAATGGGTGCTCGTTGAGCCGGCCCTTCCCTTGTGATACTTTCCCTTGTGATACTTTCTAACTCTTGCAGCTATTGATCACTCACGGAGGACCCGGATGTCGCAGTCCATTGATTCGATTCTGAATGAGCGCAGAGTGTTTCAACCTCCCCCGGGGTTCAGCGAAGCCGCGCACATCAAAAGCCTCGCACAGTATGAACAGCTCTACCGCGAGGCAGAAGAGGATCCCGAGAAATTCTGGGGACAGATCGCCAACGACCTTCACTGGTTTCGCAAGTGGGATAAGGTACTCGAATGGGACTTGCCCTGGGCAAAGTGGTTCGTCGGCGGTCAGATCAATCTCTCTTACAACTGTCTCGACCGTCACGTCGCAACCTGGCGCAGAAACAAAGCAGCGATCATCTGGGAAGGCGAGCCCGGCGAAATCCGAACCTTTACTTATCAACAGCTGCTCATCGAAGTCTCGAAGTTCGCAAACGTGCTGAAACAGCTCGGCATTCAGAAGGGTGACACCGTAGCCATCTACATGGGCATGACTCCCGAGTTGCCGATCGCGATGCTCGCGTGCGCGCGAATTGGCGCCGCTCACTCGGTTGTCTTCGGAGGCTTCTCGGCGAACGCGCTGGTGGATCGAATCAACGACGCGCAGTGCAAAGCGGTCATCACTCAAGACGGTTCTTACAGGCGCGGCGCGGAGATTCCTCTCAAAGCGACCGTCGACGAAGCGCTGCCCGGGTGTCCTTCGGTAAAAACGGTCATCGTGTTCAAGCGTACGGGCGCAGAAATCAAAATGGAGCCGGGCCGCGATCACTGGTGGCATGAGTTAATGGCCGACGCTTCGGACAATTGCGAAGCCGAACCGCTCGACGCCGAGCATCCGCTCTACATCCTTTACACATCGGGCAGCACCGGTAAGCCGAAGGGCGTCGTGCACACGACCGGCGGTTATTCGGTTGGCACTTACATTACCGCGAAGTGGGTGTTCGATCTGAACGACGAAGACATTTACTGGTGCACGGCGGACATCGGGTGGGTGACGGGGCACAGCTACATCGTGTATGGGCCGCTGCAAAACGGCGCGACCACAGTGATGTATGAAGGCGCGCCCAACCATCCCGAGCCGGACCGTTTCTGGCAGATGATCGAGCGGCACAAGGTGAATGTGTTCTACACGGCGCCGACAGCGATTCGAGCTTTTATGAAGTGGGGCGAGCGCTGGCCGCGGCGCTACGAGATGAACAGCTTGAGGCTTCTGGGCACGGTTGGCGAGCCTATCAACCCAGAAGCGTGGATGTGGTACCGCGAAGTCATTGGCCGCGAGCGCTGCCCCATCGTCGACACGTGGTGGCAGACGGAAACGGGGATGATAATGATCACCCCGCTCCCGGGCGCGATCGCGACCAAGCCCGGCTCCGCGACGCGGCCGTTTCCGGGCGTGATCATCGACGTGGTGACCCGTCAGGGCGAGCCGGTTCCCCCCGGGTCGGGCGGCTACCTGGTGATCAAGCGGCCCTGGCCTTCGATGCTGCGTACGATCTTCAACGATCCCGATCGCTACGTAAGTCAGTACTGGTCCGACATTCCAGGCGTTTATTTCGCGGGCGACGGCGCGAGAAAAGACCAGGACGGCTACTTCTGGATCATGGGGCGAGTGGACGACGTGATCAACGTGTCGGGCCACCGGCTTTCCACGATGGAGGTGGAATCGGCTCTGGTGGCCCATCCCAAGGTGGCGGAGGCAGCAGTGGTCGCCAGGCCGGATGAAGTGAAAGGTCAGGCTATCGCCGCGTTCGTGACGCTCGAGCTGGGAAACGAGCCTTCAAATGAGTTGAAGGAAGAGTTGCGCCGTTGGGTTGCGAAAGAGATAGGCGCGCTCGCCAAGCCCGATGACATTCGCTTCAGCGATGCGCTGCCCAAGACGCGAAGCGGGAAGATCATGCGGCGATTGCTACGCGAGATCGCATCGGGCAGCGAGGTTCGAGGCGACACAACGACGCTCGAAGATTTTGGGGTGCTGGCGAAACTAAAGGAAGAAGAAGAGTAGCTTCCGGCAACTCCGGCGGCTATTCTTTGCGACTTGGCGGAACTTGTCGTCTTTGCGCGAAACATTGATTGAAAAATCTGGTTGCGCGCAAAGCCGCTAAGTTCCGCCAAGACGCAACGCACATCAAACATGCACGTACCAGGCGGTTGTATCCGCGTCAATTCAATGTTATTCGATCTCGACGGGACGCTCATCGACTCGAAGACCGACCTGGCCAACTCGATCAACCTGATGCTCGCCGATCTGGATCGTCCGCCGCTCGAGGAAGCAACGGTCGGCGGATTCGTCGGCGACGGCGTACGCGTGCTTGTTTATCGATCGCTTACTGCTACGGATCCCAATCACCAGCCGCCGGAAGAGGCTCTGCACGCAAAGGGCATCACTCTGATGCATGACCACTATGCCGAAGAGATGCTTAAGACTACACGGCTGTATCCGGATGTCGCCGAGACGCTCGCGTCGTTCGGGAACAAACAAAAGGCCGTCGTCACGAGTAAGGAAGTTCGCTTCACGAAGATCATCCTCGAGCACTTCGACGTCGCAAAGTACTTCGACGCGATAGTCGGCGGAGACACAACGCCGGCGCGAAAACCCGATCCGAGGCCTGTGCTTGAAGCGATACGATTGCTGGGCGCGTCGTCCGCCGATGCGGTGATGGTTGGCGACAGCGAGAACGACATCAACGCCGGCCGCGGCGCCGGCACCCGGACTTGTGGCGTCACTTTTGGATTTCGCACAGCGGACCAACTGCGCGTAAGCGAGCCCGATGTGATGATCGACCGCTTCGATCAATTGAAAGAGTTGTTCTGTTGAGGAACGCCGGTGATTAACGCAGATCAAGACATCATCGATCGCGCGCGCAGGATCAGGCTGCTGATCCTTGATTGCGACGGCGTGCTCACCGACGGGCGAATTATAATGCTGCCCGACAGCGACGAGACAAAAGCATTCGACGTCAAAGACGGTCACGGCATAGTGATGGCCCAGCGCGCAGGCTTGCGCATAGCGATCATCTCCGGACGCAAGTCGTCGGTCGTGCAAGCGCGCGCCAGGGAACTTGGCGTCGCGCACCTCTACGAGATGGCCTGGGTGAAGACGGAGCCCTACGAAAAGGTACTCGCTGAAGAGGAACTAACGGATGAAGAAGTCTGCTACGTCGGCGATGACGTAGTCGACATACCACTGTTGCGGCGGGCGGGTCTTGGCGTTGCGGTCGCCGACGCGGTTGAAGAAACGAAAAAACACTCACACATGGTCACTGAGCGCGGGGGCGGAAGAGGCGCGGTACGCGAGGTGATCGAGTTTATTCTCAAAGCTCAGGATAAGTGGGACGAAGCGATGATTCGCTATCTCTAGGAAGGCCCCTCGCTTGCTGTCCGATCAGAGGAACATTGGGCGACTCGCCCGCGCTTTCATAAAACACCCCGTACGAACGGCCTTCAGTGGCCACCCCTTCCTGCGCATCGTTGGGGGCCTTCGTCGATGCGGGGTGGCCACAGAGCGCCGCCCGTACAAGGGCTTAGGAGGAATGAGAAACTCCTAGAATTTGCTGAGGTCCTTCGCCTGCGCTACAAATAGCGCGAACGGCGCAGTCTCACGTTGGTCGTAACAACGCGATACTCAACGATCTTCGACTCGCGGCTTCACCTTCACGGAACATGTCTGTCTAGAGCCTGCGGCTGCTCGCCTTTGCTTTGATTCTTTGCCGCGCGCGTTCGCTCTGCCAGAACAGGATCGACTTCACTGTGCTGGCTTTGATGGGAAATGTCTATTTGGCTGATTTCACCAGAACCTCGGACTCGAGGTTCCGGAAGGTTGTCCTAAACGAGATCGAGGCCTCACCGCTTCTGCTCAACTGCTCAAGGCGCGGCTTGCCATTCACTGAGTCAACAGTGAAACTCTAGTTCACCCAAAGCATGCAATTTAGCGCGAACACACGATCGCGCCTTTAGAACCGAAATGCACTAAACAGTACTAAGGAGGCCACAATTTGAAGCGAACACTCATGGTTGTTCTGTTACTCGTGCTCACTGCCTGTTCTACAACGCAGACGTCATCCAACAAGAACCAGCCGAGTCAGGCGCCGGCGACCAATCAGCCGAGCCAACCATCCTCTGCGGCAAAGCCACTGGGCGCCTTGCAAGAGGGCGAGGCAAGTGGAACCATCGTCGATGCCGGACAGACGATCACGCTCAGGTACGCGTATGCCGGCCTCGGCAAAGTGTTCAGCGAAGACGGTGTCATCTTACTCCTAACAGAAGCGCCGATCGCGCCGGAAGCCCTGGCAAATACTTTCGAGAAGGAGTACGGGGTATTCCCAGACGGCAACAGGGGACTCGAGTATAAGCTTGGGAAAGGCTTCTGGG
>DATLWF010000543.1:0-4066 GCA_035576605.1 Blastocatellia bacterium | reverse complement strand
GAGCTAACTGCTCGACAGCGTCAAATTTGAGATTCAAACATCACAATGCTATCCTCGAACCCAAGCGCAAGGGCGGCGACCAGGATGGACGCGAAGGCCAGAAACAAGATAACCGAAGCCATTCTGCGCCGAGCGCACGCGCCGATGGAAGCGTGGGAACTCGTCGGCAACACCCCTCTGCTTCGGCTTCGGAACATTGCGGCTCCGACGAACAAGGTCGAAATCTACGCCAAAGCTGAGTGGTTCAACCCGGGCGGCTCCGTCAAAGATCGTCCCGCGCTCAGCATGATTCTGGATGGCGAACGCTCTGGAAGGCTGACTTCGGGCAAGATCATTCTCGATGCGACGTCGGGCAACACGGGCATAGCTTACGCCTGGATTGGTGCGGCGCGTGGCTACAAGGTGAAACTCGCGCTGCCTCAGAACGCCAGCGAAGAACGGAAGCGAATCTTAAGCAGCTACGGCGCGGAGCTTGTGTTGACGAGTCCGCTTGAAGGCTCCGACGGAGCGATTCGGGAAGCGCGCCGGCTCTACGCTCAGAATTCTGATCTTTACTTTTATGCAGATCAGTACAACAACCCTGCGAACTGGCAAGCTCACTACGAAAAGACGGCGCTTGAAATTTGGGAGCAGACTTCGGGGCGCATCACTCACTTCATCGCGGGCCTCGGCACCAGCGGCACTTTCGTAGGCACGACGCGCCGTCTCAAAGAGCTGAACCCCGAGATCAAAGCGTTCTCGTTTCAACCCGACTCGCCCTTTCACGGGCTCGAGGGGCTGAAGCACATGGAGTCGGCGATCGTACCGGGCATCTACGATTCGACGATTGCGGATGAGAACTATGAGATCGGCACCGAGCAAGCTCACGAGTACACGCGGCGGCTCGGCAAGCAAGAAGGGTTGCTGGTTGGAGTTTCGTCAGGGGCAGCGCTCGCGTGCGCGCTCAAGGTAGCGCGGAAGATTGAGTCGGGCGTGATTGTGACGGTGTTTCCGGATGCCGGGGACAAGTATTTGAGCGAACGGTTCTGGGATGAGCGTTAGAGACGGAAAAGACCTTGCGTTACTTTCGCGCGGGAGTAGAATGCCGTTATGGAAGCCGATCTCAAAGACGAAGCGAAGCGCCTCATAGACAACATGCCGAGACTCACGTCGTGGGACGAGCTAATGTACGAGATCTATGTTCGTCAAACGATCGAAGCCGGGCTTGCCGATAGCGACGCTGGCCGAACCGAACCCGTCGAGGTGGTGCGCGAACGGTTCAACCTCCCGAAATGAAGGTTCACTGGACGGACCTCGCTGTCAAATACCTGGCTGACATCCATGAATACATCGCGCGCACCTCGCCGACATATGCGCTGAGGATGGTCGATCGGCTCACGCGCCGGGTCGCAGCAGATCGGAAGCTTTCCGGACTCGGGCCGAGTCGTTCCAGGAAAGAATGATCCGAATCTGCCGCGAGGTGTTTGAAGGACCATATCGTATTGTCTATCGCATTAAGACGGACCAGATTGATGTGGTCGCTGTAATCCATGGGTCACGGAAGTGGCCCACGAGAAAAGGCGCCTAGCGGTTTGCGTGGTCGCGCCGAGAATCACAATGAGTCGAGACAGCGGACTGTTAATCATTGACGTACAAGTCGGCATCATCGAAGCCCTACACGCCTACCGCGGGCGTGAAGTGCTGGAGCAGATCAATACGCTGCTATCGAAGGCGCGTACTGTCAACCTGCCGATCATCTACATTCAGCATGACGGCGAAGCCGGACATCCTCTCGAGGCCGGCACTGAAGGCTGGCAGATCCATCCGGAGATCAAGCCTCACGAAGAAGACTTGATCATCCGAAAGCGAGCTTCGGATTCCTTCTTTGAGACGACGCTCCAACGCGAGCTTGAGGCGAGAGGCGTGAAGCATCTCATCGTTACCGGGTGCATGACTGAATACTGCGTGGATACTACTGCCCGTCGTGCGATCAGCATGGGGTATGATGTGATTCTTGTCAGTGACGCTCACACGACGATCGACAACAAGCTTTTGACTGCCGCGCAGATCATCGCGCATCACAACGCATTGCTGGATGGCTTCGACGCCGGTCCCCACGCGGTCACGGTGAAGCTCGCGGACGAAGTGACTTTCTAACCGAAGGACCAATGGCAAGTGGCGATCAAAGTTAACTCAGAACACCTGGATCAAATAAGGAAACACGGCGAGACGACTTATCCGCACGAGTGCTGCGGCTTCCTTCTGGGGACCCGCGAGGGCGACACCAACATCCTCGCCGAAGTCCACGTTGCTGAAAACGAACGACGGGAGTCTCGTGAGACTCGCTACCTGATCACGCCCGAGCAATCCAAGCGCGCCGACGACTATGCGCGAAGCCGAGGGCTCGGGGTAATCGGCTACTATCACTCTCACCCCGATCACCCGGCAGCTCCATCGGGCTACGATCTCGATCACTCTTGCTGGCCCGGCGAGTCTTACATCATCGTCGCGGTCGAGAAAGGCAAGTCAGCCGCGTTGAATTCCTTCACAAAACCCGACTACACAAGCTTCGAACAGGAAGAAATATTGATCGAAGAATAGCCCTGGGAGCGCATCCTGGGAACGCATCCTGGGAGCGCATCCTGGGAGCGCAGGCATCCTGCCTGCCTTTCCGCAAGATGGCTATCTCTTTGCAAGCGTCTCGCGCCACATCAGGCAGGCAAGGATGCCTGCGCTCCCAGGATGCGTCGCAGGCTTGCTTTTCCACGCCTCAACTCTAAAATCAAACTTACGGAGAGATTAGTTAAAGAGTCTGGAAGGAGACCCCATGGCTGTGAACATTCTGATCCCGACCGCGCTGCGCAACTACGCCGGTGGCAGCGACTCGGTGGCGGTCGAGGCCAGCACCGTTGGCGGCGCCCTCGACGCGCTGACCAGCAAGTATCCCGACCTGAAGAAGCACCTTTATAGCGAGGAAGGACAACTGCGGCACTTCGTCAACATCTACGTCAACGATGAAGACATCCGTTATGCGGAGAAGAGCGCCACGCCGATAAAAGACGGCGACGCGCTAAGCATAGTGCCGTCGATCGCGGGCGGCGTCGGGGTGATCGAAGAAGTAGCGGCACAACCCGTTGAACTGGATCACGACGAAATCCTCCGCTACAGCCGCCACCTGATCATGCCCGAAGTCGCATTGGAAGGGCAGAAAAAGATCAAGGCGGCGAAGGTGCTGTGCATTGGCGCTGGCGGCTTAGGGTCGCCGCTTGCAATGTATCTGGCTGCGGCGGGAGTCGGCCGGCTGGGCATCGTTGATTTCGACGTGGTCGACTTCACGAACCTGCAGCGTCAAATCATTCACTCGACTGCAAACGTCGGCCGCTTGAAGCTCGACTCCGCGAAAGAGCGGATCGCTGAGATCAATCCTTACGTGCAGGTTGACACCTACGAAGCCGCCCTCACGTCGGAGAACGCGTTGGAGCTGTTCGCCGCTTACGACATCATCGTCGACGGCACCGACAACTTCCCCACTCGGTATCTGGTCAACGACGCGTGCGTGCTCATGGGCAAGCCCAATGTGTACGGCTCGATCTTCCGGTTCGAGGGTCAGGCGACGGTGTTCTACGCGAAGGAAGGCCCGTGCTATCGCTGCCTGTATCCCGAGCCGCCGCCGCCGGGGCTTGTGCCGAGCTGCGCTGAAGGCGGCGTGCTCGGAGTGTTGCCGGGCGTAATCGGAGTGATTCAAGCGATCGAAACCGTTAAGCTCATCCTGGGCAAAGGCGATTCGCTGATCGGGCGACTGCTGCTGTTCGACGCTTTGAAGATGAAGTTCCGCGAGCTGAAACTGAGAAAGAATCCCGAGTGCCCGATCTGCGGAGTGAATCCTACGATTCACGAACTGATCGACTACCAGGAGTTTTGCGGTGTGACTCATCAGCCGCAGGTCGAGGTCGGAGAAGACTTCGAGATCACGCCGTTGGAGCTTAAAGCCAAGATGGATCGCGGGGATGAGTTTGTGCTCGTGGATGTGCGTGAGCCTGAAGAATACGCGATCTGTCGGATACCTGGCTCGAAGCTTATACCGCGC
>DATLWF010000542.1:0-24310 GCA_035576605.1 Blastocatellia bacterium | reverse complement strand
TCACGCTCCAAGGAGTGATTCACAGCATCCCGCCGCTATTCATATGCGACATCAATTCACAGGGCTCTGGCGTCATCGCGACTTCACAAAGCTCTGGGCGGGGCAGACGGTCTCGATCTTTGGAACAATGCTCACGCGCATCGCGCTCCCGCTTACGGCACTGCTTGCGCTCGACTCGAGCCCTCTGGAGCAGGGGTTCTTGCAAGCCATTCAGGCGGCGCCGGTGCTGGTCACCGGGCTGTTCGCCGGCGTGTGGGTCGATAGACTGCGCCGGCGGCCGGTGATGATAGCCGCGGACCTCGCGCGCGCCGGGTTGCTCTTCTCGATTCCGGCGGCAGCGTTTGCAGGCGCGCTCACGATGGGCCAACTCTACGTTGTCGCCGCCGCCGCCGCTGTCTTCACCGCGCTCTTCGATGCGGCATACCCCGCCTACCTGCCGACGCTCGTCGGGCGCGACAACATCGTCGAGGGAAACGCGAAGCTTTCGGCGAGTGCATCCGTCGCA
This sequence comes from Blastocatellia bacterium, assembly GCA_035576605.1. Lineage (GTDB taxonomy): Bacteria > Acidobacteriota > Blastocatellia > UBA7656 > UBA7656 > Onstottus_A. The sequence goes on along the minus strand of DATLWF010000542.1, from coordinate 23,805 downwards.
GAGATGGGAGGGTTCGCGGCGGCCGGCGCGCTTGTACAGTTTCTCAGTGGGCCAATCGCGATGCTCGTCGACGCGGTTACCTTTGTTGTCTCGGCGCTTTCGCTCGGGTGGATCAGAACGCCGGAGCCGCAGCCGCAGCCGAAGGCGCTACGGAAGAGCGCGACACGGGAAGCGGTCGAGGGGCTCAGAGTCGTGTGGCGCGACCGGACGCTGCGGGCCCTCGTCGCGTGCGCGACAACGATCCGACTTGCGGGTGGGGCGTTCGGCGCGATGTACATGCTCTTCGCGGTACGTGATCTTGGCCTGTCGCCTACGGCGGCCGGGATCATCGCAGGCTGCGGCGGCCTGGGCTCGCTGGCTGGATCGATGCTCGCGGAGCCCGCGCTCCGTCGATTCGGCGCGAAGACAACGTTACTCGCTGGATTTGCGCTGGGCGGCGCATTTCAGGGACTCGTCCCGCTCGCTCATGGGACGGCGCTCCGAGCGGGTCTCTTCCTCCTCGGCGCACAAATTATCGGAGACGGGTTCATGACGATTGCATTCGTAAACGACGTGAGCCTCCGCCAATCGCTCGTGCCGGATCGACTGCTCGGCCGCGTAAGCGCCACCGCGAACGTTCTTGGCGTGGCAGCGATGCCAATCGGGGCCCTCGCGGGAGGGATCATCGGCCAACTCGCGAGCCCGCGTGCGGCACTCGCCGCGGGCGCGCTCGGATTTTCGCTAGCAGCGGTGTGGATGCTCACCGCGCCGATCCGCACGCCGGTTAGAAATCCTGAATCGGAACCGGACGGCGTGACCAGCGGCCTTCTAAGGGAGAAATGAAAAGTACTTCTTCGGCGAAGAAACAAGCGCCCTTCCCTTTTGTACTGGAAGAGCTCATCTCCATTCGCCCCACCGTCAAACGGGTGTTTGGCTTCACCCACGTCTACCTCGATGACCGGCTTCTCTTTTCGCTTCGGGACAGCATCGACAAACCCGGATCAAACGGCATGTGGCTATACACAACTGCCGAACACGTCGAGAGTCTTGGCCGCGAGTTCCCTCACCTATCAAGACGGTATCTATGGCGCTCTGGAAGAAACGCGTGGGTGATCCTGGCTTCGAAGCTGGAAGGCTTTGAGGAATACGTTTTCAAGGCCTGTGATCTGATCCTGCGTGGGGACCCGCGCATCGGCAGGGTAAGTCGCAGGAGATTCTCCAGACCTTAGCGGAGGGCCGGTAGCCGTTTCTTTGGCTACCGCTGTTTCTGCGAACGCCCCAATCAAAGCTCGATCATCGTTCGGCGGCTTGCATAGCGCAGCATTGACGTGCCGCTTCATTTAGCATAGAAGTAGCTGGCATCCACCTGGCATCCAACATACAAGGATATTCGAGAAGGTGAACGAAAACACAGCACACATTCAGGATCGTTGGGACCCAGAGCCGCGTTGGCCGGCCTGGATCGCAATTCTGGCAGTGGGGGGACTGTACACGGCTCTTCCACCTTATCTGATTATCGGCCCACGCTGGCTCTTCCTGGTTATCGTTCTGGTGCTAATGCTACCGATAGTCATTACTTATTTCAAAGATTATCACTTGCTCAATCGTGTGTTCGGCTTTACGGTCACGAGCGTGGTGACGGTGGGGTTGATCGCCTCGGTTATCCTGCTCATTGCGGCGCTGCCCCAGCATAAGGAGACTCCGACAGATCTGCTGTTGTCGGCCGCAGCTTTGTGGTGCACAAACATTTTGGTTTTTGCGGTGTGGTACTGGCGATTAGATGCCGGAGGTCCGCACGGGCGCGATCAGAGTCCAGGTCACTCCGAAGGCGCGTTCCTGTTCCCTCAGATGACATTGGCTCCTGAAATAAAGAGCGCAGCTTCTCAGGAGGAGTGGTCGCCTAACTTTGTTGACTATTTGTTTCTGGCCTTTAATACGAGTACGGCCTTTTCTCCAACCGATGTTCCGGTGCTTGCGCGCTGGGCCAAGGTTCTTATGATGGTTCAATCTCTTATCTCTCTAACGGTGATCGCTCTATTGGCGGCGCGGGCAGTGAATGTCCTTTAGTCGCATAGGAATCGCCAAGTTGATCCGAGCGACTCAGTCCAGAAAACGTGCGCGTACTTCCGGTGCCGGTAAGAGACAAGAGTCATACTTTCCGAACCACCGGTATCGCCGCTTCGCGAACTGATCGTACAGGTAGTCTCGAACAGATCGAGGTATGAGGTATGCGACGAGCGCCAGCTTCCAGGCCCCCCCCAGATACCCGGCTACGTGCAGCAACGCATCGGATCGCACGAACACTTGCTCGAGGTACGCAAAGTCGAGGGGTTCCACGAACACGAGCGAGTCTATGCCTTTCAATTCCGGATGACGAGTCAGTATCGACTTGCCGTAATTGCCCTGCAATGCGGCAAACAGCATAGTCTTGCGCTTATCGTAGCGCAGGATTCGCTGCACTCCCTTGCTGCAGAAGCCGCACAGCCCATCATAGAGCAACACAGGATGAGAGGTGTCTGTGACTGTCTCTGTCATAATCTGAGCGCCTGCGGCGCTAACAACCGCTGGCTATCCTCCGCTCATTCCAGTTCACGAGTATCGTTGAATACAGCATGGGTCGTTTGAGTCCTCCTTGCAAGTAATGTCTTGCGGACGAACGTCTATCCGCGACTGCGGGAGTTGAAAGTCGCTAGATTGCCAAACCCGATGACTCGCCGTATCGTATCGCCTCAATGAGGTAAAGAAATGTACTGTTCATCCTGCGGTATGTCGGTCGCGCCGAGCTTGAGCTATTGCAATCGTTGTGGGGCAGAGTTGAATGCAAAAGACCGCCGCCCGGCAACGCGCTCGGAGGCATCACAAGAATCTCTCGTGTGGGCTCTCGTTTCAGTCACCGTCGTTGGCATTGGGGCGGTGATCGGCTTGATGGCGGTGATGAGCGAGGTGGTTCACTTTAACATCGGGCTGATAATCGCCTTCTCGCTTTTGGTTTTCCTGGCCTTCCTGGGAGTCGATAGCGTCATTGTCTGGCTGCTGTTGCGCCCAAGCCGCGAGGCTCGAGACGCATACTTCCGAACTCAGCATGCGGAACTCACTACTAATGAACTAGCCGAATCAAAGGCGCGTGTGCTGGTTGAGCCTTCGTTCAGCGTCACCGACCATACGACTCACACGTTAGAGCCGGTCGAGAGAAAACGCCAAACGGAATGAAGGGCGGTCTTGAAGTCGCACCGAGCGCCAGAATCCCACCAATTTTAATGGAACTGTTGCGCAAGCTTTAGAGAAGTCTTATTGAGAACCTGCAGGACATAGGAACCCGCTTACATCAACATCTCCTTTCCAACCTGCCTAAAGCCTGCTCTATAATGCGGCGTGGCCCAATAGCGAATCTTTCATTGGACCAGGGAGCTAGCAAAGAGATCGCATCTGTGAAAAAGACATTCGCACTGGCAGTGCCCATCTTGACCATCGTAGTGCTTACACCGCTTCACGCATTTGGATACGAGTTAGGAGCGCAACAAGCGCGCGATGGCGGAGGCGCCGAACAAGCTGTCCGAGCCGGCTCATCTGTTCCTGCCGACTTGAAAACCACTCTGGACAAGATCGTCGAATCCTATCGCAAGATCATCTTCCTGCTCGATGACGAAGCGTCGCTCAGCCAGGAAGAACGAAACCGATGCGTGGAAGTGGGCAGAAAGATTCATCAGGATAAGCAGGGACTCCTCGACGAACTGACGCAGAGTCTCGCGGCCGATCTGCGCCGGGCCGCCGGCACTCGGTTTCGAGACAAGCCCGCCGGCGTTGATGTATTCATCGACTACTTCAACAACAATTCAGCGCTGCGCGATGTCGACCGGCTTGCCTTCATTGATCTTGCCGACGAGTTACTCGCGGTGGTGAATGAAGCGGAACGCGCCGGGAATTTGGGAAAGTCCTCGACACATACGGCGCTGCAGAAACTCAATGACGACCTCAAGTCAATTCAGAATGCCTATCAGAAGGAGGTATCGCGCGTCTTCTCGAGCCTGGGAACTCGCGGCAAGGAAGCCAAGCGAGAGAAATGGCAGGACTACGTCACCTTTCTGAAGAGACTCTTCAGCCGTGAGCAGGTGCTGAAGGAATACGGCCGTGCGAAACCCGACCAACAAGACGAAGCCTCACGAGGGGCGCGGCACGACAGCAAAACCGAGATCTACGGTTACGATCTGCCCGCGAAGAGCATTGTTCTGACATTCGATGATGGGCCGCACCCGAGATACACCGATGAGATCCTCGCGATTCTGAAAAAGTACAACGCCAAAGCATTCTTCTTTGACGTAGGCAAGAACCTGGGCACAGTGAATCCCCAAAACGACGTCAAGCTGTCATCAAACTCGAACGTCTCCAGGCGAGTCCTCGAAGCCGGTCACCTGTTGGCCAATCACAGCTATTCGCATCCGGACCTGACCAAGCTCTCTCCGGCGGAGCGATCCAAAGAAATCGTCAACACCAGTCTGCTCCTCGAAAAGGTCACCGGCACAAAGACCACGCTGTTTCGGCCGCCATACGGAGCTAAGAACGCAGCCGTTCTCAAAGAAGTCGAAGCCCTCGGAATGACATCGATCCTTTGGACCCTCGACTCGTTGGATTGGGCGGATCCCATTTCCGAGTCTGTCGCGCAAAGGGTGCTGGCCCAGGTCGCCGCCGCTAAGAAAGGCATTCTGCTGATGCACGACATTCACAAACAGAGTGTCGCTGCGTTGCCGCGAATTCTCGAAGAGCTGAGCAAACAAGGCTACACCTTCTTGGTACTACAGGGTGATCAGTTTGTGCCATCGACTCCCCCTGTGATGGCGAGCACCGCGCGAGCGAACCGTACCGAGTCTACGGAACCGAACCCGCCGCCAAACGACACCAAGAAGAGCTACTATCGCGAGAGCTGGGCGGTGATCGTCGGCATAAACGAATATCAGAACTGGCCCAAGCTGCGTTATTGCGTCAACGATGCCGAAGCCATCGAGCAGATGCTAATCAATCAATACGGGTTCAAGAAAAGCAACATAATTAAGCTCCTGAACAAAGAAGCGACTCGTGAGCGGATCGTGTTGGCGCTCGGTGATCAACTGGCGGATCCCAACAAAGTGAAGAAAGACGATCGGGTGTTTGTTTTCTTCGCGGGCCACGGCGCTACGCGAAGACTGCCTTCGGGCAAAGAGCTGGGTTACATCGTCCCGGTCGACGCCGAAGCGGAAGCCTCCCAGGCGAAGTCGATCAGCATGACTCAGCTTCAAGAGTTCTGTGAGTTGATTCCGGCGAAGCATCTCTACTTCGTGGTGGACTCCTGCTATAGCGGACTGGCGCTGACCAGATCGGGCGGCGCGTCTTCGAAGAGCGCGAACTATTTGGAAGAGATCACCAAACGAATGGCCCGGCAAATACTGACTGCAGGCGGCGCCGACCAACAAGTGCAGGACAACGGGCCCGGTGGCCATTCGATATTCACCTGGACTTTGCTGCAAGGCTTGCAAGGGCTGGCGGACACGGACGGAAACGGCGCGATCACCGCATCGGAGCTGGGCGCTTACATCAGCCCGATAGTATCGTCGGTCTCTCATCAGACTCCGGCCTTTGGAAACCTTGCGGGCAGCGAAGGCGGCGAGTTCGTTTTCGAGCTGCAACAGGAATCTCTGGGCGAGGCCAGCAAACAACTGGACGAAGAGGCGATCAAGCTCAACAACGAGCTGGAACGGATTCAGAAAGAGGTCGCCGCCAAACGCGAACGCAATCTCAAGCTCCGAGAAAAGGTCGAAGAGGAGCGAGCGAAACTCGACGGCGCGATTGCCAACCGCGGCAAGCAGCCGCCGAAAACAAAAACGGCTCAGGCGCAAGAGCATCACAATCTGGGGCTCAAGTATTACCGCGAGAAGAAGTACGACGAAGCGGTTAAAGAGTTGGAACAGGCGGTGAAGCTCGACCCGCGGAACGCAACCATCGTGAATAACCTGGGTTTCACACTTTACAAGTTTGACAAGTACGAAGAGTCGCTTGTCTGGCTTCGCAAAGCCATCGAGATCGACCCGCAGCGCGCGGTAGCTTATGCCAACCTTGCCGACGCTTACATGAAATTGGGAAAGACAACAGAAGCTCTGCAATATTACGAAAAGTACGCGGAGATGGCTCCCAATTCCCCCAGCATCGAGTATGTCCGCAAGAGAATAGAAGAGTTGAAGGGGAGGTAACCGCTATTGTTCGATTCAAGTGGTCGCTATAGGCAAGGGGAAATCAATGGCCAGTGAACAACACACAAACAAATTAATCGACGAGACCAGTCCATACCTCCTCCAACACGCGCACAATCCAGTCGATTGGTATCCGTGGGGACCTGAGGCTCTAGAACGCTCGCGCACCGAAGACAAACCGATTCTTCTGTCAATCGGCTACTCCGCTTGCCACTGGTGCCACGTTATGGAACACGAGTCGTTCGAGAATGAAGAGATCGCGCGATTGATGAACGACAACTTCGTCTGTATAAAAGTCGATCGCGAAGAGCGGCCCGATCTCGATTCGATCTACATGAACGCAGTTCAGATGATGACCGGCCACGGCGGATGGCCAATGACGATGTTTCTCACTCCGGATCTGAAACCGTTCTATGGCGGCACCTACTACCCGCCGGAGGACCGCCGCGGGATGACCGGCTTTCCGCGAGTGCTGACCGCGATCGCCGACTCTTACAAGAACCGCAGACCGGAGATACTCGCAAGCGCGGATGCAATCACGGCTGAACTGAAGAAGACAGATCGCTTCATCGCATCAAACGAGATGTTGACGAGCGAAGTGTTGAACTCGGCATTCTCTGCGCTGAGTGGAACGTTTGATCAAAAATACGGCGGGTTCGGTGGCGCCCCCAAGTTTCCACCTTCGATGACGTTGATGTTTTTGCTAAGGCATCACACGCGCACGAATGCGCCGCAGGCCCTGAACATGGTTGAGACGACGCTTCAGAAGATGGCGAGCGGTGGGATGTATGATCATCTTGGCGGCGGCTTTGCTCGCTACTCGGTCGACGCGCGCTGGCTGGTTCCTCATTTCGAAAAGATGCTTTATGACAATGCCCTGCTGACACGAATCTACCTGTACGCTTATCAGCAGACGAAGAATCCGCTTTACCGGCGTATCGCCGAAGAGACGCTCGAATACATCATTCGCGATATGACCGATCGGAGCGGTGGGTTCTATTCCTCGGAAGACGCGGACAGCGAAGGCGAGGAGGGAAAGTTCTATGTCTGGACCAGGGCTGAAGTGCTGAGCATTCTCGGCGAAGAGGACGGCGAGGTGTTCTGCGAATACTTTGACGTGTCCGAGACGGGAAACTTCGAGCACGGCAATTCGATTCTGAACACTCCCCGTTCGCTTGAAGAGTTCGCGACAGAAAAAGGCAAGAGCGTCGAGGAGCTCAGGAGGACAATCAACGCTTGCAGGCGAAAGCTCTTCAATGCCCGTGAACAGCGGGTGAGACCCGGCCGTGACGACAAGACCCTCGCCGCCTGGAACGGGCTCATGCTGACGGCGTTCGCTGAAGGGGCGAACATCCTCGGGCGTGATGACTATCGAGAGGTCGCGGTACGCAACGCCGAGTTCATAACAACGCAGTTGATGAAGGACGGGCGGCTGCTGCGCACTTACAAGTCTGGTCAGGCGAAACTTAACGGCTACCTCGAGGACTACGCGTACGTGATCGAAGGTCTGCTTGCAGTCTACGAGGCGACGTTCGAGTTGAAGTTCTTCACGCATGCTCGCGAGCTGGCGGAAACGATGATAGCCCAGTTTTGGGATGAACAGGACGGCGGGTTCTTCTTCACGTCATCGGACCACGAGGAGCTGATCACGAGGACGAAAGACTACTTTGACAACGCAACGCCATCGGGAAATTCGGTTGCGGCGATGGCGCTGCTAAAGCTCGGACTGCTGACTCAGGAGCAGGAATACCCGCGCTCCGCGGTCACGATCCTGCGCGCGCTGCGCCCCGCGATGAGCCGCTACCCGAGCGCGTTTGGATACATGCTCAGCGGGATGGATTTCTACTTGTCAGAACCGAAAGAGATCGCCATCGTCGGCAGCCTCGATTCGCACGAAGTGAGGTCGTTTTGCGAAGAGATCTACTCGAGGTACCTGCCCAACAAAGTCGTCGCGGCTTGCGAGCCGGGCGACGAAGCCGCCGCGTCGGCGATAAAACTGCTGATTGCAAGATCGGCGATTGATGGCAAAGCTACAGCGTATGTCTGCCGCAATTACACCTGCCTTGCGCCGGCAACAACAATTGAGGAACTCGCCGCCCGGCTTCAAGAATAATGACGTGACCTCTTTGGCGCGGCCCTTGTTGACCCGAGGACAAATTGACGCTGAGGCGGTCTACTGAACGTTGTTGCTACTTGTGTGCGTGGCGGTGGACAACGCCTTGCAGTTTACCGGCGTAGATCAGTTGCTTCAATTCGTGAATCTCGGTCTGCTGCGCGGCGAGTTGTCGTCGCTGACACACAATCTCATTTTGCTGTTCTTTGATTTGTGCCTGCTGTTCTTTGAAAGCGTTGATGAACACCGCACTCAAGCGATCATACTTCACCCCTTCAATCTCACCTATACGATTGTGTGTCACAAGCAGCGGCTCAACCTCCGCCACGTCCTCCGCACCCAAACCCAAATCGATCGTCCCGTCTGTCTTCCACTTGAACGTGATCGGGTACAGGCGATTGACGACATTCAACCCGCCGGCGAACGGATGCAAGTCAGTCTTGTAACGCAGGCTGGATGAGCAAACTGAGATTTGATTCGAGGCGTTGCGACACAACTGTGTGCTGCCGGCCGCGCCGAGCGTTACGATGTGCACCATGCCGCCGGTGTCAACCTGCATGCTCGGTGGGCCATTATTAACAAAGAAGCTAAGCGAGTGATTTGACTTCGTGCCGTACCAGCCACCTCCGGTACTCCCGCCAACAAATGAGCCGACGGTTATCGTCCCGTCAGTGTGAATGAAGCCGTAGCTCCCGGTCGCTGTTCCGACGGTCAACCGCTCTGTAGGCGCTGTCGTGCCGATGCCGATCTTGGCGTCGGCGGTTGCGCCGTTGATGCCATTGATGCTCCCCAATACAAGACTATTGCTGGACACCACCGAGGCGTTTGCGCCGATGGCGGTGGCATTGGTAAGGCCTGCCGCTCCGCCGGCTTGAAAGCCGAGGTAGGTGTTGTTGCTTCCTCCGATATTGGCGGACCCTGCGGAGAGCCCGACAAACGTATTGTTTGAGCCGGTCGTGTTGGCGCTGCCGGCGCCGGCTCCGAAAAAGGAATTGTTGCCGCTCGATGTGTTGGCTGAGCCGGCGGCGGTTCCGAAAAAGGAGTTGCTGAAACCGTCCGTGTTGCTCTTGCCAGCCTGAAGACCGAAGAAGGCATTGGCGTCCCCCGTCGTGTTCGCCTGACCAGCGAAGTTTCCGAAGAATGAGTTATTGAAACCCGTAGTGTTCGCTTGACCAGCTAAGGCTCCGAAGAATGAGTTTTGATTGCCGGTGGTATTCTGGTCGCCCGCGTTCTTGCCGAAGAATGCATTGCCATTGCCTGTTGTATTATTGACGCCAGCCAGAAATCCGAAGAAGGAGTTATCCATGCCTGTCGTGTTCGATTGACCGGCGCCGCCCCCGAAGAACGAATTCTCGCTGCCGCTTGAGTTACTCGCGCCCGTAGCAAACCCGAAGAAGGCATTGTCATGACCGGTTGTGTTGGTTATGCCGGCACTGGCTCCAAAGAAAGAGTTGCTGCTGCCCGACGTGTTAGCTTGCCCGGCGAAACCGCCGAAAAACGAATTATTGAGGGCTGTTGTGTTAGCTCGCCCGGCATCCTTGCCAAAGAACGCGTTGGAGGTGCCACTGGTGTTGCTCAGACCGGCGGAGTCGCCGAAGAAGGAGTTGTTTTGGCCCGAGACGTTTGAGAGACCGGCATTGGTCCCAAAGAAGGAGTTGGCTGCGCCGATCGTGTTGCTGAGGCCGGCAGAACTACCGAAGAAAGAGTTGCCGGTAGCTGTGTTAGATTGGCCGGCAGCGAACCCGAAGAAGGAGTTGTCGCTCCCCGCTATGTTAGAGAAACCGGCTCCAGAGCCGAAGAAGGCGTTGTGCTGGCCCGTATTGGTTCTTTCACCGGCGACGCTGCCAAAGAAGGAATTGAATTGGCCGCTCGTGTTGAATTGTCCGGCGAAGCTGCCGAAAAAGGCGTTGTTGCCCCCTGCGTTGGCTGCGCCCGCGCCAACACCCACGATCGTGTTTTGCACACCCGCAACATACATCACACGATTGTTGCCGATGTTGTATTGCGTCGCTGCATTGACAATATTACCAGACAATGTGCCTGCCGCCGTGCCGTCACCGCTGATGCTGAAATTACTCGAACCCTGCTGACTGGTTGTGTTCTGAATGTAATTGCCGCTGCCTCCCGGGATATTGGCCACCGAAATCGGCCCGATGATCTGCGAGCCCTGGACGCTTTGAATCTGACTGCTAGTCACGCAGCCCACGCACGCGACGGACAGCCCATCAGCGGTCGCCGTGTTCAAGCTGCGAATCGCGTAGGGCGTTGATGTGACCTGCTGACGAGGACTGAGCATCGTGAACGTGCTGCCGCTCGTCTGCTTTACGCTGATTTCAAGAAAGCGATCTGTGCCCGGAAAATTCCCGCCAAAGTCGAGATTGACGGTGAAGATGCCTCCGGTGACCGTGACGCCGTTGACGGTGAAGGTCGAGCCTTGTTGTGTGCCGCCCGTTAAAGCATCAAACAGCTTAAACTGAAAATCGTAGCTTCCGTTAGCGGGCGAGCTGTTGTCGACAAGCTTGCCTTGATAGCTGAAGGCGCTCGTCTGCGCTTGCGAGAGGCTTGCGACTGGGAGTAACACGAGCAGGCCAGCCAGCATTCTAGAAAAGGTGAAATGATGTCGCGGGTTCATGGTCTCGATTCCTTGATTCGCTATCTACGCTTCATCGTTGGATCACCAAGTCAGATTCGTCTTCGTTCTTGTTTCCCGAGCGTTTCACCTGAATCAGCGCGCTCACCTGCAACGTTTCTCGCCGCGGCGGCCACTTCGGACTTGTTTATTCGAATCTAAGCACCGGAAAACCACTTGGGACTGAACTCGGAATCAGTTTGCGCAAATTCTCTGGTTTCGCCCTCTGATCCAGCAGTCCATTACGGACAAAGTCGACAAGCTGTCGGAACTCATCAGCCGTCAAGTTAATGGGAGTAGCAAGAATCGGATCAACACGTGCCAGCACTGGTTCGATAGGTCCCATTGGCGCGGTAAGATCAGGATCGACACCGGCAGCGCCAGGGCTATAGCTGCGGGCCGACGTAAAAACATCGAGGTGATGCCGCACGGCATCCTCTAATCTGGTGAAAGCTCCATTGTGAAAGAACGCCGGCTGTAGCCCTACGTTGCGAATTGGCGAGGTTCTAAACTTATAGCGGTCATTCGGGTTCCCGGTAATTTGCTCCAGGCCAAAGTCCTCGTTTTGACCAGGTCCGTCGAATGTCACATTGCCGGCCACCGGAGCGATCTGCGGTACACCTATCACGTGCTGAGTGAAATCGCTGAACATCTCGTTGGATTCGCCTGAAACTTTGTGACATTCAGCACACCTAGCGGCGCCAAAGAAAGCCAGCGCACCCTTCTTTTGATCGTCAGTCAGGGCGTTCTGCTGCCCTCGAGCAAACCTGTCTATCGGAGCGTCAGCAAAAACCAGAGTGAACTCAAACTCTGCGATGGCCGCCCCAAACATATCAAAGGTAATGGGTCCGCCGGCTCGAACAGAGTTGAAGATCTTGCCGAATCGCTTTCTGTACTGCGGAACGTTGTTTATTCGTCTCAATACCTCATTGCGAATGTCGAAGTTATCGCCAGGGAAACTGAACCCTGCCACCTCTACTCGTTCCGTCGGCGGAATGAACGCCTGGGCAACAAGCAGATGCGGCTGATAAGAGAGCGTTAGTCCCTCGGGCGGCGGAAATAGGAACCCTGCGCTGTTATCAAATGGATTGTTCGAGAGCGATGCAAAGCGCGAGTTCCACATCAGGTTGGGGAAGAAGGCTGTATTGGCAGCCATTGGCGTGCGACGTTGATTCCGCGGGCCGACACGATCCGGGCCGACAACGCCGTTGTTGTCAACCCCGATGGCGATAGATTGTGTATCGCCGAACCCGTTCGTCGGTGAGTGACAGCCTGAACAGTTGTTGTCATTGTTCAGCCCTCCGACCGTATCAAAAAACAGCAGCCTTCCGAGGTCAGCGAGCTGGTTGTCAATGTGACGTCCGATTCGTTGTTCCAGTGTTGAATCAATCCTGCCGGTGAAGCCGTGCTGTGCAAGCACAGTCGCTAGTTGGTGATCCAATGTCGCGCCGTTATCAGCGGAGCTCTGCGGGATCTGCGTAAGCAAGGCGCATCCTATGCCGCCGATCAAGAGAAAACAGAGTTTTGTAGTGCGCATATTCATCTCCGATACCTCCTATGGGGACTTGAAGCGTAAACCGTGCGTGAGAGGTCATATCAAAGGGCGTTTCATCCCGAGTCGCCGGCTTAAATAACCCGTATGGTTACTAACCAATGGCGCGAGTCGAAGAGTGGGAGCGTTCGACACCGTAGCAACGGGAACGGATCGGAGTTGAGGTGCCTGGCAACCCTCATCTGGTCATCGCTAAGTTCTCGTTGTAGCCACAAGCGCCACTGGTTAGTTTCCCGAATCTATCGGTTCGTCACTTTCGCGACTCTAGGGCACTCTCGGGTTGTCGTGCGAGAACACGCCTTCCGGGTTGTGCAGCCAAATCCAGGCGTTCAACTCCCACAAACCGAACCCTTCTGTGTCCCTTCCCCATTGATCAGCATCACCGGTAAAGCCTTCGGGTGCGTCGACCGATGCTGCTAATGGAACCAGGTACTCCACTCCCACCAACTCCAAACGGCTCTCGCCCAGGACGGGCGCGTAAAGCAGCACTTCCGGATGCTCGGGGTCGAAGGTCGCGTCGATGAGCGGAAACTTGACGTAGTGGAATCCTTCTCCCGACAAGTACAGGTCTATGTTGACATAGCCATCGGCTTCGGCTTGCGCGATGTCGTGATACTTGGCAGTCGCGCTGCGAGCCCTCGCAAGTTCCTGCTCTGTGGCGGCCGACAGTTGGTTCTTGCCAACGGCCACGGCAACGGTGCTGTGAGTGGTCATAGTCGCGTTGCCGATGAGCAGAGAGCAAACCGCGACCGGGATTAGCGATAGGCGGAGGGTCTTCTTCACCTTGTTCATTTTGGGTCTCCTTATTGTGATTTATGTCCTTTTGTCACTGATTCGATTTCCATTGGCCCTTAAGTTCTTCATCGAATGTCGGAGCGAGCGAAGCTTCGAGTAAATCCGGTTGCTACGCCACCCGCGTTGTTGCGCTGCGCAAGCGACGTCGCCAGCGCCTACAACCAGCTCCTCGATTAACTGCGGGAACTCGGATGAACCTGGATCACCAACCAATGAAAGCGGGCCTTCGAACACGTCAAGAGATTCGATCCTTGCCGGGTCGTCGTCGGTTGATGGCAGGCCATGCGTTTGGTTTTGTGAGAATTCCTCACTGACCTTGATCTCCGGCGTCTCGCTGGAGATTCTTGTAGTCCGACGGAAAGCTGTGATCTCTATTCGCCGAGTCTTTTCCAAGGTCATCTCCTGGGCTCAACATGGCTTCGATGGGCCGCTGCTCCATGAACACTGTTTTCTCGAGTCTGCCTTGAACATGGCTTTTAGTTCGCCAATGTCTTATAGTCCCTCGGCACGTATTTGCCGTGGTTGAATTGAGGTGACTCGACAAGGCCGCACGGTAGCATTTGACGAGTAGTCAAGTAACGAAACGGTGCGGAAAGAACACGGAAAGATCAGAGAAGACTGCAGGAAATGGCGGAAAACGGAGTAAAAGGCCGGTCGCATAGAACAGGGGTGAATCTGATGCTGATTTTAGCGACTGAATGTCGCAGACTGCTGATAGTGGGCGGACGAATTACCGTACCATTGCCGGCCGGCTATCCTCCCCACGCTGAGCAGGCCCGCTGACGGATCATCCTGTCAGCGAAAGTCTAAACCGGGCCCGGGGCCTCGATGCAGAAAGCAATTCATCCTTCATACTCATTTGAAGGCTTCACTCTCGACCTGGATCGCGGCTGCCTGCTGCAGGGACGTGAGGAAGTCAGGCTTCGTCCAAAGTCATATGAGGCTCTCAAGTACCTTGTCGAAAACAGCGGCAGGCTTGTCAGCAAAGAAGAGCTGATGAAGGCGCTGTGGCCGGACTCGTTTGTGACCGACGATTCGCTTGTGAAGTGTTTGAGAGATGTGCGTCTGGCGCTGGGAGATCATGCGCAGCACTACATCAAGACGGTCCCGCGACGAGGGTATCTGTTCAGCGCGCAGGTGCGTGAAACCAACACAACCGCGACTGGACCAAATCGTGAAGATCAAGTCGAGGGAATCAGAGTCGTAATAGAGGAGGGATACAAAACAAAAAGAGAACGCCTCGAAGAAAAAGAGAACCGGCTCCGGTCCTCTGCAGTTTCCACTTCGATTTGGCGACGCTTGCAAATGAATCGAGCCTTGCTGCCCATCAGCATCGTGTTGATTGGACTCGGGGTTGTGCTTGCATACTTTTGGATTTCTGGCGGATCAAAGCACCAAGCAACGCGGATGCCGAGATCAATTGCCGTGCTTCCCTTCACGTCCTTGAGCTCCGACTCGAGCGACGAGTACCTCGGCCTGGGGATGGCCGACACCCTGATAACCAAGCTCAGTAGCGTAGGCCAAATAATAGTTAGACCAACCAGTGCGGTGCGCAGGTACAGTGCAATAGATCAAGACCCGGTTGCGGCCGGTCAAGAACAGAGAGTGGAGGCAGTCCTCGAGGGGAGTATACAAAGATCAGGCGAGAAGATAAGAGTGACTGCGCGCCTGCTAAACGTCCAGGACGGGTCTCCACTTTGGGCTGAGAAGTTCGATGAGAAGTTCACAGACATACTCGCGGTGGAGGATTCGATCTCTGAGAAGCTGACAAAGGCTCTGGCTTTGAAACTTACCGGTGAGGAAAGAAAGCTGCTGGCAAAACGCTACACTGAAAACGCCCAGGCTCACGAGCTCTTCTTGAAGGGCAAGTACTTTTGGAACAAGAGGACAGAAGAGGCACTGAAGAAAGGAATAGAGTACTTCCAGCAGGCAATAGGTGCGGACCCGCACTATGCGCTTGCTTACTCCGGGCTGGCGGAATCCTACATCGTGCTTGGAAGCGCGGGCGTACTTGCACCCAATGAGGCTCAATCGAAAGCCAGGACCGCTGCGCTGAAGGCGTTGGAGATAGATGATCTGCTCGGCGAGGCCCATTCAGACCTGGGTGCAGTGTACTGCTCCGAGTGGAATTGGTCGGAAGGGGAAAGTGAATTCAAGCGAGCCCTCGAGTTGAGCCCGAACTATCCGACAGGACACATGACATACTCTTGGTACTTAATGCCACTGGGACGTTTTGAGGAGGCCATTGCGGAGTCTAAGAGGGCACAGGAGCTTGACCCGCTCTCGCTGGTCATAAACAATGTGGCGGGTTTTTCATATGAACTTGCGGGCCAACCGGACCAGGCTATCGAGCAATACCGAAAGGAGCTCGAAATGGATCCCAACTTCATCGGTCCGCACCGTCGTCTGGGTTGGATTTATCTACGAAGAGGAGAATTTTCTGAGGCCCTCAAAGAGTATCAAAAAGCATGCGAGCTTTCTGGAGACAGCGTCCAAGACAGAGCGCACCAGGCGTACGCCCTTTCAATATCTGGCCATCGGAGTGAGGCGATTAAGACGCTTGAGCAGTTGAACAGAGTGTCCAAACAAAAGTATGTTTCGCCATACCTGATTGCGGAAATCTATGCAGGTCTTGGAGAAAAGGATCAGTCACTTGATTGGCTGGAGAAGGCTTGCGACGAGCACGCCACTTCCGTAATTTTTCTCAAGGTCGAGCCTAGCTTCAACGACCTTCGCTCGGACCCAAGGTTCCAAGAGATGGTAAGGCGCATCGGCCTGAAATGAGAATATCTAGATACACATTCAGCAAGCTGCGCTTAATGCGAGCGTTGACTAGAAAGAGGAGGCGTTCGAGTGTGTTTAGAGTCTGCGAGGATGCTCTCACTGCCTGACCCGTATCTCAAAGATCCGCGGCCAGAGCTTGCCGGTCACGAAGATTCGTTTTTTATCCCCGTCGTAAGCGATACCGTTGAGCACGTCTTCCCCTCCCGTCCTGTCCGACGGGGCGAGAATTCCCTTCAGGTTTAAGAACGACACCACGCGCCCTGTCGATGGATCGATACGAAGGATGAGATCGGTCTGCCAAACGTTAGCCCATATTTCGCCGTCGATGAATTCCAATTCGTTCAGCTCGCGAATTGGCTGGCCGTTCATCCTCACGGCGAGCTTTCTAACCGGCTTGAACGTCTGGGGGTCGAGATAAAACAGATCGCTGCTGCCGTCGCTCAAGATCAAGTTCTCGCCATCGTAAGTTAGACCCCAGCCCTCCGTGTCATAGCTGAATTCCCGCAGCGGTTGAAAAGTATTCAGGTCGTAGACGAATCCGCGATGCGATTTCCACGTGAGTTGCATAAGCCGCCTGTCAACCAGGGCGAGTCCCTCGCCAAAGAGCTCGGGCGTGAGACTGATCTCCTTCAGCACTTTGCCGGATGGGAATTCCAGCCGGCGGAGCTTCGATTGCCCGTACTGTCCAGTGCTCTCGTAAAACCCTCCGTCGTGCCAAAGGAAACCCTGAGTGAACGAGCTCGAATCGTGTGCGTAGCTGTTAACGACCTCATAAGAGACCTGCCGCGCTCGCTCGTCTGAGGCCGCCGCCGATTTGTCCACGGCTGTGCCATTGGATTGACTCTCGGAACCGGAGCGGATCCAGGCGAACATGAGAAGCGCGGCGCTCGCGGCCACCGCAAGAGCTGCGACCGCGATCACAACTCTTGAGCGCTCGATCCTGGAACCTGGCTTTCCTCTTCGCCTCGTCGTCGACTTTCTTGGCATGTTTTCTCTCCCCTGGAGCGGCTCTTGTCTTGAAACAGCCCTGGATTATACGTCGGGACTTCGAAAGTCACGAGAAGTCTTTTAACGTTCAGGTAATCGAGCGTTGGAAAACAATTGAGCGGCAGTTTATACTCGGCTCGGCGGCACTCTCCAAACGTTCAGGCGCGCGCCAATCCTCTCGAGGAGATTCGCAAAGATGAAAACAAGGAGAATCAGCTTCGTAGGAATCGCTCTGCCGCTGGTAGTTTTGTTGTTGTCCGCAGTAAACATTGCGAGACCGATCAGCGATCCACCAGACCAGCGCGAGATCAGGGTCACGGCGCGCCGATTCGAATTCAGCCCCAAGACAATCACCGTATCCAGAGGCGAGCGCGTCAAGCTGGTCGTCACTTCGGAGGATGTGGACTACGGATTCCAAATAAAAGCGTGGAACATCGACCAGGAAATCAAGGCAAGGCAGACCAAAGTGATCGAAGTGACTCCCAACGAGGAAGGCCGATTTCAGTTCTCGTGTTCGGTTCTGGGTGGAAACGGCCATCCCGAAATCGTCGGGGAGATGGTCGTGACCGGAGCGACTGCTGAGGCTTCAGCGATGAAGGTGACCTTCGACCCAACAAGCCAGGGTGTAGTGATCGTCGAATCCGCTGGCGAGCGTTTGCGGATCGACACGTCGAACAACACCGTCGAGCGAATCACCGCGCCAGCGAGCGCCGGCACCCAGAAGCCGGCAAAGGAATCAGCCGAGCCGGCCGTAACCAAAGAGCGCGAGAGCAGCAAAGCCTATGAACCTTACGACTATCACATCGTGAACATTCCGACGCCGAAGGCAGTTCGCCGGCACAGCTTGAACCTGCACTTCACTCATCGGTTTCAAGAGACGATCACTCCATTTGAACAAGAGCATGCCGATGAGCACATCGCGCGCATCTCCAAGGACCTGCTTGGACTGGACAGCTCTTCGGTGTCATCGTTCGGAGTAACCTACGGAATAACTGACCGCCTGTACACAAACATCTACCGCTCACCGTTGTGCGAACCCGGACTCTGCAAGACTATAGAGATTGGTCTCGGATACCACTTTCTCGATGAGGCGGGCCGTTCTCCGATTGCATTATCAGCGTATGCGAGCGTTGAGGGCGATTACAATTTCACCGAGCGATATACCTACAACCTCCAGGCGATGATAGGGCGCAGCGTCACCAGGTTCGTCAACGTGTTTTTCTCGCCGGCCGCTCACATCAATACTAATGGCAGCGATCGATTCAAGGAGTTTCTGGCTACTCAGCCGCTGATTTCGAAGCTCAGGCTTGGGCGGCATTCGGGGTCGTTTGGATTCGGGGTCAATGGGCGCGTCCGGCCAACGACTTCCCTGCTCTTCGAGTACACGCCGCGAGTCGGATTCAAGCTGGGCCAGATAACCCCCGAATTCGATCCGAAGGCGGGGCAGCTCACCGGATTCAAGAACGACTCCGAAGCCGAAATCGCCTTCGGAATTGAAAAGCGAATCGGGCGTCATGTTTTCTCTCTCACGTTCTCCAACACTCAAACGACCACAACGGCGCGATATAACTCGAGCAACCAGGCTCTTCCGCCGAGCAAGTTCAGCATTGGGTTCAACCTATTCAGACGGCTGCTGTGATCGTTCCGTGCGGTCAACCTAAACTGGAGATGCTTCAATGGGATCTATGTCCAACACGTTCAATGTGGGGTTCAATATGTTCAGGTGGGTTCCAGGATTTCTTTTCGTCTTAACCGTGGCTCTTTTTGCGACCTGCTGTGCGAAGGGACCCGCGGTCGATGAGCATACGGATAAAAATGCAAATGCCGGGAAGGCGAACCAGCAGGATCAATCTCCGACAGCGGCCCCCGTCTTGCAGCAAACGCTAAAAGGGGATATCGAGCGAGCATCTCTCGATATCTCGATGGCGCGCGACGCGGCAAATCAAAACAAGTCGCAGGAGGCCGTCTCGCTGCTGCAGCGTGCCAGGAAAGAAATAGATTCGGCCTTGAACCGCAAGCCTCGCCTGGGTGACGAGCTTGAGGCGCTGAAGGCGGCGATCGATCGAGCGATCCCCGCGGTTCAGAATCGTGGTAACGAGGCGGAGGCTCGACTTGCCGAGTTGCAAACACGCCTCGCTGCAATCAAGGTGAACACTTACTAGCCATCACGGTCGCTTTGTTTGGAGATCAGCGCTGGACGGCTGAGCGTGCGTGCGTCATCCATACGCGGTGATATTGAAATGTTGTAGCTGACGGTCAGGACCACATTCTTAGGATTACAGTCGCCAGTCCAAGAAAAGACAACGATCCACCAATATCAGTGAATGTCGTCACAAACACGCTTGAGGCGACGGCCGGGTCGATACGCATCCTCTTGAGCGCAACCGGAATGAGTGTTCCTGCCAGGCCTGAAACGATCATATTTATTAGCATGGCCAATGCGAGCACAAACCCTATCCTCTTGTTTCCCGAGATCGCGATGCCTACGGCCGCCGCAACCGCCCCGTTTATCAATCCATTGCCGAGATCGACAATTGTCTGCTTGAGCATAATGCGAGTTACGTTGACTACTTCGTTGAGCGCCAACCCTCGAATGATGACCGTCAGCGTCTGAGTGGCAGCATTGCCGCCCATTCCCATCGGTATAGTCACAAGGGCTGCCAAGTAGGCGTACTTGCTAATTGACGTATCGAACCTTGAAATGACGTATGCCGGCGCGAAAGTAGTCGCCAGGTTTACGAGTAACCACGGCGCTCGGAGCCTGAGAGAGCGAGAGGCACTGGTTGTAACACGTTCCTCGGCAGTGACGCCGGCGAGCGCGAGGAGATCCTCAGCGGCCTCTTCCTGCAGAACGTCGATCACGTCATCGACGGTCACAATGCCGACGAGCTTATCCTCATGATCCACTACCGGCATCGCCAGCAAATTATACTCAGAGACTAGCCTGGCGACTTCCTCCTGGTCAGCGCTCGTCTTAACGCTGATTACGTCCTGTACCATTATGCGCTTCAATTGAGTGGCCGGATGGGTCGTCAGGAGCTTGCGCAAGCTGACTACGCCGACCGGGTGATCTCGTTTGTCGACGACGTAGACGTAGAAGACCATCTCGTACTCTTCAGAGCGTTTCTGAAGCGCTGCAACAGCCTCGGAGATCGTCACGTCCTCATCGAGCGCGAAGTAGTTGCGAGTCATGATGCGGCCCGCGGTGCGCTCCTCGTGCCCTAGCAACTGGCGAACATCAGCGGCGGGCTCCGCTTCCATCAACGTAAGGACCTGGGCGGCGAGCGGATCTGGCAATCGCGAGGCGAGGCTGGTTGCGTCGTCGGCCGGCATCTCGCTCAAATACTTCGCGATCTGAGCCGGCTCGAGTCTCTCGAGGAGCGGCAGGCTGTCGCTCGGGGACATTTCGCTCATGACATTGGCGACATGCGGCACTTCGCTTTCGTCGAGCAAAATCTCGAATGCTTGAGCTCGTTCCGAACCCTTCAGCGTCGATAGCAACCGAGCAACCTCGACGGGATACGCTTTGGTGAGGATTCGCGCCAGGCGCGAGCGGGCACCCCGGTGCAGCAGTTTTCGAACTACCGGCACCGTTATGGCTGAATGCAGCGCTGGCTTGCTTCGTGTTTCCATCATGGCTTGCCGTCCAGTGTGTGGGCTAAAAGACCATCGATTAAATGCCGATAAACAACCGCGCGGGCACAGCGACGGGTTTGCTCCAGCAAAAGCCCTTCATCATATTGCACACCGCCTTCACTCGCAACGATTTACTTGGATAAACGAACCGAACTTTTCCGGTCAGTGAGGCGTAAGTCAATAACGAAGATTCGCGTAAGGAGGTAAGGGGAAATGGCAGATGAGAGGAATTCGTCCGGAGATGTGATCCTTGAGGAGAAGAAGGCGGACCGCGACGACATTGTGGTCACCAACATTCCCAACGATGAACCCCAGCAGAAATCAGGGTTCGACGAGCTGGCTTCTTCGGTCAAGGAAGCAGCCCAGGAAGTAGCTCAGAAGACCGGTGAGGCCTTCAACAAAGCAACCGAGTCAATAGGCAAAGCCATCGACTCAGCGCTCGCAGCCAGGGATCACGTTGTGATGGTCCGCGTCAACGATGATTCGTTGAAGAGCCTCGATGCGCTGGTGCAAACCGGTATTTTCAAAAGCAGATCAGAGGCAGCGGCCTTCTTGATTAGCGAAGGCGTGAAAGCGCAAGCCGCTTTGTTCGAGCGCATTTCTGAACGCATCAAGGAGATCGACCGGTTACGCAGCGAACTCAAAGGAATCGTCAATCCGACGGAGACTTCCTCGAGTTAGCCAAGACGATCTGCCTCCACCTGCCTGGCAGA
The DNA here is from genome assembly GCA_035576605.1 of Blastocatellia bacterium. GTDB lineage: Bacteria > Acidobacteriota > Blastocatellia > UBA7656 > UBA7656 > Onstottus_A. Next base: position 2,399 of record DATLWF010000542.1, on the reverse strand, counting down.
TCGGTCGGTCCAGTTAACGCCGAAATCGCAAGCGCGCTCGAGAGAGCGCGCTTTTTGTCTAATTCAAGCCCGCAAAGTTTGGTGACGCATCGCATTATTTGTATAATCTCATTGGCATACCGGAGCGACACCGATGACGGAGGGCACTGATGCGCGCGACTTCCCTGTCAACAGAACTGAGCGAGATAGCTGAAAAGGTTGAAAATCAGGAGCGATTGTCGTTCGAGGATGGAATGACTTTGTTCCGAAGCGACGACCTGATTGCCATCGGCGCGCTAGCGAATCATGTGCGCGAGAGAATCAACGGCGATCTAACCTATTATAACGTAAACCGACACATGAACTATACAAACGTATGCATCTCCGACTGCGCATTTTGCGGCTTCTATAGACGAGTGCGCCATCCGGAGGCATACGAGTGGTCGGTTGATCAGTGCGTGGAGATCGCGCGCAAGGCTTATCAGGAGGGGGCGCGCGAACTTCACATCGTCGGAGGTTTACATCCTCGGCTTCAATTCGATTATTACTCGTCACTGCTTAGCGAGCTCAAGCGCAGCTTTCCGGACATGCACCTCAAAGCTTTCACCATGGTCGAGCTCGATCACCTGACTCGCGTTTGCAGGATGACTGATGAAGAGGTGATCGACGGGCTCATTGCCGCCGGGCTGGATAGTTGCCCGGGCGGCGGCGCTGAGATCTTTCGCGATCCCACTCGCAGTCAGATATGCGCGCACAAGACATCGGGGGAACGATGGCTCGAGCTGGCCGAGAAGGTTCACCGTCGCGGAATTCACACCAATGCGACAATGCTTTATGGACACATCGAATCTCACGAAGACCGAGTGGACCATCTCGTGAGGCTTCGAGAGCTGCAGGACAGGACTGACGGCTTCATGTGTTTTATTCCCCTGGCGTTTCATCCGCAAGGCACGGACCTGGCGCACCTGCCTGGCCCGAGTGGGATTGACAGCCTCAAGACGATCGCCGTATCCAGATTGATGCTCGACAACGTTCCGCACATAAAAGCCTACTGGGTGATGCTGGGCAAGAATCTGGCGCAGGTCGCGCTGCGTTTCGGCGCTGACGATCTCGATGGAACCATCAACGAGGGCGGGTCGCTGATGGAATCATACCTGGCTGATGGGAATGAGAACCAATTGACCAAACTCGGGATCGAGGAGATGGTTCGCGGTGCGGGCCGGGTTCCGGTGCAGCGAGACACGCTTTATCATCCGATAACCACCTCTGAGAGATTAACTGAGCGGAAACCCTCTCAACCGACGCTTCGAGTTCTGCATTAAGAATGGGTGCTTAAACATTTGAGACTGCGAATTATCTCTAGGTTAGGTTCAATTTGACTAGAGTACGTGAGGTCAGGTTCCAGGGGTCCAGCGAGGTTGAAATTGGGTTGTTTGGTTATTGTTTTGAGAGTGGCCTCATCGACTGGTATAATGCCCAGGTAAATTTGGGAACGTCTTCTTTTTGAGGCACGGAGGAATCAATGGGTGAGTCAATCGTGCTGGGTGTCCCGGCTAATCCAAAGCAGGCGCGCAGCAAACAGACCAAAGAAAAGATCGTTCAAGCGGCTATTCAATTGTTTCAAGAGCGCGGATACGAGAAAACCACATCCAACGACATAGCGTCCGAAGCCGGTGTAAGCGTGGGCTCCTTTTACGTTTACTTCACGGACAAGCGCCAACTGCTTCTCACCATTTTCGACCGGCTGGCCGACGAACTATACAAGAACATCTTTGACGGCCTCAAACCAGAGCATCTTTTCGATTCGGACTTAAGGCGAAGGATAAGGCTAGCCGTAGCAAGAAATATAGCTGACAAGCAAAAGCATTCAGGGTTACATCGTGTCGTGTCCGAGCTTCTGGTTAAGGACGCAGACTTCGCCGCGCGGCATAAGGCAGTGATGTCGAGATCGATCACGAAGCTACACGAATTGATATCACTTGCCCACAAAGCGGGGCTTACGTGGGACATCGATGTTGAAGCGGCAGCGTTCGTCGTACATCGGGTCGTCTTCGACGTGTCGCAGGACTACGTGACCGGTTGTTGTGAATTCGACAAGGATCGCGCGATAGATGCTCTGGCCGATATGATCCACCGCTTCGTGTTCAAGCCGAGGGACTGATCGCGCCTGCCCGCTAGATCCGTCGTCAAGGCAGCGCCCAAACCCATAAGAGTATCAACCGGGTCGCTCTCTGACCTCGACCCTATCGTCGAATCCTATGACGAGGGTGTCGGCAATTCCTATAAACAAGCCGCACTCGATTACGCCGGGTAAGAGTTTGATCCGCTTCTCCAATGTCGCAGCGTCTTCGATAGGACCAAAAGCGCAGTCCAGTATGTGATTCCCGTTATCTGTCACGAAGGGATCTCCGTCGTGCTCG
>DATLWF010000541.1:0-4981 GCA_035576605.1 Blastocatellia bacterium | reverse complement strand
CAAAGTAACTTCCAGGCATCGGGAGATCAACAATATCGCCTACGAAGGGCTGAAGGAGCGTCCGGCGCTGGACTTCAGCCCTTCTCCCTCATGAAGCGCCGCCAACGCCGGATGTGCGCCCGCAGGGCAAGTGACGCAGGCCGAACCACCGACGCCATCGAAACAACCCTTGTGTTCACTCGACAAAGCTATAGATTGCAATGAAGTCGTGTCATCGAACTGAAGCTATGTTCTCCGTCCGTGACGCCCACACCGTTCATTGCAGCCTACGATCGAGTCGTGACAGCCGACACCACCACCCGTGACTGGGCGCACTGCAAACCGGCCAAGAGGTGCCTATACTGAGGCCTGGACCTGATAGACCAAGCGGTCGGCGATGTTCGGCAAACTGGCAATCATTCGAGGGGTATTTGATAGCTCCTCAAAACAGGAGGGTGTATGCGAAAACTAAGTTTAGTGTTACTGATCATGACTCTGCTTGCGGGCGTTTCGGTAAACGCGCAGAAAAAGAAGCAGCCCATTCCGGCCCCGGTTCCTCTGACGCCTCAGACGATCATCATTCAGGATGGCGCCGGCGAAGGCTTCATGTTCTTTGATCTTGGGACAGGGGCCTACAAATGCAAGCTTTGCGAGTATGGATATACCTATTCAGGCATCGGCTCTGTCAAGAGGGACGGGTGTCTTGTCACCTTCTCAGCCATCGGGGACGGGTATACTATGACGGCATACGCGAGCCTTTGCGAGCAACAGGCAAAATGCATCATCCAGGTGACCAAGGCGAATGGCTTTGACATTGAGCCCTGGGAAGAAGTTTTGAGCGACCCTGACACTCGCGACAGCCAGGCAACGTGTACGAGCATCACACCGCCGCCGCCTGCTGCCTTGCCGTCCGAGGTCATCCTGCAGAACGATCTGGATTTCTTCGCGGTCCCGCCGCTAAGCGTTGGCAGCTTCCTGTGCTTAGTCCCGGCAACGGGTGAATTCAAGTTCGTCCACTGCGCGGATAACACCGCGATGGGCGGAGTGGGCCAGGTCACGGTATCAGGACCCTGGCTCAATTTCGAGGTCATAACCAACGAGTACAGGATTATGGCTTCCGTGAATCTGGACGCCAAAACCGGCAAAGCGGCGATTGACATCTTTGTGCCGATCGGCGACATGACTCCAATGCACGAGGTCATTTTGGATAGCAACTTTAGCGACAACGTACCGGTATGCGGCGCGAAGAAATAAAACAACCTACCGTCAACGGAAAGGGCTGAAGCGTCGCAAGACTCAACTACCGAAGCTCCAGTCCTTTGGGTTTCCGAGCGACACGGGCTAACGTCGCCTGTTGACTTGGGTTATCTGGGTAAAAGCACACGTATGGGTGTGCAATTTCCCACAATGCCTGCTTCTGGATAGCCTTTTAGTCTGGTTTTTCATCACTTACAAAGAGGCGCGGAGATTGCCCTGCCTTTTCTATGTACATGGACGGGACTTTGGAGTTATCCCTGGACGGCACAAAGCTGGCTGTTTCGTGCGAAACGCTTGAGAAGTACAACCAGCCCGGACCACGCTACACCAGCTACCCGACCGCGCCCGAATGGGACGATGCCTTTGGAGCCGAACAACTCCGCGAGGCCTTTCGCGAGGCCAACACCAAGCCTCATCCCGCACCACTCTCTCTTTATTTTCACATCCCGTTTTGCGAGTCGCTGTGCCTCTACTGCGGTTGCAACGTGGTCATTAACAAGAGGCATGAGGTAGCTTCTCCGTACCTTGATCGCCTCAAACGCGAAATCGATTGGGTCAGCGCCGAGGTCGACCGTACTCGCACAGTCGAACAATTGCACTGGGGCGGTGGCACGCCGACATATCTTTCTCCCGGGCAGATCGAGGATTTTTACGCCTATATCGAGGAGCGTTTCTCGTTATCGCCAACTGCCGAGATCAGTATCGAAGTCGATCCGCGAGTGACAACCAAAGAGCATTGCCGCGCGCTTCGCCGTGCCGGTTTCAATCGCATAAGCATGGGCATTCAGGATTTCGATCCGCTCGTGCAGAAGACAATCCATCGCGTGCAACCCTACGAAGACACGAGGCGTTTGTTCGACTACTGTCGCGGGCTTGGCTTCGAGAGCATCAACATCGATTTGATCTACGGATTGCCGCATCAGACCGCTGAGAGTTTCGGCGACACAGTCGACAAGATCATCACAATGAACCCCGATCGCATAGCTGTGTTCAGCTATGCTCACGTGCCCTGGATGAAGAAGCAGCAAGGCAGTTTCGCGCGCTTCCTGCCTGAAGGCTTCGAGAAGTTCCGCATCTTTACACACGCGATTCGCAAGCTCACCGACGGCGGCTATCGCTACATCGGTCTCGACCACTTCGCGCGGCCCGGCGACGAGATATGCCGCGCGCAGGACAATCGAACTCTGCACCGGAACTTTCAAGGGTATACGACAAAGGCGGGCTGCGACCTTTACGCGATGGGGGTGAGCTCGATCAGCGGCCTCGAGGGCGCGTATGCGCAGAATTACCGGGATCTGGCTCACTATTACGAAGCCATTGATGCAGACCGCTGGCCCACGATGCGCGGAATGCGTGTGAGCGATGAAGACAAGCTGCGCCGTTCGGTAATCAATCGCATACTGTGTCACACCCTCGTGGTAAAGTCGGAAATCGAGCGCGATTTTGGAATTAACTTTGACGGGCACTTCGCGGAAGAGCTCGTGCAACTTCGCGACCTTGAGCGCGACGGCCTGGTGTCGCTCAACGGCGAGCGCATCGAAGTAGCGCCGCTCGGGCGTATTTTCATCCGCAACATCGCGATGGCATTCGACGCGTATCTGAGCAAGGCGGATGCACCGAAGCAAACATTCTCGAAGACACTTTAGGCAGCATCGGCGTCTGTGAGTTAGAGCAGAAATGGGCTGTATAACGTCATAAAGGCTGTTGTATGAAGATGCGCGCGACATTGAAAATACCAAAGGAACACGGCGCGTGGGCAATGCTGTACGTGCCCCTCGCGATTGGGGCGCTGGTGGCCTGGAGCGCGCCGCTGCGGCTGCTGCTTCTTGCACTTTCAGTGACTTTCTTCTTCATAGCGCGCGAGTCGCTTCTGATCTGGTGGCGATCACGCAGTCGCGGCCGGCAGAATGATCAAGCGCAACGGTTCATGCTGAGCTATCTGGCGCTCGCCGGTATATTCGGCGCGCCGCTGTTGCTGGTCTATCATCTGTACTGGTTCTTTGCCCTGGCTCTTGGCGCCCTGATGTTACTCGCATTCAATGCTCGCCAGGCAGTCCGCCACCAGGATCGCACGATCGGTGGCGAAATGATGGCGATCGCCGGGCTTACGCTCACGGCCCCGGCTGCTTACTATGCTGCTAGCGGAACATTGGACGCCAGGGCGCTTTCGCTCTGGGCTCTGTGCGCCCTCTACTTCGCCAGTAGCGTGTTCTACGTCAAGCTTCGGATAAGCGCGATCAATCCGCGATCGAATGAGGCTCGCCGCCAATCATGGCGGCGCTGCGCCTTCTTCCACGCATTTTTGCTCACGTCGCTTCTGATTCTATCGGTGACGGGAAGCATGAATCTCTTCGCGCTTGTAGCGTTCTCACCGGTTCTGGTTCGCTCGTTCTGGCATCTGGCAAGGCCGGTGCGGCGAATTAATCTGCGAAGTGTTGGCTGGCTCGAGATCGTCTACTCGGTCGTCTTTTTGATCTTCACTGCGTTGACCTTCCGCGTCTAGCATCGCCTCATTGGTTCGCTCAGGGACCACTCATAGCGGATTCGTTGACTCATCAAGCAGCTATTCGAGACGCTTCTCTCTCCAGCCGGACATTTCCAGTTCTCGCTTCGGAACCCATCTGCCCTACGGCTGGGAAATTATTCACCAGGCCCTGGGAGAATTTCCGAGGAAAGACGCCGCAAATCCCCTCAGTCTTAATGTGTTTCGACCTATTTAGAGGAGGAACGCTCGTTGCGTTAGTTCAAAACCGGAGGGCTTTGACTGCTGTCACATTCCAGCGTGATGGCGGTCATAGCTCCTCCGCATTTATACGCTGATCTTAACACCCGCGAGCGCTCTTTCGTCGCTGCAGACATACCCAAGCGATTGGACTTCGACCAAGACCCACGTCATAAATCCGGTGGATCTCCTCAACCCTTGGGTAGCTCGTCTGGTTTCTGTGTTCCTCGAAACCGTTCCTGAGTTGGCACGGCATACCTGGACCGGCATCGGATTGTGGCATTCCACTGGCCCTCGGAGTCGAGCGGATCACACGATCTGTCATCCCCCTCTGACAAACTCTGATACCTGTGCAGGGTATGCATCATGGACTTTATTCACATGCAACAATTAGCACGATGAAGCTTACGCCGCAGACGTGGTACGAGCATTGCCCGGATTGTGATAGCAGATCGAATCAGTTCAAAGAGAAGGGGTAAACTATCATGCTGAATAGCGTCAACGGCAGACAAGAACTGGAACGCGTAAACATGTTCATTCGTGCTTTGTGTGATGAGATGGCACAGACGCAAGCTGATCAAGTCGAGAGCACCTTTCCAAATGCGGTTGCAATCGAAATGAAGGAAGCGTTGTACGAGTTGCGCCTCAGGAAGCTGTTGATCAGCGCCCTGGTTGACAGCGACTTCGTCGCCGATAACACAACAAACCACTAGTCGAGACCGAACCGAAAACGTACGCCGGTGTCAGCGGGAAGCCCCCCCCGACGTATATATCTCGATTCGATCGCGTCTCGCCTCGTATCAGAATCAGCTCGCCTGCACGCGCGCTCGTCCCACGCCGCTTCAGACTGGGATCCCTTTCTAATAAGCACAATTCATATGATATAGTCACATCGTGTTCAGCCGGCTCCCGGTATCAGACCGAACTCCGACTTGCAAGAGGAAGCTCACTCCTATGACCAAGATTCGACTCAGATATGCGGCAGCGCTCGCCGTTATGGTCCTCGCCCTCATCGCGATTCCG
>DATLWF010000540.1:0-3140 GCA_035576605.1 Blastocatellia bacterium | reverse complement strand
CGGACGAGCAGTTCGTATGGCCGGCGCTTAAGCTAGGCGAATCGGACGATCTTATTCACGTCTTTCACACCGGCGGTCATCAAAGAATCAATGCGGCCGCGTGATATCCGGCAGTGCGAAAAGAGCACGGCGCAAAGGGCGAAGCGCAAAGGGCAAGCAGACTCTTTGCCCTTTGCCCTTTGCCCTTTGCCCTTTGCCCTTTCCCTTAGCCCTTTGCCCCAATCACTTCGGTAAAGAGGGCGAGGCTGATGTTCCGTCCGCTGACAATGGCTGCAACGCTGTTTCCTTTGACGTGCGCATCGCTTAAAGCAGCAATGCTCACCGCAGCCGAGCCTTCGATCATCAGATGGTCTTCGCGCGCGATTCTCGCCATCGCGGTTCGTATCGAGTCTTCGCTCACCAGAATAATGCCGTCAACCAACCGCTGAATGATCGGAAACGTCATCGAGCCCGGTTCGATGTTGCCTGCGCATCCGTCGGCTATCGTCGCTTGCTCTTCGATTTCGATAGTGTGACCGGCTTCGATCGCCGCAGTCATCGTCGGCGACGTGAGCGGCTCCGCGCCGTAGACTTTGATTCGCGGATTGACAGCCTTCGCTGCGATCGCCACTCCCGCAAGCAGCCCGCCGCCGCCGACGGGAACAACTAAAACATCGATGTCGGGCGAGTCTTCAAGAATCTCAAGCCCAATAGTGCCCTGCCCGGCGATCACTTCCCGGTCATTGTACGGTGAAACGAACGTTAAGCCGCTTTCGCGTTCCATCCCGCGCGCGGCGCGCTCCGCATCATCGTAAGTCGCACCACGTTCGATCAGGCTAACCGGGTAGCGGCGGATGCTCGCGACCTTGGCCTGCGAAGCTGTTTCAGGAACCACTATCGTCGCGGCGAGTCGCAGCACTTCGGAACAATGAGCAACCGCGAGTCCATGATTGCCGGCGGAAACCGTGAGCACGCCGCGCGAGCGTTCGTCCTTAGTGAGCGCCGAGAGTTTCGCCATCGCGCCGCGAATCTTGAATGAACCGGTCAACTGAAAACATTCCAGCTTCAGAAACACGTCTCGCCCGTGTTCGGCTGACAGCCAGCGCGAGCGCTCGAGCGGAGTCCGGCGCGCGGTAGAAGCGATCCGCTCCCTTGCTTGCCTGATGTCAGCAATCGTCAGTTCTTGATGATCCATTGCTATTATTGAGTTCGGTTAGTAAACATCAAGGTCGCGACCCGAGACAACCTTGCCGGCGTAATCGGCGCGAACCTCTTTCAAGAGATCGTCGTCGCTCGTGCCCCAAAACAGTTGATGGTAAAGAACGAGCAGTCCGGGCCTCGCCTTGCTTGCCAGCTCCGCCAGCTCTCGTGAAGAAGTGTGATACCGCGAATGATACCTTTGCCACTCAGGCGGGCGAGTTGCGAACCCTGCCTGAGAGTAAACCTCGTGAATCAGAACGTCGCAACCGTTGCAGCTTTGGATGACCGATGGGCTCGGCCGGCAGTCACCCGAGATCACTATCGTGCGGTCCGGCGTCTCAAACCGAAAGCCGTATGCCTCGCGCCAGGAACCGTGATTGACGAGGAAAGCCTTCACCGTCACGTTCTCATCTTGGTATACGATGCCGGGTTTGATTTCGTGCGCGATGACTTTGTATCCGGTCTTGTTAGAAGGCTCGCCGCCGCCCAACCTGATGTCGATATCCTCACGATAGGCGCTCAATATGTGCTCGGTCATTGCCTTGATACCTTTCGGGCCGTAGACCTCGAGCGGTTCCTTTCTTTCGAGCACCCACGGAGTAAGGATCAAGTCGGGGTACCCAGCCGTGTGGTCCGAGTGCAGGTGAGTCACGAACGCGCGATTGAGATTCTTGACCGACAGCCCTTTGATTCCCTTTTGAAACGCAGCCGCCGCTCGCCGGTCTACTCCAGGTCCAAAGTCGATAAGATAAGGAGTGTCATTTACTACAATCGCGACTGACGGCCCTGAACGATCAGGGTCCGCGTTTGGGGTTCCAGTGCCAAGTAGAACGATTTGTGCCGGAGTTCGAGCGGATCCCTTCGATTCGACTGCAGGCTCGCGAAACGAAAAACCGCTAGCGAGTGTTGCGGCAAAGACGAAGGGCCAAACGTTAAACAACCCGCATCGCATAGTGGTTCTCCTGAGCGCTTTTTCAGCGCACTCTTTGCAAGGCCGCGGCAAAGAAACCATCGGTCCCATCCCGGTGTGGAAAAGTCCTCACGAAGCCGTCGCTGGTAATCAGACCGGCCGGCGCATTCGGCTCAATCACCTGGAACAGTGTTGTTGCATCCAGGAAGCGGCGGACCACCTCTTCATTCTCTTCGCGTTCGATCGAACAAGTCGAATAGACCAGCCGGCCCCCGCTTGCGACCGACGACGCGGCGCCTTCCAGCAACCTGGCTTGAAGCTCGGCCAGCCGAGGTAGGTCATCGGTAGAGAGTCGCCATTTTATTTCGGGGTTGCCTCTCAGTGTTCCGGTGCCCGAGCAAGGCGCATCCACCAAAATGCGATCGAATTCATGCCCGCCCTCGACGAAGGGCAGCGCGCGCGTTGCGTCCAGCCCCAGCGCATCGACTGATTGGATGCCCAGCCGCTCGCAGCCGGCGCGAAGCGTAGCCAGGCGGTGGTGATGACGATCGCACGCGACGATCCAGGCCTTATCTTCGGCGAGCACCGCGATGTGTGAAGTCTTGGATCCGGGCGCTGCGCAAATATCAAGCACACGATGACCGCTCTCAGGCTGGAGAAGGAGCGAAACTAATTGTGAGGCTTCATCTTGAACGTAGATCACTCCCCGCCGTGACGCCGCTGTCATGGCCGACGCCGGACCACTCTCTACGACCAACGCGCCTTGGGCGACTTGAGACTCTCGGGTTGTCACCCCTTCGCTATTGAGATCGGTGAGCACTTCTTTGACGGAAGTACGAAGCGTGTTCACGCGAAAGGCTGTCGCGGGCGGCGAATTGTTGGCGAGCGCAAGCTGTCGTGTTTCGTCGTCGCCGAATAGCGATTGCCAGCGATCGAGCATCCATCGCGGATGTGACAGCTCGACTGAGGCTCGTTCAAGAGGATCAATTAATTCCCCACCCGCAGTTTCGTCCAGGTGTCTCGCCGCCTGTCGCAACACTGCATTGACCAG
>DATLWF010000539.1:0-4415 GCA_035576605.1 Blastocatellia bacterium | reverse complement strand
ACCGGTATGCATGTGTCGTATGCGGCATAGACCTCGACGGGGCGCGATCGAAACTGCGGGTGCCGCAGGCTACCTATCAGGCTTCTTTTAAAACTCATATGCTTTCCTTACGTCTCTGTTCCCGCGGGGATCAATGGACGGTCCGCTTGCATACACTTGCGCATAGCGGGGTCGGCATCCTCCGCAAGGATTCGAAAGTCTCCGATAAAATGCCACGTACAGTTAGTCCCATCATATGGTTCATAGTAGTAATAGTTCGGCACTACCGGGCCATACAGTGTTGGTACCGCCACCATGTTCTGATTGCAAAGCTGATCGGGTTGGCGAGGCGGCCCGCCGCGTCCGCAGAAAATGTGTCTCTCAGCGAAGTCTGCTGTCCCCTGGTTAGCGTGACGACACGATCCGCACGTGCCGGGCGCGAGGCTAACGATAAGAAGCAAGCTCGGCTTGACACTCAACCGCGGAAGCTCGCGCAGTCGTCCCGGTTCCTCGTCCAGGTGGAGACCTGCGCGCTCCCCGACGATCTCATCCGCCGCAAAGCGACTACCGTTCGCGCGCACTAGAACATAGCCGTACGGATTGACGGACTCGTCGTGGTGGGCGACATCCTCGTTGAGTCCGCGGGCGAGGACGACCGCCAACAACTTGAGTGGTAAGACCTGCGCGCGCCGAAGATCGATGTAGAGATCAACAACAACCTGAAAACCTGAGTCGAATGCTTGCGCGTCCAGTCTGACCCCGGGATCGGCATCCTCGGTGAGGCCACGGACCTGCTCAACGGGAACGCCGAGCGCTACGGCCACCTCTGTGCGGAGGCGTTCCCAGCCAGGGAAAGCGCGGATAAAGAGGGACTGCGATTCCCGCGGAGTTATCTTTTGTAGATTGTTGTGCATCGCTGTGTATGGCGACAATCAGAATAATCAAATTTGCCAGCTCAGGCTAGCTCGGGCGACAAATCGCTCACAAATTTGGTCCTTTCAGCAAGCTTGTTCATCGTTTCTTGAGTAACTGATTGATGTCGTCGATGTGGCTATTCTCACCCTTCGCAGCTTGATAAAGCAGATGGCGCAGCGGCCGTCAAACACCGTGGCCGGGACGTTTGATATTCGATAACGTGCAGGGAACGTTGGAGAAGGTCATGCCGTAGGGGCGTCGAGGGTTCAAGTCAACCGTTCGACCACGCGGCGGATCGTTCGAGCCTCGGGCCTTGTGGAGGCGATTGCCAATACGCTGGAAAAAGCGGAACTACGTAAACCAATCACAGTAAAGCACGCAGTCGTCCCTTTGTAGGCTGAGCATGAACGATCCACCAAATGCATTGGTAAGAACTGGGGGAAGTCGTCCGCCGAACCGAGGTTCTGAGGAGCAAAGCTAATCAACCGGCTTGTGCGTAAATCTTCGGCCGCCCTTCGCGGAATACATGTTCGCCGTATGCCCATCGCCAACCAGCTTGTATTTGTAAGTCACCAGGCCTTCCAGCCCCACCGGGCCGCGCGGATGCAATTTACCCGTGCTTATCCCAACTTCTGCGCCGAACCCGTAGCGGTAGCCATCAGCAAATCGGGTAGATGCGTTCAGGTAAACACCCGCAGAGTTGACCCCCGCAAAGAACCTCTCCCACGCGGCCTCCTTTGCAGTGACGATCGCATCGGTATGATTCGAGCCGTAAAAGTTGATGTGCTCGATGGCCTCATCCAACGAATCAACGACTTTGATCGACAGAATAAGGTCACAGTATTCCGCCGACCAGTCGGACTCGTTGCTTTGCCTGGCATCGGCGACATATTGAAGCGAGCGTTCATCGCATCTCAGCTCCACACCTCGACTCTTCAACGCGTCCGCAACACGCGGCAGGAATGAGGCCGCTACATCGCGATGGACTAACAGGGTCTCAACCGCGTTGCAGGCGGCTGGATACTCCACTTTCGCATCGAGGGTAATCCGAATGGCCTTTTCCAGATCGCCGTCGCGGTCAACGTAGATGTGGCAGATTCCCTCAGCATGGCCGAGCACCGGGATGACTGTGTTCTGCTGAATGAATCGAACCAGATCATTGGAGCCGCGCGGAACTATCAAGTCGACGGAGCCCTCCGCTCCAAGCAAAGCGTTCACTTCTTCGCGGCTCTCGAGTAACGCCATCGCCTCAGTGGGAATCCCCTGCTCGACAGCCGCGGAATGGATCACCCTGAACAGAGCGCGATTTGAGTTTTCGGCTTCGCTACCGCCTTTGAGTAGCACTGCATTCCCGCTCTTCAAGCAGAGGGAGCTGATCTGAATGAGAGCGTCCGGACGGGATTCAAAGATGACACCGATTACTCCGATCGGACACGTAACGCGATAGAGCGTGAGGTCTTCATCGAGCTCCGTTGCGAGGGTCACGCGGCCAACCGGGTCTACCAACGCGACGACTTGTTGAATGCCCGTCACGATGGCGTCGAGCTTGGCGTCGTCCAGCTTGAGTCGATCGTAGAGCGCGGCTCCCATCCGGCCCGATTCAACCAGCGGCCTCGCGGCGAGCAAGTCCAACCTGTTGGCAGCCAGGATATCTTCGCGATGCCGGCTAATGCTGCTCGCGACAGCCAGGAGCGCTTTATTCTTTTGCTCTCCCGACTGGAGCGCCAGAACTACCGATGCGGCTTTGGCTTTCTTTGCGATTTCGATTGTCGAGCTCATGAGAATTCTCTATCTGAGATCTTGCGACCAGCGGGGGCAAGCCGCCCTTCCAGACCTGAAATCATGCAGAGGAAGCCGGTCATCCAGATCTGATATCCTGCGACTGGGGGCAAGCCGACCTTCCGGACCTGAAATCATGCAGAGAAAGCCGGTCATCCAGATTTGAATCCTGCGAAAGTATCCTGGGAAAGCGTTCAGGCATTTCAGTCCCTGTCGAGTCAGCGCCTGTCGAGGAAAGCGATGTTATCGCGAGTAACCAGCGCGTCATAATTTCTGTTCTCCACCAGCTCGTCGATCTCGTCAGAGCGTTTGCCCGTGATACGGCGAGCTTCGTCTCCGGAATAATTTACAATTCCACGCGCGAACTCGCGTTGCTGCTCGTCCAATATGCTCACGGTGTCCCCGCGTTCGAACTCGCCCCGGACCTCGAGTACGCCCGCCGGCAGGAGGCTCGCCTTGCCCTCTACCAGTGCCTGACGGGCTCCTTCGTTGATCACCACCGCGGCCGTTACCGTCGTAGCGAAGGCGATCCATCGGCGTTTACCTGGGAGAGCAGTGGTCGGGATGAAGAGAGTTCCAAGCTCCTCGCCTGAGAAAACGCGATCGATGACATGCGGCTCCTTGCCGCTGGTGATGATAACAGCGCAAGCAGATTGCGCAGCAATGCGAGCGGCTTCGAGTTTGGTCTTCATTCCTCCGCGACCGAAGCGCGAAGCTTTTCTGTCCGTTGCCAGTTCTTCGATTTCTGGAGTGATCCGCTCGACCACCGGGATCAGCCGCGCGTCTGTAGAGTCAACCGGGTTACCAGTGTGTAAGCCCGCGACGTCGGTTAGCAACACCAGGAGATCGGCCTCCATCTTGCTCGCGACAAGAGCTGACAACTTGTCGTTATCGCCAAAGTTGACTTTCGTATATGAAACGGCCTCGGTGTATTCAATTTCCGCGGTCGATACCGTGTCGTTTTCGTTGATGATGGGTAGCACGCCGAGATCGAGCAGCTTCGTGATAGTGCTGCGCAGGTTCAGATACCTCTTGCGGTTTGAAAAGTCCTCTTCGGTAAGCAGCACCTGGGCGATCGATATGCCATGCGTGTCGAAAGCGTCTGAGTAGAGCGACATCAGGCGTCCCTGCCCTACCGCTGCACACGCCTGCTTTAAGCTAACGAGCTGCGGACGCCGTTGCATGCCCAGCCGTTCCGCGCCCAGCCCGATTGCGCCTGATGACACAAGCAACACCTCTCGTCCGGAGCGCTTCAGCTCTGCAATCGACCCAACGACTTCGAGGAATCGATCCGATGCGATCCCCGCCCCCTCATCGGACATCAGCACGGCGGTGCCAAGCTTTATAACTATGCGCCTCGCCTCGGATGTGATCCGTTGACGCTGGTTTGAACCAACCTGGTCAGTCATTGCCGTTCTACATAACCTCGTTAATGCTCACCGCACGTCGCTCTCCTGGGAAGACGCCCGGTGCGTAAAATGAGAATGTCGGATTCCACAATCATTCGCAAAACATTAGCACGGTACACAGTGTCCGAAATAGGAGACGACGTGGAAAGTCTTACGCGCACCCGGGAACTCCGGTAATCTTGCATTCGCAGCCTTGTGTCTTTACCTTGGTTTTCGCAAGCCGACTGCCCGAAAAGAGAAACCAATGGAGTTGCTCGAACGCGAACAATGCTTCGATGAATTGGAGGCCATCCTCATCGAGGTGGCCGCAGGCAAGGGCTGCTTTGTGCTTGT
>DATLWF010000538.1:0-3711 GCA_035576605.1 Blastocatellia bacterium | reverse complement strand
TGAGGAGTTAGACTCCAATTTGTCCCGATTGGTTCCCCATACGAAACCGCATCCGATGCCCTACACCCAAACTTCGCGCCTATGCTATGCTGAGCCGCACTGAATCAATGGACTTCACTCGGGAGGCTTCGTCGTGATCGTTCCGCTCAATGAATACGACTTTCTCAAGCGCGCGCTGGTCGCGCACTCCGGCAAAGAGGCCGTCGTTTGCGGCGACACGCGTCTCACTTACGGCCAGTTTGGTCGAAGAGTCAATCAGTGGGCAAACGCGATGCGTGGCCTGGGCATTCAGAAGGGCGACCGCGTGGCGATGCTCTCACAGAATTGCCATCGCGTGCTTGAAGCCTTCTTCGGGACGCCGCTGCTCGGGTCGATCCTGATGCCGCTGAACTTTCGCCTGGTGCCCGATGACTTCGATTACATACTGAATCACGGCGGAGCGAAAGTGCTCGTCGTGGAAGAGGGGCTCACCCACCTGATCGATTCCATTCGCGACAAGCTTCAGACAGTCGAACACTTCATCCTTGCCAGCGATGGCTTAAACGTAAGCGAAGAAGGCTGGCTCGATTACGAATTGCTCATTGCGTCTGCGTCGAGTGAAGGACCCATGCCGGTCGAGATCGATGAGAATGAAACTTCCGCTCTGCTGTACACGTCTGGAACCACTGGCCGTCCGAAGGGTGTGATGCTCACGCATCGAAACCTGTACATCAACGCGATGAACTCGATCTGCGAGTTCGGTGTTCACGAACGCGACGTTTACCTGCACACGCTTGCGCAGTTTCACTGCAACGGTTGGGGCGTCGGTTATGCGGTGACCGGGATGGGCGGGACGCACGTGATCATCAAGAAGTACGAGCCCGCGGCGTTCTTCGATCTGGTCACGCAAGAACGCGTCACGTTTGCGTGCATGCCGCCGACGATGATCAACATGGCCCTGAATCATTCGTTGGATGCTGAAGCGCGCGAACGCCTGCCGCGAGGGGTGCGAATCGGGACGGCCGGCTCGGCTCCGCCGCTCGCAACGATTCAAGGCGCTCAGGAAAAGTTCGGATGGCGAGTGATTCAAATCTACGGGCTCACCGAAACCGCGCCTTTCATGACGGTCTCAAAGATCAAGCCTCATATGGACAACTGGCCCGAAGACCAGAAGCTGCGCGTGCAGGCGAAGACCGGTTATCCGATGATCGGCGTGGACATAAGGGTGGTCGATGACTCGGGTCGCGATGTAAGCCCCGACAGCGGCGAGGTCGGCGAGGTGATCACGCGCGCCAACGTGGTGATGAAAGGGTATTGGCGCCAGCCCGAAGCGACCGACGCGGTGATCGTCGATGGATGGTTTCACACCGGCGATATGGCGCTGCTCGATAGCGAAGGTTACATCGAAGTTGTCGATCGCAAGAAGGACCTGATCATCTCGGGCGGTGAGAACATCTCATCGATCGAAGTGGAAGGGTTTCTCTACAAGCACCCCTCGGTGCTCGAAGCGGCTGTAATCGCAGCACCGGACGAACGCTGGGGCGAGACCGTGTGCGCGCTTGTTGTGCTGAAGCCCGATGCCAGGGCGAGCGAAGAGGAGCTGATTGGATTCTGCCGCGCGCACCTCGCTCACTTCAAGTGCCCGCGCCGGATTCAGTTCATCGAAGCTCTGCCGCGCACGGCGACCGGCAAGATTCAAAAGAACCTCTTGCGTGATAAATACTGGGGCGATCAAGGGAAGCGCGTGGGATAGCCGTCCTGCCGTCTTCATCCTGATTTCCATTATGGGCGCGAACACCCGCATCTCAGTATTCGAGCTTGCCTTCGTACATCATGTCCTTGATCTTGAATCGGCGGTCGAGCTTATACGTATCCGACAGAGGCGCGAAAAAGTGAATCTCCTCACTTTCAGGTGTAATGAACGGCTTGCCATCTACGAGGCGCTGAAAGATGAATCGCCCGCCGATTCGCGCGCCCATTGCATCAGTGCCAGCGGGCTGAAATTCCTGAAGAAAGATCCGCTTGCCACCCTTGATCTCTAGAAACGTAGCATTCTTCAACACGGCGTTGTTCCTGCGCAACAGCGCCGCCGCCTGCTGGACATTGCCGCCGGCGCTTGAAGCGTCGGAGGTAACCGAGACGACGATGTACTCCAGGAAATCACCGGAAGCGAATTGTTTCAACTGCGCAGCCAGTTGTTCGTTCATGGCCCCCTTCTGCTGCAATTCGATCTGGCGGGTGAGGGCCTGCCGTACGGGCTTCGCCGAAAGAAAGCGGACCCGGAAGAACAAATGGACCGCGTCTGCAGGACGATCAGGCGTCGTTGTTTGACCCTGTCTGCCTGACGATGGTCCCCTATAGAGCTCCATCGCAGAATCGAACGATTGCGTCTTTCCCCACGGCGAATCGTTGAGGAGCTTCTGCGCGTCTTTCTCAGTCCACTCGGTGTACGGTTTTTTCTCCCACTGGGCCGGAGTGGTCAGTGAGAAAAGCAGAAGCAGACCGGGTATGCTGAGCACCAAAATACGTCTCGAGAGATTCATCGCTTATCCTCCTTGCCTTTTTTCAGTTGGCTCGTCACCTTGCGTGAGAGGCAGTGACTTGCGGCTGAACCGTTGAATCCTTGCCTCGATTCTAAGCACGGAGCCTCAGAATCGAAGCACAACGCCCGCCGAAATGAGCGCGTTATGCTGCCGGTCACTCAACGCTCGAACATTCAAAGGCGGAAGATCAGCATAGAAATCGCGCACCTCGCCCCTGATGCTGAGACGTGAAATTATCCTAACATCCAGACCAAAACCAAAGGCGAAAACAGCATTCGTCCCGGAGCTTCGGTTCGGGTTGGGTTGATTGGCGATGGTCGTGTCGCTCTCGCTGAAGTGCGACAGCCCGACTCCCATTGTTGCGAACGGCGAATACTTGCCGCCGGGCAGCAGCTTGAGTTTTATGCCAGGTGTAAAGAAG
The DNA here is from genome assembly GCA_035576605.1 of Blastocatellia bacterium. Classification (GTDB taxonomy): domain Bacteria; phylum Acidobacteriota; class Blastocatellia; order UBA7656; family UBA7656; genus Onstottus_A. The sequence continues at coordinate 768 of DATLWF010000538.1, read as the reverse complement.
ATGGACGAATAGCTGTTCGGAGAAAGTGCGTTGGTGGTTTTGACCCTGGTACGCGGCGTGCCCGCAAGCGGGACTTCGAAATACAGCGCCGCCAGATGGGCGTTTAACAGCCGTTCCGCGTAGCTGATTTCGTAGGTAAAGCCCGTGCTGAAATGCAGGAAGCCCGGCTGTGGCAGATCGAATCCCCGCTCGCCAATTTTCAATCCTCCGGAAGTGAACGCAATTTCATGCTTTTGCGCAAAGGCCGATTGCCCGATCATTAGAATGGCAGTCAGAACCAGTATAACTCCCAGTTTCATCGTTCATCCTCTCCAAAGAAATCGATGATCGCGCGGTTCACCTCAGCTGACTTCTCGGTGAAGAAAACGTGACCCGTATCTTCAAACGCGATCAGCCGCGCGCCCGGTATGAGCCCTGCGATCAGGCGAGAATTATCCGGATCAACGAGCGTGTCTTCGGTTCCCGTGAGCACCAGAGTCGGGTGAGTTATCTGCGGAAGCCGGTCAACCGTGTCGTGCTGCATCACCGCGCCGAGTTGAAGCAGATAAGACGATTTCGGTTGGTTGTTGTTTGCCATCACCGCAAGTGTGTCTGCGATAAGCTCGGGTCGCTCATCAATCGTTGTCCTCGCAAATAGTAGCGGTATTGAATGCTTGAGCGCATCCGCTCGGGCCATATCGCGCGACTCGTTGAAAACGCGAACGGCCCATTCAGGCGAGCGCGTCGCGGTACGCGGGCCTGCGTGGGTGCAAGCGAGCGCCAGCCTCC
>DATLWF010000537.1:0-5979 GCA_035576605.1 Blastocatellia bacterium | reverse complement strand
AACCGCGCGCGTTCATAACGCCGGGCCGCGTAGCGGTCACCTGTTTGATTGCAGCACACTTCCAAGGAATAGGTGACCGCTACGCGGCCTCGGCATTCCGACCGCGGCATCCTATCGAGAGGTCACCGCTACGCGGTTAGCCGGCCTTTTCACACAGTCTCTCACGAGGTGGGTATGCTTAAATGGCCTCGCCTGGCCGCCGCCCTAATCGAGGAAGCCATCGGGGAACCGTTTCACAATAACGCGAACGCGTTTCACTAGCTCCCAACGCTCGAATGAAACCCCGACGTCGGTTGAACTGAGTAACGCAGATTTTAGTCGGCCTCTGTGATAATCATTGCGCGACCGTCAGGATCTCTAAGTTCCGCATACGCGCCCCGCGGGCCGATGATCGGCCCGCGGGCAGGTTTAATACCACGGGCTGCAAGCTCCTCGAGGACTCCTCGAACTGATTTGGTCTTGAGGCCTATTTACAGGGTCAGTGCTCCCCGGCGTGTGAATGTCATCGTCGGCAACGTCGATACACAGCCTGAGGCCGCCCGCGTCGACGATGAAGAAGCGACATGCTTCCTCTTCGGTGACCCGAAAGCCCAGTGCATCCACCCAGAAGCGCCGCGCTCGATCAAGATCGAGGGTTGTTATCGCTACGAAGGAGTAACGCTCGAACATCGGGAATTACCTCCTTGAGAGCTTCTTATCCGCGAACCCAGATCACTTCACCTCAACGTCTTCCCGGGTTCCGGTCAGCGCCTGCTGTCTGAATGCTGCAGCGCCAAGCAGACCGCCCATGCCCATCGATTCCACGGCTGAGCTCGGCACAAGCATCAACGCGCCTTTCTCCTTCAAGCCTTCGTACAGCATGTTCATCGCCCGCAGGTGAAGCGCGGTCGGGTTCTCCGTGTAAGACTCAGCCGCCTTGGCGAACAGATGCGCGATCTCGACTTCAGCCTGACCCAGGATGATGCGCGCCTGCTTTTCACGTGAGGCCTGCGCCTCGCGTGACATCGCGTCCTGCAGCGCGTCGGGGATTACTACGTCGCGCATCTCGACCGATTGAACAGTCACACCCCAGGGATTCGAGCGCTCGTCGATCAGCTTCTGCAACTCTTCTTCGATCCGCTCGCGGCCTCTGAGCAGCTCTGTCAGCGCCGTGCGCCCGATGATGTCGCGCAGCGCGGTCTGAGCCGCCCAGCTTACCGCTTGCTGATAGTCCTGCACTTCCAGAGCGGCCTTCTCGGGATCGTAGACCATCCAGAAAAGAACCGCGTCGACGTTAACGGGGACCGTGTCCGAAGTGAGCGTCTGCTCGGCGACGAAGTTTGTAGTGATGATGCGTTGATCGATCCACGAAGATACTGTGTCGATCAAGGGAACGATCCAGAACAGGCCGGGTCCCCGGATGCCGACGTAGCGGCCGAGCCTGAGGACGACAGCTTTTTCCCATTGCTTGGCTACCTTGGGAGCCTGCGCCAGCAATATTCCGAGAACGAATCCGATGATCGGGCCGATCGGGTTCTTGAACATCACTGCGGGGATAACGCCCAGGAGCAACGGAAACGTAAATAGCATCGCAGCAACGATGTTTACACGCGGTGAATTTGGATTCGGGAGCGCCGATTTGGTTTGCGCGAGTTGAGTGTCCTTCGTTGTGAGTCCCATGATTCATTTCTCCTTTTCGAGCCTGCGTCATTTCAAGTTCTTGAGCCGGTCCCTCAAATGATCGGCGGCTTCTTTAGCCGGGAAGCCCAGTTGCGCCGCCTTTCCAAGAAAATGGTCTTCGAGTTCCCGCAGCTCGCGATCGCGATCCTTGTCGCGGGCCGCTTCGAAATGCCGCGCCTTGACAAACGTGCCCACGCCGCGCCGCGTCTCGACTATGCCCAGGCGTTCAAGCTCAGCGTAGACTTTGGCGACGGTGTTGGCGTTGATTTGCAGATCGACGGCCAGCTGCCTGACGGTGGGTAACTGATCTCCGAGGGCGAGCTTTCCGGTGGCGATGGCAAACCGAATTGCGCGCTCGAGCTGATGATAGAGCGGCGTCGGATGCGCGGCATCGATGTTAAACGCAAGACCCATTGTCCTATTGTCCTATTGTCCTATTGTACTACGGCAATAGTACAATGAAAGTTTCAAGAGTCAAGAAGTTTCCGTGGGGCGCGCCGCGTGGCGGCACGCGCTGCTGAATGATAGAATGGATTACCGACCGTTGAGCACCCGGATGCGGTCAGGCTAAATAAGATTCAGGGAGGGAATTATGAGAATCAGAAACACGCTGCTTGCGGCAATGGCGATAATGACGCTCGTGGTTGCCGCAGCGTTCGCTCAAACGGATAAACATTCGCACGATCACGGCTCGGCCAAGGCTGCCGACTCGAAGGATTCGGCGGACGGCGCCAAGCAGCAAATGACGGCAAAAGACCTCAAGGCGCGGCTCGACAAGGGCGAAAAAGTAATCATTATCGATGCGCGGCACGATCTTGGCGGACAGATACTCAAAGGAGCGATTCACGTTCCTTCCGATAAGCTCGACGATTGGGCCAAGGATGCCGATAAGAGCGCAGTCATCGTCACCTACTGCACATGTCCGCACGACGAAGCCGCCGACGCCGAGATGCTTAGACTGCTGCAGATGGGCTTCAAGAATGCCTATTCGCTTACTGGCGGTATGGATGCCGCACGCGCTGCGGGGATCGAAGTTGTGACTCCCGCCGACAAATAAACTCCAGCCGACGGCTGCAATTCAATCTCGGAGGAACCTATGAAAACAAAACTCACTTTAGCCTTTGCCGCAGCTCTTATCTGCGCCGCGATATTTACGATCTCCCTTTCGAGCCGGGCGAGCGGCGCGCGCGGCACCGGGGCAACGATGAACTCGATATACGATTTCTCACTCAAAGACATTGACCACAAAGAAGTCAATCTGGGCCAGTATCGCGGCAAGGTCGTGTTAGTGGTCAACGTAGCCAGCAGATGTGGGTTCACTCCTCAGTACGAAGGACTCCAGAAGGTTTATCTGAAATACAAGGATCGGGGGTTTGTGATTCTTGGATTCCCTGCAAACAACTTTATGTCACAAGAGCCGGGCACCGATGAGGAGATAAAGACCTTCTGCTCGGCAAAGTACAACGTTACTTTCCCGATCTTCTCAAAGATTTCGGTAAAGGGCGACGACATCCATCCGCTGTATAAGTTTCTTACGAGCAAGGACACCAATCCTGACTTTGGCGGCGACATTAAGTGGAATTTCAGCAAGTTCCTGGTGGACAAGAACGGGAAGATCATCGCTCGATTCGAACCGGCGGTGAAGCCTGAAAGCGATCCGGTAATTCAAGCCATCGAGAAAGCGTTGTAGTAAAGAGCAGATCGATTCACCGAGATTATGAGAAGGGGGCCTCGCGCCCCCTTTTTGCTGCCATTACGGTCGGCGTCTTCGCGGGTCTTTGCGTCTTTGCGCGAAACAACCATAGAAAGGACCCGTTTCGCGCAGAGACGCAAAGACCCCCGCAAAGACCCGAAAAGCCGCAAGACGTAAAGACAGTGTTGGTTGGCAACTTGTACGCTTTATGCGCGCGCCTGTACTCTGTAGCTTCTCTCTTAGGGAGACAATTCTGTTTTGACCAAAGTCAACAACACCCCGCTTGTCTTGATCGTCCTCGACGGGTTCGGTTACTCTGCCGAGCGAGAAGGCAATGCGATTGCTCTTGCTCGCACCCCGCATTTCGATGAGTGGTACAAGGAGTATCCCAACACCCTCATCGAAGCATCCGGCCAATACGTCGGTCTGAAAGCCGGGCAGATGGGGAACAGCGAGGTCGGGCACCTGAACATCGGCGCGGGACGCGTAGTACGCATGGACACCTCGCGCATCGATTACGCCATCGAAACCGGCGAGTTCTTTCGCAACAACCCGCTCATTCAGGCGATGGAACAAGCTAAGCGTCGAAACACGGCGCTTCATTTCATCGGATTGGTCTCGCACGGCGGCGTGCACTCCTCGCAAGAGCACTTGTACGCACTGCTCCGAATGGCAAAAGAGCAAAACGTGGATCGAGTGTTTGTGCATGCGTTCCTGGATGGGCGCGACACTGCGCCGGATTCAGGAGCCGTATACGTCGCCGAGTTGCTCGACAGAATGCGCGAATACGCCATTGGACGAGTCGCATCGGTCGTCGGCCGCTATTATGCGATGGATCGCGACAAGCGATGGGAGAGGACTGAGCAGGCTTATCGACTTCTGCGCTACGGCGAAGGCAGCGCGCGTCGCGATCCGGTCGAGGCGATTCGTGAGTCCTACGGTTACGGGGTCACTGACGAGTTCGTGAAACCGATCGTGATTGTCGATGATAACGCGCCGGTCGCGACGATCAGAGACGGCGACAGCGTGATCTTCTTCAACTTCCGCTCCGATCGCGCGAGACAGATAACTCGCGCGTTCACCGAGGACGATTTCACGTTCTTTGATCGAGGCCCGAAACCGGAGATCCGGTTCACATGCATGACCTACTACGATCGGCAGTTCCCTCTGGCGGTTGCGTTCGGGCCCGAGCATCACAATCAGATACTCGCCGACGTATTCGCCGACGCCGGGCTCAAGAACCTTCGCATTGCCGAGACCGAAAAGTACGCGCACGTGACCTTCTTTTTCAACGGCGGAGTCGAGCCGGTGTTTTCGGGCGAGGAGCGAATTCTGATCCCGTCGCCCGGGGTTGCGACCTATGATCTTCAGCCCGAGATGAGCGCGTACGGGATCACAGATGAAGTTGTGAGTCAGATCGGGAGCGAGCGCTTCGACGCGGTGATCATGAACTATGCGAACGCGGATATGGTCGGGCACACGGGCAACCTCGAGGCGACGATCAAAGCGATTGAGGTAATCGACGAATGTCTCGGGCGAGTGGTTGCGGCGACGCGCGCGAAAGGCGGGACGGTAATCATTACGGCTGATCACGGCAATGCCGAGCAGATGATCGATCCGGCGACCGGGCAGATCTTCACCGCTCACACGACGAACCCGGTGCCGGTTATTCTTATTGACGAGAATCGCCGTAGGCTTCGCGAAGGCGGTTCATTAAGAGACATCGCGCCGACAATGCTGGGGGTGCTGGGGCTTCCGAAGCCTGAGCAGATGACGGGTGAGGACTTGAGAGTTGAAGATTGAAGATTGAGGATTGAGGATCGAGGATCGAGCTAGACGATAGAAGATCGAGGATGGAGGATCGGGAGGATTTTCTATTTTCTTCTATTTTCTATCTTCTATTTTCTATTTGGCATTTGTCGGCAGCGGCGCTTGTTCAATGACAAATGACAAATAGAAAATAGAAAATAGAAATGCTCCATCCTCTACGACAACGGGTGAACAATGAAAGTTGGACTGGTAGGTTTCGCCGGGTCGGGTAAGACGACCATCTTCAATACGCTTACGGGGCTTACCGCTGAAGTCGGCGGATACGGCGCGCGTGAGAAGGCCAATGTCGGGGTGATAAAAGTTCCCGATCATCGTGTCGATAAGCTCGCGGAGATTTTCAACCCGAAAAAGAAGACATATGCGGAAATCAGCTTCGTGGATGTGGCCGGTCCGCAAGCCGACGATGCCGAGCAAGCCCAATCGGGCCTTGACCCGAAACTCGTTCAACACATGCGCGAGGCCGACGCGCTGGTTCATGTCGTACGAGCGTTCGACAATCCGATGCTCTCGCAAGCGGCCAATTCGCCGCGCGACATCCGCTCGTTTGACGATGAGTTGATGCTGACCGATCTTGTGCAGATCGAAAATCGAATAGCTCGTTTGAAAAAGGAGAAAGACTCGGCGCGCGAGAGCGAATTGATGGAGCGACTCAAGGCGGCGCTTGAGGAAGAACATCCGCTCCGCGATGCCGAGCTCACGCAAGAAGACCTCGGGTTGATCGCCGGATTTCGCTTCTTGAGCTTGAAGCCGTTGCTCTTGTTATTGAACCAGCCAGAGGGTGCGCTGGGCGACGGCGT
>DATLWF010000536.1:0-13013 GCA_035576605.1 Blastocatellia bacterium | reverse complement strand
CCTTATCGGGATCGATGGCTCACTTCGAGCGGAAACGGGCGATGGCCGGGTTCGGGTTAACGGACGCTTCGACGTGCTCGATGTGAAGACGGGCGACGGAGGCATTGACGCAGTGGCAGGTGAAGGCTCGAAGCTCGAAGCGAATTGGCGGCTGAACACCGGTGACGGCAATCTGACTCTGCGCGTGCCGGCAACCATCGCAGCCGACGTTGAGTTACATACCAACGACGGAAGCATCGATTTCGATATGCCGGTCATGGTTTCGGGTCGCCAGGGAAAAAAAGAGGTTCACGGTCAAATCAACGGGGGCGGGAAATTGCTTTCTTTGAAGACCGGCGACGGCTCGATCCGACTGGAGAAACACTGAGGATGGAAGATCGAAGATTGAGGATGGAGGATCGAAGATTGAGGATGGAGGATCGAAGATAAAGGATCGGCGACGTAAGGTAGAGGATGGAGGTTGAAGTACAGGCTGGATTGACGGAACGACGCTCGATCTTCAATCCTCGATCTTCGATCCTTCATCCTCGATCCTCTATCTTCGATGATTAGCGTCAATCCGCTGATGGAGGGGAAATGGAGACGCTCATTCAAGACCTGCGTTATGCGGTTCGTCTGCTGGCGAAGAACCCGGCATTCACAGTGGTCACTGTGCTGACGCTCGCGCTGGGAATCGGCGCCAACACCGCCATCTTCACAGTTGTTGACGCCGCGATGCTCAGCTCACTGCCATACAAGAACCCCGAGCGGCTCGTCCAACTCTGGGAGACTCGCCCGAATGGAGAGATGAAACAGTTAGACGCTTCATATCCCGATTATCTCGATTGGGGGCAGCAAGCCGAAGTCATCGAGGGAATATGCGGCTACACAGGTTGGGGCGGATCGTTCACCCTCACGGGCGGTGACAGGCCGGCGCGCATTGAGGGCGCGCGGGTAACGGCGAGTTTCTTTTCGGTGCTGGGCGTCGAGCCGATACTTGGTCGCGCATTCTCATCTGATGAAGAACGGCCTGGAGCAGACCCGACAGTCATCTTGAGTTATGGGATCTGGCAGCGTCGATTCGGTGCGGATCCCAATCTCGTCGGCCAACGGTTGATCCTGGACGGCAAAGGTTACACCGTGCTGGGGGTTCTCCCGCGGAGCTTTCAATTCGCGCCGATGGGGCAGAGCGAACTCTGGGTTCCACTGGTTCCAAGTTCCGACCAGGTAAATCGTCGCTTCATGCACTGGCTCGACGTCATAGCTCGACTCAAGCCAGGCGTCAGTATCGAGCAGGCTCAGGCGCAGATGAGCGCAACCGCTGCGCGAATTGAGCAGGAGGCCCCTGAGTCGCACACCGGAGCGGGCATCAGAGTCGTCGCGTTGCACGATCAGGTCATCGGCTCGGTTCGCCCGCTGCTGCTGGTCTTGTTAGGCGCGGTTGGCTTTGTGCTGCTCATCGCTTGCGCCAACGTCGCTAATTTGCTTCTGGTTCGCGCGGCGGCGCGGCGCAAAGAAATCAGCATCCGTTTAGCTCTCGGCGCAACGCCGGGGCGACTGGTGCGCCAACTCATCAGCGAAAGCACCCTGCTGGCCTTGATCGGCGGAGCCACAGGGCTGGTTTTGGCGGCGTGGGGCGTTGACCTGCTGATTGCGGTCATTCCCGCCTCACAGATTGACTCGATGCCTTACCTGCGAGGGTTGACTCTTAACGTCCGGGCTTTTTACTTTACCGCCGCATTGTCGCTCATGACCGGCATTGTTTTTGGCCTTGCCCCGGCGTGGCAATCATCACAGTTGGATTTGCACGAGGCACTCAAGGATGGTGGCAGGATTTCATCCGGCTCAACTCGCCGTCGATTCCGCAGTATGTTAGTTGTCTCGGAGATTGCTCTGGCGTTCGTGCTCCTGGTCGGCGCAGGCTTGATGATTCGAAGCACGCTTCGATTGTTGGAAGTCAAGCTGGGCTTTAATCCCGAGAACCTCATGACCATGCGAGTGGAACTGCCGTTCCCAAAGTATGCGGAAGATGATCAGACGAGGGCCTTTCACAGGCAACTGCTGACGCGCCTCGAGGCGCTGCCGGGGGTGACCGGGGTCGGCACTGTCAACTGGCTGCCGATGCAGGGGGGCCCCGGTGACTTGCTGCTAGTCAAAGGCCAGGCGCCGCCTCCTCCGGGCCAGGAGCCGAAGTCGAGCACGCGCGTCGTAAGCTCCAGCTACTTTCGCACGATGGGCATTTCACTGCTTGAGGGACGCGACTTCACAGACCGTGACGATCAAACGAATCCGCAGGTCCTGATCATCAACCGTTCGCTGGCGACCCGGCTCTTTGCAGATCAAGATCCGATAGGGCGTCAGCTCATCTTTGCCGGAGGCGAGCCGAAGCCATTTGAAATCGTCGGCGTCGTGGATGATGAGCGCGTCGGTGCGCTGGACGAGGAGGCCGCGTCGGTGGTTTATCGTCCATACCTGCAGGAACCCTGGAACAAGCTCAACCTCGTTGTGCGATCGGCAGGCAACCCCACCAGCATCGTCAACGCAGTAACCAGCGAAGTACAGGCAATTGATCAGGACCTGGCGCTCTACTCGGCGGCAACGATGAACCAATTGATCGCCGATTCGCCGTCAACTTTCCTGCGGCGCTATCCGGCTCTTCTGATGGCGGTGTTCGCGGCCGTCGCGTTGATGCTTGCAGCGGTAGGAATCTATGGGGTCATTTCTTACTCGGTCAATCAACGAACGAATGAGATCGGCATACGAATCGCGCTCGGGGCGGCGCGGCGTGACATTTTCACGCTGGTTTTAGGTGAAGGGCTGACCTTGACTCTGATCGGGTTAGGCATCGGCCTCGCGGCGGCGACCGGCCTGACTCGTTTGCTGTCGAGTTTGCTATTCGGCGTGGGCACGACCGATCCGCTCACGTTCGTTTTGATTCCGCTTATCCTGACCGGAGCGGCTTTGGGAGCCTGTTTTGTCCCGGCGCGACGGGCGGCGCGCGTAGACCCGATGTTCGCGCTCAGGCACGAATAGGAGAACAATGAGCAAACTTCTGCGACGCGCGCTAGTGATGACTTTAATCGCCGCGTTATTCGGACTTCAGGTACTCGTCGCTTCTAAAGCGTCGAATCCCATCCCAGCGGAGGCGCTGCCGCCTGCCCAGACGCAAGCTGATTTCGACCTGATGCGTAAGGCACTCGAAGAGGCTCACTCGGGTCTGTATCGGTATTCGTCGAAGGCCGAGATGGACCGAGCGTTCGACGCCGAGCGTGCGAAGCTCAACCGTCCGCTGACGAAGGCGGAGTTCATGGCGGTGCTGATCGAAACGCTCGCACAGATCCGATGTGGGCACACGGGACTCACGCCGGATGAGGAGACGCAAAAGGAGTTGGCCGCCACCCGGATGTTTCCGCTGCGGATCCTGGTCGAGGGGCGGAGGCTGATGGTTCAATCCAATGACACGCCCGACGACCAAACCATTCGTCCGGGAATGGAAATCCTCGAGATCAACGGTCGAAAGCCCGCCGACATTCTCAACCGAATTCTCCCGAAGCTGGCTGCCGACGGCGATATCGAGACCGGCAAGCGAGTGAGGCTGCAACGCAGCTTCGGACAGAATTACTGGCTGTTCGTCGAGAAGACGGAAGACTTCACAGTGAGGGCACGCGACGCGGGCGGCACGACTGTAACTTCGAAACTGCTCGGCGTGGAGGATTCCGACCGTAAGAAGAACCTCACCCGCAACCCGGTGAATGCCGAATTCCAAGCGAGCATCGGAAAGCTCCAGTGGACGAGCGAAAACCTGGCGATGCGATTTCTGAAAGACCCGGACATCGCGGAAATCCACATCGGTGGGTTCGGCGGGAGCAAGTATCCGCAGTGGATGGAGGACACCTTCCGGACTCTGCGCGAGAAGGGGACCAGGGCGCTGATTATCGATCTGCGCGGAAACGGCGGCGGCGCCGATATGTACGGCGCGATGCTGGTGTCTTATCTTACGGACAAACCGTTCCGCTACTTCGATCACATCGACGTAAAGACAATCAATCCTTCATTCAAAGAGCACTCGGACTGGAGTGGAAATGAGAGCAAGTTGCGCGAGGGCATGACTGTCAATCCGGTGGGAGGCTTTCTGGTGACCGCGAAACTTCATCCGGGAGTCGCCGAGCAACCGCCCGGGAAATATCCGTTTCTGGGGAAGGTGTTTGTACTCATCGACGGCGCGACTTTTTCGACGGCGGCGGATTTTTGCGCGGTGGCACATCACCTCAAGCGAGCGACGTTCATCGGCGAGGAGACGGGCGGCGCTTATTATGGAAACAACTCTGGCATGCAGACGATCGTGACGCTGCCCAACTCGAAGATGCGAGTCAGGGTGCCGATGTACGAATACTGGAACGCGGTTCCGGGCTATGACGGAAAGCGCCGAGGCACTCGACCCGATCATGTGGTTGAGACAAAGGTAGCGAATCTGTTGCGTGGCGTTGACGAGCAGTTGGAGCTTGCGCTGAAGCTCGCGGCGCGGGAGAGATAGTGAGGATGGAGGATGGAGGATGTAGGATTGAGGATTGAGGATAGAGGATCGAGGATCGAGGATGGAGGATCGAGGATAGAGGATCGAGGATCGAAGATTGAGATCGGTTTGAAGCGCGCCCGCTATCCTCTATCTTCCATCATCCATCCTCTATCCGCGATCCTCCATCTTCAATCCTCCATCTTCAATCCTCCATCTTCGATCCTCCATCCTCAATCCTCGCAATCCGGAGGTGATCTGATGAATGGATTCTTGCAAGACCTGCGCTACTCAGCGCGAATATTGTCAAAGAAGCCCGGCTTCACTTCTATCGCGGTCATGACGCTCGCGCTCGGCATTGGAGCAAACACGGCGATCTTCAGCGTCGTGGACGCGGTGCTCCTGCGTTCGTTGCCATATCCTGAGCCGGATCGGCTGATGCAGATATTTCTAAACAATCCTGAGACTGCTCAGGGCAGGGGCGGTTATGGCAACACTGATTTCCTTGCGCTGAAGGAACGGAATTCGAGCTTCGAGAAAGTCGCGGCCATTTCACCCGGCAATCGTTTCAGCCTCACGGGCACCGGGGCGCCCGAACAAGTGATCGGCGCAGTCGTGTCGGCAGACTTCTTCGATGTGCTTAAGGTGAAAGCGCAACGCGGCAGGACCTTCCTGTCCGACGAGGACAAACCGGGTAGTCCGCGCACAGTGGTCGTCAGTAATAGCTTTTGGGAAAAGCACCTGAACTCGGATGCAGATGTCGTCGGACAGTCAGTTACGCTCAACGGTGAAAGTTACGAGGTCATCGGGGTGATGCCGCCGGACTTCCGTTTCTCGGCCACCGGCCCGTCTGAGCTGTGGACAACTCTGCAAATCACTCCACCGCGTTTTCGCCCGCCCTTTTATCTGCGCGTCATCGGCCGCTTGAAGCCGGGAACCGCTGAGCAGGAAGCGCAGGCGGAACTGGGCGCGATTGCAACTCAGGTGGAGCAGCAGTATCCGAGCAGCAAATCCAAGGTCGTGCGCGTGTCAACACTCAAAAAATCAATCGTCGGCGACTCAGAAGTAAGCTTGTCTGTGCTGTTGGGCGCGGTGTTTTTTATCCTGCTGATCGCCTCGGTCAATGTGTCGAATCTGTTGTTGGCGCGCGCCAGCGAAAGAGAGAAAGAGATGGCCGTGCGCGCAGCGCTTGGGGCGGCCCGCTTCCGGCTAATCCGGCAGGCGCTGACCGAAAGTCTGACGCTGGCAGTGATCGGAGGCACGCTCGGATGGTTGCTGGCGCTCTGGGGCGTCGATCTTATTGTCGCGCTGAGCCCCGAGAATCTGCCGCGACTTGATGAAATCAGCGTTGATCGTCGCGTCCTGGGGTTCACGCTGCTGATCACTTTGCTGAGCGGTCTTGTCTTCGGCATCGCGCCGGCCCTGCAAAGCTCGCATGTGGATTTGAACGCGACTCTCAAAGAAGGCGGGCGCACCACGGGCGGGGGCCACAACCGGCTCCGCGGGCTGTTCATCGTGACGGAGTTCGGTCTGGCATTGATGTTACTTATTGGAGCCGGACTGATGATTCGCAGCTTTCTGCAACTACAACGGGTCAATCCTGGATTCAATCCCGATCGTGTGGTAACCGCCCAGATTGCGCTCCCGCAAAACAGATACGGCACACCCGCCAGGGTCGGCGAATTCCAGCAGCGATTGTTGCAGAATGTGCAATCGCTGCCCGGCGTGCAGGCCGCCGCGGCTTCGATGTCGCTGCCGCCGGATCGGTTGATGATGCACAACCCGTTTGTTGTCGAAGGCCAGCCGCCGGCGGCCGGACAGCCGCAACCGACCGCCGAACAAGTGCTCATCAGCCCGGATTATTTCCGCACGCTCGGCATCAGGCTGAATGCGGGTCGACCCTTCAGTGATGCGGACAATAACGCAGCCCCTTCGGTCGTCATCATCAACGAGACGATGGCGCGATCATATTTCCCAAATCAGAACGTCGTTGGCAGTCACATTCAAACCGGAGATTACGATCCGGCCGGAAAGTGGGTGACAATTGTCGGCATCGTCGATGACGTCAAGTACAGCGGCCTGCAGGAGGAACCGCAGCCCACGATGTACACGCCGTTCCTGCAAAATCTCTGGTGGCGCTCGCTGTATCTTTCCGTGCGAACAGAGGGCGACCCGCTCAGCGTTGTCACGTCCGCGCGCGAAGCGGTGTGGGCAATAGATCGCGATCTGCCTGTTTCGCAAATCAAGACAATGACTCAACTGATGTCTGAATCGGTAGCTGCGCCGCGTACTTACACCTTACTGCTCGGGTTGTTCGGCGGAGTCGCGATGCTGCTGGCGGCGATTGGGATTTACGGAGTCATAGCATATGCGGTAACCCAGCGCACGCGCGAGATCGGCATTCGGATGGCGTTGGGGGCGCAAACAAGGGACGTGGTGAAGATGATAGTGAAGGAAGGAATGACACTGGCTCTTGTTGGTGTGGCAATCGGCCTGGCAGCTTCATTCGCTTTGACTCGGGTACTGGCGAGCTTGCTTTACGGAGTAAGCGCAACTGATTCGTTGACGTTTTTGGTGATCGCGCTGTTGTTGGCTTCAGTCGCGTTGCTTGCTTGTTATCTCCCGGCTCGCCGCGCAACGAAGGTTGATCCGATGGTGGCGCTACGATACGAATGAAGCTTGAAGATGGACGATCGAGGATTGACGATTGAGGATGGAAGATCGATGATACCGCGGCCTCAATCTTCCATCCTCAATCCTCAATCCTCGATCCTCAATCCTTGCAATCCGGGGGTGATCTGATGAATGGATTCTTGCAGGATTTGCGATACGGCTGGCGAACGCTGGCGAAGAGTCCCGGCTTCACTGTTGTAGCAGTTCTCACGCTGGCTTTGGGAATTGGCGCCAATAGTTCCATCTTCAGCTTGATAAACGCTGTGCTGTTGAGGCCCCTACCCTTCAAAGACCCGGGTAGGCTCGTGTCGGTGTGGGAAAGACGGGCCTCGTCCAACGACGCTAACCTCCCAATCTCCGCGCACGAGTTCGCCGCCTGGAGAGACCAATCTCGCAGCTTCGAGGGTCTTGCGATCCTTCGAGGCGCCGGCTTCAACCTGACAGGCGCGGGGGATCCGGCGTCTATAAGCGCGTCTATGGTCTCAGCTGACTGTTTCTCGGTTCTTGGCGTGCCGCTGGTTCTCGGTCGCGCGTTCCTGCCGGGTGAGGACCAGGACGGCAGTAACAACGTGGTCGTTCTGAACGAGGGGTTATGGAAGCGGCGCTTCGGCTCGGACCCTGACATTGTCGGCAAGACAGTCAGCTTGAACGATCAGAGCTACACTGTGGTTGGCGTGTATACATCCATCGATTTCATGCCCGACGCGTGTCTTCCGATCAACATGCCGGGCGAAGTACAAAAGGTCGGCAAGCACAGCCATCAGGTTATTGGCCGACTCAAACCGGGCGTGACCCTGGAACAGGCGCAGGTGGAGATGGCTCGGATCGCCGAGCAGCTGGAACGAGAGTTCCCGGACAATAATGTAGGACACGGCGTGCAACTCGTCTCGCTGCACGAAGACGCCGTGGGAGACGTTCGTCGCGCGCTGCTGGTTTTGTTCGGCGCCGTCGGATTCGTGCTGCTGATTGCCTGCGCCAACGTAGCGAACCTTTTGCTCTCGCGAGCCGCCGCGCGGCAGAAGGAAATCGCGATCAGAACCGCGCTGGGCGCGCAGCGAATGAGGTTGATCCGGCAGTTGTTGACCGAGAGTTGTCTGCTGGCGGCGATGGGAGGAGGCGTTGGCTTGCTGCTGGCGCTCTGGATTGTCGACCTGCTCCCGAAGATCAAGGCGGTGAGCATTCCTCGCATTGACCGTGTACACGTTGACGGCCAGGTCCTGGCAGTGACCGTCGGGCTTACGCTACTGACCGGGATCATCACAGGACTCGCGCCGGCCCTGCGAAGCTCCAGGCAGAACCTGATTCAGTCGATGAATGAAGGAACCAGAACGTCGGCGGGCGCAGGCCGCCGTCGAATCGGAAGTGCTCTGGTAGTTGTGGAGGTAGCGCTGGCGCTGGTTTTGTTGGTTGGCGGCGGGCTAATGGTGAACAGCTTCGTTCGCCTTTTGAGCGTCGATCCGGGCTTCAACCCGCACAATGTTTTGAGATTGGATCTCTCGCTGCCAGGCCCGCGTTACCCAAAGCCGGGGCAACAGATTCGGTTCTATGAAGAACTCATGGGACGCATCAAGACCTTGCCCGGCGTCGAAGTTGTGGGCGCGACGACTCAGACCCCGCTGAGCCCGGGTGATAACTGGTCGTTCTTTTTTATAGAGGGACGTCCGGCTCCGGCCCCGGGCCAGGAATCCAACGCCGCGATGCGCACTGTCAGTTCCGACTACTTCCGAGCAATGAGGGTTCCGCTTCGCAAAGGGCGATACTTTAGTGAAGCAGATGCTCGAATCGCGCTGCCGGTGATGCGTTGGTATGAGCAGCAGCCTTATCCCGAACACTACAACGAGTCGCAGCCGGTTCCAGCGATCATCGTCAACGAAACGATGGCCCGCACTTTCTTCCCCGGTGAAGACCCGCTTGGTCAGCGACTCCGTATCGTCGCGAGTCCCTGGATGACGATTGTCGGCGTGGTGGGAGACATCCGTCACGCCGGCCTAAGCACCCGGCCAAACCCGGAAATGTATCTGTCCGATCTTCAAGAGCCTTCGGGTTCAATGGCAGTGATGGTTCGAACATCCGGTGATCCGTCGAGCCTGGCCGCCGCGATCCGCGAGCAGGTGACCGCGGTCGACAAGGACCAGCCGGTCGCAATCACAACGATGGATCAGATCTTCTCCGACTCGGTGGGCGGACAGCGATTCAATATGCTGCTGCTCAGCATCTTTGGAGCGCTGGCGCTGGGTCTGGCCGTAGTCGGCGTTTTTGGAGTGATCAACTATTCCGTAGCGCAACGCACTCAGGAGATTGGAATCCGCATCGCGTTGGGCGCGCAACGGAGAGACATACTCAGACTGGTCGTCGGTCAAGGCGTGGTTCTCGCGCTGTTGGGCGTGGGCATCGGCTTAGTTGGGGCCGTTGCGTTGACACGTCTGATTGCGGGTTTGCTCTTCGGCGTGAGTCCGACTGATCCGCTTACGTTTTTGGTCGTCTCGTTGCTGCTGACGAGCGTCGCGTTGTTGGCGAGCTACGTCCCTGCGCGGCGGGCGATGAAGGTGGACCCGATGGTTGCGCTGCGATGCGAATAGGTTCAGGATTCGTATCGATGTTCTGCGCGTATTCAGGTGCAATCCCACTAACGCAGTTGGTGGGATACACCTCACTTCAGTGAGGTGTAAACCGCGTAGAGGTGTCCTATTGATAGCTTGCGTGGTTCGGGCTCTCCTGGGCCGCGTAGCGGTTACCCATTGACCTTGTAAATAGATTCTGCAGACAGAGGTAACCGCTACGCGGCTCACGTGCATCGCCAATCCCGCAAGCTATCGATAGGACACCGCTACGCGGTTATCCTTTGTTGCGTTGTTGAAGGTTGCCAAGTGGAATATCCAAACTCCAGTCCCACCAACGAAGTTGGTGGGATCATCGGCACTCGCCGGTGAGGCCCTTTTGGCCTTTCGGCAGCCTGCACTAGAAAAGTCAATGTCGAACTTATCTTACATTTCACCCAAAGCCGCTGTGAATGAAAGCTCGATTCACGGAAGAGGTCTGTTCGCGGTCGAGCCGATCAAGCGCGGAGAGATTGTTTGTATCAAGGGTGGCTATATCTTCAACCGCGAAGCACTTCAACAGGTCACGAAGACGCTTGGCCCGGCCGAGATTCAAGTAGCTGAAGATTTCTTTATCGGCCCTCTCAGCGAACAAGAGCGAGAAGGGAGCATGATCTTCAGCAATCACTCCTGCGAGCCGAACATCGGAGTGCAGGGGCAGATTGTCTTTGTTGCGTTGCGAGACATCAAAGCCGGTGAAGAACTGACTCACGATTGGGCCACGACTGACGATGACAATTACGAAATGGCGTGTAGGTGCGGGGCGCCGAGCTGCCGCAAGGTGATCACCGGTCAGGATTGGCGAAGGAAAGATCTGCAGGAGAAGTACGAAGGTAACATGTCCTGGTACCTGATGGAGAAGATCAAGGACAATTCGTAGCATGCCGGGTGGCGCATCCTGGGCAGCGCATCCTGGGAGCGCATCCTGGGAGCGCAGGCATCCCTGCCTGCTGCCTCGCTTCGCTAATGTCTAGTTCTTTCAAAGGCGACTCTCCGCAAAAACCGGCAGGCAGGGATGCCTGCGCTCCCAGGATGCGCTCCCGGGCTGCGCTCCCAGGTTCGCATTTCTGGGAACGCCTCGTTACAAAGACGGACACCACCGGGCGCTTCGATCCCCCGCTAAGCCTCTAAACGTGGAAATACATTAAGTTGATCGCACGCTGCTTTGGCACGCAGATTGGCTAGAGCCCAGGAATACGCGTGCCCAATAACAAGCCAGGAGGGCTGGACCTTGGAAAACCTATTCCACGATCTGCGATATGGCTTTCGGATGTTGCTCAAGCGTCCCGGCTTTACATCCGTTGCGGTTTTGACGCTTGCGCTTGGAATCGGAGCGAACACGGCGATCTTCAGCGTCGTCAACGCCGTCTTGCTGCGGCCCCTTCCCTTTACCGACCCTGACCGTCTCGCGCTCTTCTACGGAACAAACCTGGAAATGGGGTTCTCGGGTCCATGGGCTGTGTGCGATCCCGATTATCCTGATTGGAAAACTCAAAGCGAAGTGTTCGGCCAGATAGCGGCCTACCAACAAAGGCCATTCAACCTGACCGGCGGGGGCGATCCGGAGAGGCTTCAGGGCTCGCCGTCTGATGCGGGACTGTTTTCGCTGCTGGGAGTCCACCCTGCACTGGGCCGAACTTTCACCGAGGAAGAGGAGCGGCCCGGTCACGATGACGTGGTAGTGATCGGCAATAAGCTCTGGCAGCGCCGATTTGGTTCCGATCCCTCGGCGCTCGGCACCGTAGTTCGTCTCGACGGCAAGAGCCGCACAGTGATCGGCGTGATGCCATCAGGTTTTGACTTCCCGAATCAAACGGAAGTCTGGACGCCACTCGTTCTGACGTCTGATTGCTCGAACTCCTTCGACCATGTCGTCGCTCGACTGAAGCCCGGCGTTCCGCTGAAGCAAGCGCAAGAGGAATTAGGCGTCATTTTCCGCCGGATGAGCGAGCGACATTCGCAGCGTGATGTTCACAGCGAAATGACCTTGATGCCCTTGCAGGAATTTGTAGTGGCAAACACGCGGCCCGTCCTGCTGGTTCTTCTTGGAGCGGTCGGCCTGGTGTTGCTGATCGCTTGTGCGAATGTAGCCAACCTGTTGCTCGCGCGCGCCGCTGGTCGCCAACGCGAGATGGCTATTCGCCGGGCGCTGGGCGCCAGTCGCTGGCGAATAGTGTCGCAGCTTCTGGTCGAGAGCATGATCCTGGCGGTGCTTGGCGGAGCACTCGGCGTTCTGGTTGCCGTCTGGGGTTTGGAAGGCCTGATGGCTTTTCTTCCTCCTGCTGTGCCTCGAGCAGATAGCATCGGCATCGACGTTTGGGTCCTCGCTTTTGCGCTCGCGGCGTCGCTTGTGAGCGGGATCATCTTCGGACTCGCCCCCGCGCTTCATTCGTCCAGGACCGACCTCAGTCGATCGCTCAAGGAAGGCGAGCGCTCGGTTTCTGACAGCCGAAGCAGGCGGAGAGTTCGCGGGATTCTGGTGATTTCCGAGTTCGCGCTGGCGATGGTATTGCTGGTATCAGCGGGATTGTTGATCAGGAGTTTTATTCGACTCATCGAAGTTAAGCCGGGGTTCGATCCGAAGAATGTGCTCACGATGAACGTGATCTTACCTTCGACGAGGTATTCGAAGCCCGCGGATATGGCAAGCTTCTACAGAACGGCAATCGAGCGGTTTCAGAACGTGCCGGGAGTTCGCGCTGCCGGAACAGTCTTCGGGCTTCCTCTGGGCGATATGAGTGTGAGAGGCGATTTCACGGTTGAAGGAAAGCCGCCGCCGGCAGCCGGCGTGAGCGCAAGCAAGTTAGCCGTCAGTTCGGGCTATTTCCAGGCGGTCGGGATACCGCTGGTGAGCGGCCGCTTCTTTACCGATGCTGACACCGACAAAACAAGTGATGTAGTAATCATCAGCGAAAACCTGGCTGAGATGTTCTGGCCGGGAGAAGACCCGATCGGCAAGCACCTGCACCCCGGGTTCAGAAGCAAGCCTATGTGCACGGTGGCCGGCGTAGTGGGTAACGTCCGTCAGAACGGGTTCGAAAAGAACGCTCCCTTGGCGATCTACATGCCCGATACCCAGGCGCCGGTGTTTCTTCTGGACGCCGCGGCGTTCGTCGTGCGCACGGAACGAGATCCTCAAACTCTCGCGAACACCTTTCGACGCGAGCTTCAAGCAGTCGACAAAGAACTCCCTCTCTACGATGTCCGCACGATGGAACAACTAGTCTCGAGGTCCGTGTCGGAGCCGCGAT
>DATLWF010000535.1:0-11583 GCA_035576605.1 Blastocatellia bacterium | reverse complement strand
AGGTCGAAGAGGAGGCTCGGTTTGTCTGCGTCGGGGGCTTGCTGGACCATCTGCAGGTACGTCTCGATAGCAGTCGTGATGTCGCGCGTCACGACCGCTGAGATTGCTTTCAAATACGACGCGTCCATCTGCGGGAGGGCGCCACGGTCCGGCACGAGAGATTGCGCAATCAGCAACTGATCCTTTGCTTTGACCGCGTAATCAAGTTCCGCGTATGCCTCAGCCAATCGAGCGTGCGCGAGCGCGAAATTGTTATCCAGCCCGACTGTATCTTCCAGCAGTTTACTCGCCTGATAGTAGGAACCATCGCGCAGCGCATTTGCTCCTTGCTCGTACCAGGCTCTGGCTTGAGGCGTCGGTTGATGCGGGCTGATGTGGCGGTTGTGCAGAGCTAACCAGGCTGCAAGAATCGTGATCAGCACGATGCCAACAGTGGCTCTGATGCGGAGGTCCCGGCGAGAGCGATCAAAGACACCTGCCAAACTTGCAACACCCTTGCCTGTCAACTGCGGGAGATGCTTCTTGCGCGGTTTTAGGGAGGCCTGCTGGAACCCCCGAAGATCACTAAGCATCTCGTCTGCGGATTGGTAGCGGGCGTCGATGTTCTTGGCGAGAGCCTTCAGGACGATGCGTTCCAACTGGAAAGGTACCGCCGGATTGATTTGGGATGGCGGAGACGGATCCACATGAATGACCTGCGCACATACATCGATTGCGTTATTGCCGGAGAATGCGGATCGGCCGGTAATACATTTGTACAGCAGTGCGCCCAGTGCGAATACGTCGCTTCGCGCATCGACGTGCTCGCCTCTTGCCTGCTCTGGCGACATGTAATGCACCGTCCCGATCGCCATCCCCGCGTCTGTCAACAAAGTCTGTGTATCTTTTTCTGTGTCGACCGGTTGGAGCTGCAGCAATTTCGCAAGCCCGAAATCAAGAACCTTTACCTGGCCGCGAGGCGTAACAATGACGTTCTGCGGTTTTATGTCCCTGTGCACTACGCCGTGGGAGTGTGCTTCGATTAACGCCTCGGCCACCTGAGCGGCGATATCAACTGACTCCCGGAGATCAGGCGGCGCACTGTCAAGCCGGTCAGCAAGTGTCTCTCCCTCTACGTACTGCATGACTATGAACGCACGCTCGCCGTCCTCGCCTATTTCGTGAACGGTGCAGATGTTCGGGTGGTCAAGCGTGGCCGCGGTCTTTGCTTCTCGTATGAGGCGCTTTCGAGCCTGCTCGCTGGCTACGGCTTTTGTGCGAAGCCACTTGATGGCGACCTTGCGGTCCAGTCTTGTATCTTCAGCCAGGAACACTTCTCCCATTCCGCCCGCGCCGAGCTTCCTGATGATTCGATAATGAGAGACGATTTGTGAGGCCAAGTTTTTGCTTGCTCCTCAATTTACCAGTTGCAAACTTGAGCGTTCGACCCGGCCAACCGATACGAGACCCGTACGTGAGGGATTCGAGGGACAGGCCTCTTCTACTCCCGATGCATGGCGTTTGTCAACATTAGGGTCAACAGATATGACAGGGCCCGGGGCTTTCCAAAAAAGTCGTTGACATCAAATATGCGCCTGAGTAATATGTCGCAATGTCATATATGGAGTCTCGAATGCTCGATCGCGAATTGAAGAAGGGCAGCGCTGAGCTGCTGATCCTCTCGCTGGTTGAAGTCAGGCCACGACACGGTTACGAGATCAGTAAACTGATTGAAGCTCGTTCCGACGGCGTGCTCAAGTTCAACGTCGCTTCGCTGTATCCTCTTCTGTACCGGCTGGAAAAACGCGGGTGGATTCTGGGTCGCTGGGTGGAAAAGGCAGGCCAGCGCCGGAGGCGTTACTACCGCCTGACGCGTGAAGGCCGAAAGGTGCTGGCGGCGCAGCGCAGCGGCTGGGAAGAATTCGTCGCCGCAATCAATCGCATAACCAGGGCCGAAAGCGCGTGAGCGGGTTTGCGATTGACTCGGCGCGGCAATCATCGGCAATCGCGAATTTGAAATCTGAAATCTGAAATATGGTTGATTGGAAGGAAGAAATCAGACATCGTCTCGCCGGCTTGAATATCGAGCCCTGTCGCAAGGCAGAGATCGTCGATGAGTTGGCGGAGCACCTCGAGGATCGCTACTCCGAGTTGCTCGGCGGTGACGCGACGCCAGAAGAAGCCACTCGCGCGGCGCTCGCCGAGTTGAGTGAGAGCGAGCTATTGGCGCGTGAGCTTCGGCGGGTCGAACGAACCGTGACCCGCGAACCCGTCGTACTGGGGACAAGGAGAAAGCATATGATTGCTGATATCTGGCAGGATCTGCGGTATGGCTCGCGCTCGCTGCGGAAGAATCCCGGCTTCACAGCGATCGCGGTGATCACTCTTGCGCTCGGCATCGGCGCTAACACCGCGATCTTCAGCGTCGTCAACAGCGTGCTGCTTCGTCCGCTCCCGTATCCCGAGCCCGATCGCCTCGCGATGGTCTACGGAATCAGCTTACAAGCCGCGCAGGGAAAAACGCCGCTGTGCGAAGCCGACTTTCTCGACTGGAAATCGCAAAACCAGGTCTTCGAAAGCCTCGCGGCCTTCTCAACCAACCGCTTCAACTACACCGGCGGCGAAACCCCGCAACAGATTGAGGGCGCCTGGGTGACGTCCGATTTCTTTTCAACCATTGGAGTTCAACCCGCATTGGGCCGTGGCTTCTTGCCCGACGAAGATACGCCTAAGGCGCCGCAGACGGTCGTCATCAGCGATGGGTTCTGGCGGCGATATCTCGGCTCAAATCCGAACGTCATCGATCAACAAATAACTCTCAACGCTCGTACGTTCACGATCATCGGCGTGATGCCACCGGGTTTTTTGTTTCCGGAAAAAGAGACCGAGCTTTGGGCAGCGGAACGGTTGGCCGCAACACGCAGAGGACCTTATTACATGTGGGGGCTGGGAAGGCTAAATCGGGGCGCAACCCTCGAGCGGGCGCAAAGTGAGATGGACATGATTGCGCGGCGAGTGCAGGACCAGATCAACAGCCCGAACAGGGATTGGACCTGGACGTCTGTTTCGTTAGCGGAGAGAATCGTCGGCAAGGTTCGCCCTGCCTTGCTCGTGCTGCTGGTCGCGGTTCTTTTTGTGTTGCTCATCGCGTGCGCAAACATCGCCAATCTACTGCTCGCCCGCGCGACAGCTCGTGAGAAAGAGATCTCGGTGCGCATCGCTCTGGGCGCGAGCCGGCCGAGGTTGCTTCGGCAACTGCTCACTGAAAGCCTCTTGCTCTCGGCAATCGGAGTGGCAGCGGGCTTACCGCTCGCGATCTGGGGAATTCACTTGCTGGTGGCACTGAGCCCCGACGACCTGCCTCGCTTGCAAGAGATCAATATTGATGGCTGGGTGCTTGGATTTACGCTGCTGGTCGCGGCGGCTTGCGGTCTGATCTTCGGTCTCGCCCCTGCACTGCAAAGCTCGCGTCTCAATCTCAACGAGTCCCTCAAGGAAGGCGGCCGAGGAAGCGCCGATAGTTCCGGCAGGCGTCGGCTGCGAAGCGCGCTCGTGGTAGTCGAAATAGCCTTCTCGTTAATGCTTTTGGTCGGCGCCGGACTGATGGTCAAGAGCTTTTTGAAACTGCAAAGTGTCAGCCCCGGATTCAACCCCGAGCACATCCTGACGATGCACCTCACGCTGCCGCGAGCGAAGTATGACAGCGACGAGAAGATCACCAGCTACTACCGCCAAATTATCGACCGAGTCACCGCGGTGCGAGGAGTGGAGGCTGCAGGTTTGAGCATCAGTCTTCCTCCGAACAATCTCGAAGTCAGCGACAGCTTCTCCATCGAAGGCAAACCGTGGCCGCAAGGCGCGAGCGAACCGATTGTCCCGATTGTCTCCACCAGTCCCGATTACTTTACCGCGCTTGGCGTACCGCTCCTTCAAGGAAGGGGCTTCAACGCAACGGATCAGGAAGGCTCTCCGCCAGTCGTCATCATCAATCAGACGCTGGCCGAGCGATACTTCGCGGGCGAAACCGCGATCGGAAAACGGTTCAAAATCGGCGGCGCAGACCGAACGCGGAACCCCTGGATGGAAATCGTCGGCGTGGTCGGCGATGTCAAGTATTCGGGCCTCGAGGTCAAGCCGGAGCCTGCCTACTATATGCCGCTCGCTCAGAGCGCCTGGCGCGCAGCGTATCTGGTGGTCCGCACCCCGCTGAACCCCGCCGGCCTGGCGCCCGCCATTCGAGAGCAGATCTGGGCGCTGGACAAGGACATGCCCATCGCCAAAGTAGCGACCATGGATCGGCTGCTAGCCGAGTCGGTCGCGCAGCCTCGCTTTCGTACTTTGCTGCTTGGAATCTTCGCCGCATTGGCGCTGGTGCTTGCGTCGGTAGGAATCTACGGTGTGATTTCTTACTCGGTAACTCAGCGCACGCACGAGATTGGCATTCGGATGGCTTTGGGGGCACAAGCTCACGATGTGAGCAAGCTGGTAATCAGGGAGGGGGTTGCCCTGGCGTTGATCGGAGTGACGATTGGACTGGCGGCTTCGTTGGCGTTGACTCGCTTGATGGAGAGCCTGTTGTTCGAAGTCAGCACAACTGATCAGTCGATCTTCGCAGGCGTGGGGGCATTGCTGGTCGCAGTGGCGGTCCTGGCTTGTTGGATTCCGGCCAGGCGAGCTTCGAGAGTTGATCCTATGGTCGCACTGCGTTGCGAATGAAGTAATTTTCAATTGCCGATTTGCGATTGCCGATTTCCGGAAACAGTCAATTTGAAAATCGGCAATCGGAAATCGGAAATCGGAAATATGATTGACTGGAAACCCGAAATCAGGCAGCGGCTGGCTGCGTTGAAACTCGCCCCGACACGCGAGGCTGAGATCGTCGAAGAGTTGGCCCAGCATCTCGAAGACCGCTACGGCGAGTTGCTCACCGGCGGCGCGACTGATGCGCAAGCCTCGCGGGAAGTGCTGGGCGAGTTGAGAGAGAGTGAATTACTGACGCGCGAATTGCGGCGCGTGGAGCGGCACACCGCACAAGAACCAATCATTCTCGGAACCAATCGGAGCAACAGTATGATCGCAGACCTGTGGCAGGACCTGCGCTACGGCGCGCGCATGTTGATGAAGAATCCCGGCTTCACCTTTATTGCCGTGCTTACTCTCACCCTGGGCATCGGCGTGAATACTGCGCTGTTCACGGTGTTTAACGCATTTATGCTCAAACCGCTGCCGCTCAAAGATCCCGGCAGCCTTGTCAACTTTAGCGGCGTAATTAGTGGCGCAGAGCAAAGTGGCGAGCGGTACAAGCTGTTCTCGTACCTCGACTACCTCGATTACCGTGACCGCAACACGACGCTCGCGGATCTGGTGGCATGGAACAAAGCCGCGGTGTTGCTGGGCGAGGCCCAATCGCGTCGCGACGATCTTTCCGACCGCTCGGGTTACATCTTCGGCCAGATTGTCTCCGCCAACTACCTCACAGCTCTCGGAGCGGAGATGGCGCTTGGGCGCGGCTTTCTGCCGGAAGAAGATCGTACACCGGGGACACACCCGGTGGTCGTGCTTAGTCATCGCTTCTGGCAACGGCAATTCGATGGCGATCCGAATATCGTCGGAAGAACAATCAGAATGCAAAGCCAGCCCTTCACGGTCGTGGGCGTGACTTCGCCATCATTCGTCGGCACGACAATAGATAACCCTGAGTTCTGGGTGCCGCTGATGATGCGAGATCAGATAGTTCCTCTCGGCCTGGGGGAGAATCACAAGGGGTGGCTGACCGACCGCGATGCCGATTTGTTTGTGCTGCTTGGACGATTGAAGCCGGGCGTGGCACGTGGGAAAGCGCAGGCGGAGATGAGCCTGATCGCGCAACAGCTCGCCCAAGATTATCCCGGCAGCACCCGCAAGACCGGCGTGGTGACGACGAGCGCCGCCAGCTTCGTCTCCTTTGACGCCAAGCTGTTGTCGCTGATCGTGCCGCTGCTGTTGGCGTTTGGCCTGGTGCTACTTATCGCATGCGCGAACGTGGCCAACTTGCTCCTGGCGCGCGCAGCCGTACGACAGAAAGAGATCGGGGTGAGGCTGGCACTGGGAGCCAGTCGTCGCAGAGTGATCCGCCAGTTGCTGACCGAGAGCGTGCTGATTTCGGCCATCGGCGGCTTGACTGGCTTGCTCGCCGCCTCCTGGACACTCCAAGCGCTCTACCACGTCCTGCTGGCGCGCTTGCCAGAGCTCCCGGCGTTCCTCAACCTCGAACTCGACTATCGCATCTTCGGTTTCACGCTGCTTGTTGCGCTCATTGCCGGGGTCGCCGCCGGACTCGCACCGGCTCTGCAGGCGTCACGACCCGATCTGGCCTCTGCCTTGAAAGATGAGGGCTCGACGCTGGGTCAACACTTGAGCCAGTCGCGCTTGCGCAACGGGCTAATCGTAACGCAGATCGCCATGTCGCTCGCTCTGCTTATCGGCACCGGTCTGCTTCTCCGCAATCTGCAAAGAGCGCAAACGATCGATGTCGGTTTCGAGCCACAGAACCTCCTCTCAGTGTCCATCAATCTGAACGCGGCGGGCGAGCAATCGCCACGGCAGCAAGAAGAATTCCGCCGCCAGCTCGGCGAGCGCGTGCGCGCGTTGCCGGGGGTGAAGTCGATCAGCCAGGCGTTCCGCCAGCCGTCCTCAGGCCAGCTCATTTCGACACCAATCACGATCGCAGGACAGGTGGCGCCTGGCGACCGTCCCTTACGAGCCAATTACAACTTTGTTTCCTCCCGGCATTTCGAGACGCTGGGGATTCAAATTGTCCGCGGCCGCGGCTTCACCGAGCAGGAAGCGAACTCAAGCGCCGCGGTGGTGGTCGTCAGCGAAGCGACCGCGCAGAAGTTCTGGCCCGGTCAGGATGCCATCGGCCAGCGCATCGGCATTGCTGCCGCGCTCAGTCCCGACAATGACCCGCTGAGTTCGCCTCCGAACGCAACAGTCTTTCCTTTCTTTGAGGTCATTGGCATTGCGCGCGACACGCGAAGCGGGTGGGTATATGAAAAAGATGTGACTTACCTCTACGTGCCGCTGTGGCCCGACAACCATCGTGGCAACTACCTGCTCGTCCGCGCCGAAGGGGATGTACAGCGCTTGATAGCGGCAGTGCGTGCTGAGGCCGTGGCGATTGATCCGCGTCTGAGCGCCGTTGTGCAGCGCACGTCAGACCACCTTGACGAGCATATGACGCCGTTTCGTACGCTGGCGCTCATCGCGGGCGTGCTGGGCGCTCTCGCGTTGTTACTCGCGTCTATGGGACTTTATGGTGTTATGTCCTTTGTCGTTACACAACGCACGCGCGAGATCGGCGTTCGCATCGCTCTGGGCGCGCAAAGCGGTGATGTCGTGCGGCTATTTCTGAAAGAGGGATTGCGCCTGACCGTAATCGGCCTCTCGGTCGGACTCGCCGGTGGCGTGGTCATCTCGCGTTTGCTCGCGACTGTGCTGGTTGATCTGAGCCCGCTTGATCCGCTGGCATTCGGTGGCGTCTCCATCGTCCTTACTCTGGTGGCGCTGCTGGCTTGCTGGATTCCGGCGCGGCGGGCGACCAGGGTAGAACCGCTGGTGGCGCTGCGCTGTGAATGATTGATGTCATTGATCATTGTCACTGATCATTGTGATTGATCATCGTCGGCCGTCATATCCGTCCTATTTGTCCTATGCCGCACGCCAAACAAGAACCAATCATTCTCGGAACCAATCGGAGCAACATTATGATCGCAGACTTGAGGCAAGACCTGCGCTACGGCGCGCGAATGTTGATGAAGAACCCCGGCTTCACGCTGATTGCAGTGCTCTCGTTGGCGCTTGGGATCGGATTAAGCACAGCGATCTTCAGCCTGGCTTACGGCATCCTGCTGCGCGCGTTGCCCTTCCCCGACCCGGACCGGCTTGTGACGCTCTGGCTCACCAACTCGGCCGCGGCCGCGGCTAATGTTTCGCGCTTCAACACAAACGCGGCGAACTGGATGGACTGGCGGGCGCAGTCCGAGTTGTTCGAAGACATCGCGTTAACCAGGGCAGTGGCTAATTTCAATCTCACCGGAGATGGCCCGCCCGAGCGCGTGCAAGGTGGACAGACAACCTGGAATCTGCCACAGGTTCTCAGTGTTCAGCCGCTGCTTGGCCGCATGTTTACTGAGGAAGAAGCAGGTCGGGACGCGAGAGTGGCAGTCCTGAGCTATGGATTCTGGCAGCGGCATTTCGCGGGCGACCCGGCCGTCGCCGGCCGCAGCATGCAGTTGAACGGCGCGCCGTTCGAGGTGATCGGCGTGATGCCGCCGGATTTTCGGTATCCGACCAGAGACTTCGAACTGTGGACGCCGCTGTTCATCCGGCCGGACGAGATCCGGTCCCAGTACAACTTTAATTACAGATCGGTCGGGCGGCTAAAGCCGGGCGTTACGCTTCAGCAGGCACAGGAAGAGACGTCCACGATTACCCGGCGTTGGGCCCGGCAGTATCCCGCTGCCAACGGCGCCGGACAATATGGAGTCCTGGTGGAGTCCCTGCTTGACAGCACCGTTGGACGGTTTCGGACGATCCTCTATGTTCTCCTGGCTGCTGTGGGTTGTTTGCTGTTGATCGGATGCATCAATCTAGGGGGGCTGTTGATCGTCCGCGCAAACGCCCGGACACGCGAGTTCGCGATTCGTGCCGCTCTCGGCGCAAGCGCATCCCGATTGCGAAGACAAACGCTCGCCGAGGTGCTGCCTCTCAGCGCAGTGGGCGGCGGAGCGGGTGTGCTGCTCGCCTGGTGGCTGCTCAAAGTCTTGGTACCGTGGCTTCCATCGCAGTTGCCGGGACTGGAAGCGATTGGGTTGCACGGACCGGTGCTGGCCTTTGCATTGGGGCTAAGCGTGCTGGTGGTGTTACTCGCCGGAATGCTGCCGGCGCGCCTGGCTTCGCGTGTGCAACTCGACCGCCAACTCTCTGGCCAACTCTCTGAAATGATGCAACAGAGCTCGCCCACTCTGGCCGGTGGGGGCAGGATTCGGAACATATTCGTGGCCGCGCAGATCGCGGTAACGCTTGTGCTGGTATTCGCCGGCGGGCTGTTGGTGCGAAGCCTGGTCGCGGTAGTGAAGGTGAACCCCGGTTTCTCGACCCAGGGTGTGCTCACCATGCACCTGGCATTAACGCGGGCAAAATACCCCACAGATCCTCAAGTCGCAGATTACTATCGCCGATTGGTCGCGAGGGTGAAAACCATCCCCGGGGTAACAGAAGCCGGCATGGTCAACCTCTTGCCGTTCAGTGAGCTCCGCACAGTCTATCCGGTGGAGTTCGAAGGCAGGCCGGACGAGGGGGCCGCCTCGGATGGCCGCTCGGTGACGCCCAGCTATTTTTCGGCGATGGGAATTCCGCTGATCCGCGGGCGGGATTTCTCTGAACAGGACAACGAAGGCGCGCCATCGGTCGGCATTATCGACGAACAACTGGCGCGCGCGGTGTTTGGCAATGGAGATCCGTTGGGCAAGCGATTCCGCTTCGGAGTCATAACCAAGGGTACGCCCTGGATAGAGATTGTGGGGATAGTCGGCCACATCCGGAACGATAGCCTTGAGACCGATCCGCGTCCGCAAATCTATTGGCCGGAAGCACAGCAGACTTCCGAAGCCAATCGGACCTACAAAGATCGAGGAGCTCTCGTAATAAGGACCGCCGGCCACCCGGAGTCGTTCACTTCCGCGGTAGTGGAACAGATCCACGGTGAAAACCCGGACCAGCCGGTCTACGATGTCCGCTCGATGGAAGACTGGCTCGATCGGAGTCTCCAATCGCGAAATCTGCTCACCGGACTGGTAATGCTGTTTGGCGGTTCGGCGCTGCTGTTGGCGTGCCTGGGATTGTACGGCGTCCTGTCCTACGGAGCAGGGCTGCGTTTGCGGGAGTTCGCGATCCGAACGGCGCTCGGTGCGCAACGAGGCGACATCCACCGGATGGTACTCGCCCACGCGCTACGGCTCTGGATATCGGGTTCGGCAATTGGGTTGGTTGCATCGTGGGCGGCAGGCCGTGCGTTGCAGAGTCAATTGTTTGGCGTGGGAAGCGCCGACGCGGTTGCGCTGGCGTTGGCGCCCTCCACATTGCTCGTGATTGCTTTACTCGCCGGACTGGGTCCCGCTCGAAGAGCGGGTCGTGTCGATCCGGCTGTCACGCTTCGTGGCGAGTGATGTGATTTGCGATTGCCGATCTGCGATTGCCGATTTGCGATTTCAGATTCCAGATTCCAGATTGCAGATTGCAGATTGCAGATTCCAGATTCCAGATTTCAGATTTCAGAGTGAAGTCAACATTGCTAGCCGGAATCGTCAATTGAGAATATGAAATCTGGAATCTGAAATCTGAAATCTGGAATCTGGAATCTGCAATCTGAAATCTGAAATATGGTTGATTGGAAAGAAGAAATCATTCAGCGGCTGGCGAGCTTGATGCTGGAGCCTACACGCGAGGCGGAGATCGTCGAAGAATTGGCCCAGCATCCAGACGATCGCTACGCCGAGTTGCTCCAGAGTGGGATGCCAGAAGAAGAAGTACATATACTGATCCCCGCTCGGGGGCAACGATGGTCGATCCGATGGTAGCGTTGCGCGAAGAATGAGGCATTGGTCCGTAGTCCGTAGTCAGTGATCATTTGCGACGGACTGCGGACCACGGACTACTGACCACGGACTGCGGACCACGGACTACGGACTACGGACTACGGACTACGGACTACGGACCACGGACTACGGACCATGGACTACGGACTACGGACCAATGGCGAAGTTTAATCAGGCTACTAAGATGAACAGCAATACATCCAGCGTGGCAGGAACGTCGAGTGGCCGTCTCTTGTCGGATCTCGGGCAAGACTTGCGGTACGGCACGAGAATGTTGAGGAAGAGCCCCGGCTACAGCGCAATTATGGCGCTTACACTGGCGCTCGGGATAGGCGCGAATACGACGGTCTTCAGTGTTGTCGATGCCGTGCTGTTCAGACCGCTTCCATACAAGGAAGCGGAGCAGCTCGTGGATGTTCTATCAAGTAAGATCGGCGCCGAGAGAGATTCCAAACTATTCGACAGCTATAGCGATTTCCTCGCGTGGGAGAATCACGGCACCAGCTTCGACGAGCTTGCGGCGTGCACCTGGGCGCGCCCGGCGCGAAATTTCACCTGGCAAGGCAAGACCCAACGGGTTCTCGGGATTCCCACGAGCGCCGGCTTCTTCTCATTGCTCGGCGTGCGCGCCGCTGAAGGACGGACATTCGAACCTCAGGATGCAGGCAACGGGGATATGGCGGTGCTCAGCCACCATTTTTGGCAAAGTCGATTGGGAGGCGCGCCGGACATCGTAGGCGCGAGTGTAACGCTTGACGGAAGAACCTGCATCATCGCAGGCGTAATGCCGGAAGACTTCAATTTCTATCCGAAGCAGGCTGATCTTTGGGTAATGATAACTCCTGACAGCGCTTTCGCTCGCGATCCTCTGAATTCGATCGTCGTCGTTTATGGACGTCTGCGCCGAGGGGTCAGTCGTGAAGCTGCTCGGGCCGAACTCGCAGTGCTTCACAGACAAGTCGTCGAC